>JADFMD010000001.1 GCA_022564055.1 Gemmatimonadota bacterium
CTCCGGACCCTCTGGGGTGTGACCTGGCGTTTCGGAGATTCACGATCCTCGCGAACGGCGGCATCGAATTTGCCGGGCAGGGCGGGATCCTCGACCTCGGCATGATTTCGCTCGACTCCCTGACGAGCGTTCCGACCACCGGGTACGCCGTGAACACACCCGGCCGCGAGGTGAGTAACGCGGCGACCACGCAGTGGTACGAGTACAGCTGGACCAGCCACGTGCTGAGCCCAAAACCCAATGTCTTCGCCGTCCGGACGGCCGACGGCCGGTACGCGGTCTTCCAGATTCTGAGCTACTACTGCCCAGCCGCCCAGGCCGGTTGCACAACCATTCGCTATCGGTATCAGGGCGCGGGAGGCACGGTCTTCGGCCCGGACGCATAACCCGGGGCACCGGGTCTGGTTCGATCCCGTTACGACTCCGCCTCGACCGCGAGCAAACTCGGAAGAAGCTGCCCGGCTCGGCCTCGGATGCTCGCCAAGGCGATCTCCGTCAGCGGGGTAGACTCCGGATTCACCTCTAAGACTACGCCCCCCGACTCTTTGGTCAGGAGCGGCAGGGAGGCGGCCGGGTGCACCAGCCCGCTCGTACCCACGACCAGGCAGACTTCCGCGGTCTCCGCGCTTTCCGTCGCCTCGCGCAGGATCTCGGGATCGAGCCCCTCCCCAAACCAGACGACGTCGGGCCGTAACATTGCCCCGCATTTCCCGCACCGTGGCAAGGTGGCCTCGCTCGTGGCATCGACCGGGGCGCGATCCGGGGTCCGAACGTCACATCCGGTGCAGCGCGCCCGAAACAGGGAACCGTGAAGCCTGATTGGCAGGGCCCGATGCGGTAGGTTCGGAGCGGCCGAGTCCCCCGGGGAAAGCTCCTCGGACGCAGCCTCTTCCAGGGCCAATTCGTGGAGACCGTCCACGTTTTGGGTCACGAGTCGAGCATCGGGGTTTCTGAGGGTCAGACGGGCGATCGCCGCGTGGGCGGCGTTGGGGCGGCACGCCCCCACTCTCTCTCTTCGCCACCCGTACCACTCCCACACCAGTCTGGGATCGGCCTGAAAGGCCTCCGGCGTCGCGAGGGCCTCCGGCCTGTGGCTCTTCCAGAGCCCCTCGGGACCGCGGAACGTGGGAACGCCGGATTCCGCACTTACCCCCGCTCCCGTGAGGATCAGGATCCGGCGGGCGGAGGCCAACAGCCGGCGCGCGTGGTCGATTTCGTCCTGGTCGTGCATCCTGAGCGGCGGTACTCAGCTACGCAGAATAGCCCAAGCGAGGGCGCCCCAACCCACGACCAGGGCCAATCCACCCACGGGCGTGACGGCTCCGAGCCAGCGCTGCCCCGTGAGAACCAGCGCGTACAGACTTCCCGAGAAGACGACGATCCCGACGATCAACAGCCATCCGGCGAGCGTTGCCGCCCCCGAGGGCCACCGGGACGCTACCCACGCCACGGCGAAGAGCCCGAGCGCGTGGTACATGTGATACCGTACACCGGTCTCGAATATTTCCAGATCGGCGGCGCTCAGGCGGCTGCGAAGCCCGTGAGCGCCGAACGCCCCCACGATCACCCCCGACATCGCGGCAACCGCACCAGCGATGGCAAAAACTCGCTCCATGATTTTCTCCCTGTCCTCCCCATCCGGTGGGAACCGCTCCCCTGAATCGGCTCCTACGTCCGACGTCGGGCGTCGCCCGATTGCGGACCCCACCATAGGGGTGACTAGGCCCCACTGCCAGGCTAGACTCCATGCCCGCCGGCAAGTGCGCATACACCGAGTCCAATAACCGCCCGCCATGCCCGTCACGAGTGCCGAAAAAACCGACACGCTCCTGGTCGCCCGGGGTGGGACCCGCCGCGTCGTGATGGCCGTGGGCGTCGCGCATTTCGTCAACGACCTCTATTCGTCCTTCCTCAGCCCGCTCCTGCCTCGGCTCATGGATAACCTGGGGATGTCGATCGCCCTAGCCGCGGGTCTGGCGATGACGTGGTCCCTCGCCGGCTCGCTCATCCAGCCCGTCGCCGGCTACCTCGCCGATCGATATGGCCGCAAGCTCTTCGTAGTCGGGGGACCGTTGGTCTCAGGTATCTTTCTTTCGCTCATCGGACTCGCACCGTCTGTGGAGGTATTGGCTCTCATTCTGATCGCCGGTGGGATGGGGAGCGCGGCTTTTCATCCGCCCGGGGCTGCCATGTCCGGGGGAGCCGCGGAGGGGAAGGGGAGTGGTCTACGGATGTCGCTGTTCGCCTTCGGTGGCTTATTCGGTTTCGCGGTCGGACCGTTGACCGTGGTCGGGCTCGTGGCCGTGGTGGGTTTGGATGGCATGTGGATCGCGATGATCCCGGCAATCCTGGTGTGCGGCCTGATTTTCAAGGTCCTCCCGGCGGATCGGCCCCATCCCAACGCGGTGCCCCCGCCGGCACTCAAGGAGGTCCTTCGGCGTCTGCGAGGTCCCATCGGCGTGATTTTCGGAATTGGCGCCCTCAGCGGATTCATTCAACGCCTGTTCATGACGCTGTCGCCGATCATCTCTTTCCAGGACGGCGTGTCCGAAGCGACCGGCGCCGTGATCCTGAGCGTCTACATGGGCGGCCAGGCGGCCGGTACCCTGGTGGGGGGGATCCTCACAGACCACATGGATCGCACCTTGCTCCTCGCCGGATTGACGGCGCTGGCGATTCCGGCCCATTTTTTCACCTTCTGGTTACCCAGCGGCTCCGCGTCGATGCTCCTGTTCGCGGCCGTGGCCGGGTTTCTCAACTTGGCGCTCATGCCTCCCGTCATCGTCATGGCCCAGGAGATCATGCCCGAAAGCAAGGCGGTGGGCTCCGGAATCGTCATGGGTCTGGCGTGGGCCACGGGTTCGGTGGGCGTGATCGCTTTTGGCTTTCTGGCCAACGCCATCGGGCCCCGGCCGGCCGCGCTCGTTTCGCTCCCGCTCCTCGCCATCGGAACGGTCTTGGCCTTTCATCCCGCAATCCGGCTCTACCGCAAGCCGGCATTTTCGTAGCGAGCCGTTGACATGCCTCTCCAGGTGATTCCGCGGCGAGACCGCAAGCTCAACTCCCTGATCAAAAAGGCCACACCGAGGGCGTACCGAAAGGGAGCCGTCATCTACCGACGGGGCGAGCCCTCGGCGGCGGTATTGCTGGTCCAGGTGGGCCATGTCCGGCTGACCCTTCCGAAGACAGGCGCCGACTGCGGCCGCATCGTCGGGATCGCGGGACCCCAGGAGCTGCTGGGCCTGGAAGCTGTGACCCTCGACGTCCCTCGGCGCTACACGGCCATCGCGGGGTCGTCCTGTACCGTACTCCCCCTGAAAGGTACGGCGGTTTTCAAGGCTCTTCGGGCCTCGCCCATGACGCTTTCTCAAATCCTGCGCAGTAATGACCGCGACCTTGCGGAGGCCCGGCTCATTTCCTCGTCTTCGGGTTTTTCTTCCAAGGCCCGCATCGCGGACGTCTTGCTGGATCTGGCATACCGTTTCGGAGTGGACGACGGGCGACGGATCAAACTCGACCACTGGTTTACACACCGGGAGCTCGCCGACCTCGCGGGCGCACACCGCTCCACGGTAACCACGGCCATCAACGACTGGATCTACGACGGCGTGCTCAAGCAACAGCCGCGCGGCCTGATCATCAACAAACCCGGGACGCTCAGAAAGGCGGGTACCGAGGCTTCCAGAAAGCGCAGAAGGAAGGTGGCCACCCGTTGACCCTCATTTAGCGTAAGGATAGGTTTCCCAGTCCTTTAGCGGATATTTTCACGGAGTTGAACCCGCAATATGTCCAAGCGTCACCATCCGTCCTCCCGGCGCACACCCCGCACATCGCACGATCAAGACGACGCGTTCGTTGCGGGGGCTATCGATTTTACCGAATGGGCCGGAACACACAGGCAGGCGCTCACGCTCCTCGGCGTCGCAGCAGTTCTCCTGGTGGCTGGAGGCATCTATTACGTGAATTTCCAACGCTCGCTGACGATTCAGGCCGTGAACCGTCTCGAGTCGATTCACCAGACCATCGCGATCTCCGCGGTCGAGGATGCCAAAGCTCAGCTCAGTACGTTCTTGGACTCGTTCGAGGGCACGGATCAGGCTCGCGAAGCGGTCGTTCTCCTCGGGCGGCTTCACCTCGAAGCCGGGGATGCGCCTGTGGCGATCAGCGTACTCGAGCGCGCCGACCTCGGGTTCAGGGATCCCATCGGAATCCAGGCCAACGCTCTCTTGGCGCGTGCCTACGAGGACCAGGGTCGATGGCCTGAGGCCGAGGACACGTACCTGGAGGTCGCCGATCGAGCCGATTTCGCTTTTCAGATCCGGGCGGCGCTCAACAGTGCGGCGCGAGCCAGGCGCCGTCAGCAGGATCACGTGGGGGCGGCAGAGCTGTACGAAAGAATCCTGGCGACGTTTGAGGACGGCGATCCTGCTAAAGGCCTTTACGAGCTCCGCCTTGCCGAGGTCCTCGCTTTCCTTTCCTAGCGATCGAGACTTTTCCTAGCGGGTCAGCTCGGTTCGGCTCCAGCCGAAGGAATCAGGCTGCTGGGAATCAGGCTGCTGGCATACCGTAGGGTCCCGTTTTTAACACAACACCGCTTGGGAGACCATAACTTCGTATAATATATATTATGTTAACTTCTTGGCTTCACCTCGATTTCGATCTGGTCACCCCTCACGTCACCCACCCTCCCCTTCTCCTTCCCCTCCTAAGGCTCCCGATCCCGTGCGGGAGGATCGAGCGCAACCACCTCGACCCGGGCCGTGCCTATCGCTGCCATGCCGAGCTTCGACGCGGCCGCAAACGAGAGATCGATGATCCGATCCTGCACGAAGGGGCCCCGATCATTCACCCGCACCACCACCGACCTCCCGTTCTCCAGATGAGTCACCCGAACGTAGGTAGGAAGTGGAAGACTCTTGTGGGCCGCGGTCATCTGGTACATGTCGTAGGTATCTCCCGAGGACGTACGCCGTCCGTGGAAATATCCCCCGTACCACGACGCGATTCCTTCCTCGCGGTATCCGTCGCTCGTCCGGAGCACGCGGTAGGTGGTGCCCTCGATGACATAGCTCTCGGGATTACCTGATCGGCTCTTGAATTCTGCTTGAGGGACGGCATCCGGGAGCTCATCGAAGTTGATCCCACCACCTGACGCGGATACGGGGCCGGGCGACCCCATGCCGAGCGGTGTGCACCCTGGTATCGAACCGACCACCAGGGTTATTGCCATGACAGCTATATATTTGTGAATACCCATCTTAGCATATATGATCTCATGCATTTTCTAAATACGATCGTCCTGCCGTCCGGATCAAATCGGCCCCTTTGCCGAGTGCCGATCGTAACATGGGGAGATCAAGGCCGTCTAGCCAGAAGGGCGATCCGGCGCCTCAAGATCGGGACCCATCGCTGAAGCGCTCGTTCCACGGATCGCAGACCACCGATATGCGATTCCGCGTAATAGGCCCTTTCCACTTCGAATCCCGCACCCAACACCAACCTCTCCAAGCGTTCTAACGACTTGTAATCCACGTGGCTGACATCCCTCCGAAGGAGGATGTTCCGTGCCTTGAGCATCTCCAGGAAGTGCCCTCGATGCGGCGTCCACAGACTGAGCCGGCCGCCCGGTTTCAAGACCCTGAACGCTTCGACAACCACCGCCTGAGAGTCCTCCGGATAGAGGTGTTCCACCAAATCCGCAGCGATCACGAGGTCGAAGCTCTCAGCCTCCAGCCCGGTGTCCCGGGCATCCGCACAGAGAAATGACACGCCTTCGAGCGCCGATCCGGCCAGCTTTCTTTCACACAGATCGATGCTCTTCCGACTGAAGTCCACCCCCACCATCTCGGCGACTCGGGGGCCGAGGACCCAACAAAACGTGCCCCAACCACACCCGAGATCCAGCACCCGTTCCTCAGGACCGGGTTCGTAAATCTGAAGGACCTTGTCGATCCGGTATTTCTGGAACGGACTGTTGAGATCCTGGAGATGCTCGGTCCCCCCTTCGAAGTAATCGCTCTGATCATAGAACTCGCGACCAATCCGCTCGTCGGTCATGGGGCCATCACCGGTACGCCGGCCTTTACTAGAGACGTCCGATCAGATCGAGAAATCTCAGCTTCCACACCTTCCATATCGCCTCACGCACGATCCTCTTCGACATCTTGGACTCACCCGATTCCCGTTCCTCGAAGATGATGGGAATCTCGGTAAGCGAAAATCCCTTTCGCCAGGCCCGCAGCTTGAGCTCGATCTGGAAGGTGTACCCGTTGGACTCGATGCGTGAAAAATCCAAGCTTTCCATCACCTCTCGCCGCCAGCAGTTGAAGCCACCGGTGGCGTCGCGCACGGGAAGCCGTGTCACGAATCGGGCATACCAACTCCCGAAGAAACTGATGAGCAGGCGGCTCATGGGCCAATTGATCACCGTCACGCGGCCATCGAGGTAGCGAGATCCGAGAACGATATCGAAGTCACGGGCCTTTTCGATGAAGAGTGGCAAGGCGTCCGGGCGATGGGAAAAGTCAGCGTCCATCTCGAAGAGCAGGTCATAATTTCGCTCCAGGCCCCACCGGAACCCTTCTATGTACGCTCCCCCGAGTCCCTGTTTTTCGGACCTATGAATCACGTTCACACGGTCGGAGGCCTGGCTCAAATCGTCCGCAAGGGCACCGGTGCCGTCGGGGGAATCATCGTCCACCACGAGCACATCGATGCGTGGATCCTGTTCGAGGATGCTCGGAACGATGCGAGGTAGGTTGTCCGCCTCGTTGTACGTGGGAAGGATCACCAAAAAACGTGCGTCCTGATGGCTCACGGAATCCCCTTCCCCGTTGGAATGCTCTCTTCGGTCTGTCGGGACCGGCGCCAAACGAGCACCAGAAGCCCGGCCGGGACCAGCTCCAACACGGTCGTCCAGAGCCGAGCGATGACGGCCAGCACGACCGCGGCTTCGCGCGCCATGATCGGTTGCAGTAGAACCACCAAGATTCCCTCACGAATTCCGGCTCCCGCTGGCGCGAAAACCGCGATGTACCCTGCCACATACGCCGCAGCGAAGGCCGGACCCACCTCCCAGAATGTCCGCCATTCCCCAAAACTCAGGTAAAGTAGCCAAAAAGCCGTCGCGTAGATCCCCCAATTCACAACGTAGAGGATCAACCAGCGGAGACCGAAGTTGCCGCGCTTCAAGCCGTCGGCCGGAGGATCCGACCGTGTGATTCGGAACCAAAACGCCACGATCTGGCGAAAGACCGAGGGTATGACGACCGCACCGATAATGGCCAAAACGAACCCGATCCCAGCGACCCGTCCGGCCCACCCGATTTCCCGCCACAGCTCGTTGGCCCCGAACAGGGCTCCCATTCCGACGAGAGTGGCGCCCAGGAGGGCAATTCCCTGGCCAAGAATCGCGGCGCCGGTGGCCACGCTCGGCGGGACGCCTTCGCGCTTGGCGAGATAGGCGAGCCCGGCGATCTGCCAGACCTTTCCGGGCACATAGCGGCCCAGGTTCGCCACCATGAACACCCGGACGGACGTCCAAACTGGCAGACGCGGGCCCCCCAGGTCTCGCACCAGGCGTCCCCACAACGAGGCCGACCACAAATAACCGCTGGCCAGGACCGCGCAGGACGCCAAAAGGAGCGCAGGTCGGGGGCGAAACTCACCCGCGTTCAGCGTCCCCAGGACGGCGAGATCGACCCCAACCCGGTCGAAGATGAACCAAGTAACGGCCACGGTAAGGCCGAGCTGGAGCAACCCCACGGCGACCTTCTTCACTCCGCCCGGCGCTCCACGCTCCTACGGCCCCGCACCCAGTCCGTGCCGAGCAGGACGGCGACCACCACCAAACTGAGCAGCGTAAGGCGGAGGCTCCACCGGAGTTGGTCGGATTCGTAGTAGAACTCCACCACGTGGTCGCCCGCGGTGATCGGCACCGCCCGCAGCGAGTGGTTGGCCCGTAATACCGGGACTTCCCGGTCCCCCACTCGCGCTTTCCAGGCCGGGAACCAGTTGTCGGCCACGACCAGGACGGCCGGCCTGTCGGCGCTCACCCGAAGCGTCATGTCATTGTTGTTGCGTTCGACCCACTCCACATGGCCCACCACTTCTCCGCCCGTGAGCTCGATCGGAAACGGTTCGGTCAGCACAACCTGTCGAGCGGGATCGAAATCGCCAGAAAGTATGTGCGCTACCACCTGGTCATCGGGCAAGATCACGGCGTCGGCCACGAGGCGAGCCCGCGGTAGGTCCTTGAACTCGTACACCGACTCGTAGGGGCGTCCCTGGATGGTCGTGGAGCTCAACCTGGTGAGGTTGTCGGTGATGTCCGCGGGAAGCCCTTCCTGGTCCGCCGGAGCACCGAGCTGATCGGGCCAGAGCACGTACCTTACGTTGAGTATGCGAAGAACATTGGCGCTGGTGAGCAGGTTCACGGGGGCGCCACTTCCCGCCATCCCAATGAGTTCTCTATAACGCGCGAGATCGTTCGGATGATGCCCCCCCGCGAGCTCCAGCCCGAACATACCGGGACGGACGTCCTGACCGTTCAGCCCCCTCAGCGAAAACACCCGGAACGGGTCTTCTTCGCGCTGCCGCTCCAGAAGCAAATCGATATTGGGGTCGGGCGCTCGAAATGCGGCGAAGTCCTGGGTCTGAATGAACGGCACGTCGACGCGACCCAAATCGAAGGAAATGAGCAATCCCAAGGCCACCACGGCCCCGAGCGCCGCGAACCGCAACGTGCGGAGGCCCCAGGCGACACCCGCCGTCGCCGTGGCGAGTATCACCGCGATCATGAAGCCCCGCTCGATGAAAGGCGCGGCGTTGGCGAGGATCACAGCGGCCTGGTCCGGCATATCCCGATAGACCGCCCAGGTCCAGAACCCGTTCAGGGCGCCCGAGACCGCGAGCACGAAACCCAACAAGACGACGCCCGAAGCGATCCAGAGGAAACGCCCCGGCCGGGCCCAGTCGGCTTCACTACCGCTTCCCTCGAGGTCGAGAAGCCGTTCGACACCGAAGGCCATCAACGTCATTGCGGCAAAGCCGAAAAGGAAAATGGCAAGTGACGGTGCCCGAAAGAGACCGATCCCCGGCACGACCTCGTAGAACAGGCGCCACACCGGCGTATGGCTTCCGAGGCCGAAGAGGAGCGCCACACCGCCGAGTCCTACCAGGAAAAACCTCAACGACCGTCGAGCTCCTCCGAAAAAGGAGACCCCCGCCAGAAGGAGAACCACGAGGCCGACGTATTCGTGGTTGCCCTTGAAGCTGTTTCGTCCCCAGTACGTTCCTCGAGCCCACTCCGCGTTAGCGGTGCTCACGCCCACGAACTCGGGGACGGCAAGAGCCAGGATCTCCTCGGGGTGGAGAGACCAGGAGCTCGCATACGCCCGGGATGCCTCCGGGCTCGCTTCGGTGGTGGTGGCCGTCCTGCGTGAGTGGTCCATGACGTAGGAAGCGGCCGGAAGGAACTGGACCGCCGCCACGCCAGCACCCAGTACGGCGGCGGCAACGAACGTCGCAAAGCGGGTGACAGCCACTCGACGCGCCCGCGAAGCTCCATTCCGTGCTGCCGGCGCCTCGAACTCTTCGGAGCCCCTGCCCTCCCCAACACCCTCCGCTTCGTGCCCCGCCCCGGCCTCGCCCGCGCGCCAGATCGACACGGTTCGAAAAGCCACATAGGCCCCCACGCCACCGAAAAGGAAGTAGGCCATCTGGAAATGGGTGGTGAGCATCACCGCAGCAACCACCAGCGACACGAGCGCGATCGACCTCATGCAACCGCGGACGAGATACGACTCGGTGACCCAGAAAAGGAGGGGTGTCAGCGCGATTACGAAGATCTTGCCGTCCTGTCCCCCGAGGACGAGGGTGACCATGAACGGGGCCAACCCATAGGCGAGTCCAGCCAGGAGGGCCGAGGCTTTCGACAGGCCCAGACGGCGAATCCAACCGTACATGAAGATTCCGGCAAGGAAGACGTGGAGAACCAGCTTCCATCCCAGCGCCCGATACGGATCGAGCAGGAAGAGAAGAAGGGCGCTCGGCGGATAGAGGGAATCCCCACCGGCTAACGACTCCAAAAAGGGCGTACCGCCCAAGATGATCGGATTCCAGAGTGGAAATCCCCCACCGGACACAGCATTCGCGTAGAACTCCCGCGCCATGTATCCGAGCGCCAGGGTGTCGGAGCCATACAGCATGTCCCGCGAAAACACGAACTCACGGAAGAGAAAGAGCGTGACGATTCCGTAAAGGATGGGCGGAACCCACCCAGGAATCTGGAGCTCGCTGGCGGATGCGGACCCCAACCCGACGCGTTCTGGGTTCTGGGTGCCCTTTTTCCGTTTCGCCACTAGTGTCCGCTCTCTTCTGCAGAATCCGGTACTCGTTCACGGCCTTTCCCACGACCCTGGTCACGGCCCCGGTTGAGGAGACCCTGATACACTTCCAGATGCCGGTCTACCAGGCGAGCGTTGCTCCATCGCTCCACCACGCGGGACCGTGCCGCCGTGCCGAGGGCGCTGAGGTCGTCGCGTGCGAGAAGCGAAATCACCGCGGCGGCGAGCGCCGTGGGGTTGCCCGCTTCGAAAAGCGCTCCGACCTCGCCGTCGACGATCTCAGGAAGCCCGCCCACATCCGAGACCGCCACGGGCACTTCACAAGCCATCGACTCGAGCGCCGCTACGGACGTGGCTTCCATCAGGGACGGAAATACGGCCAGCTCCGCGGAGCTCAATAAGCCGGGCATCTCGTCATGGCCGCGCGCGCCCAAGAACTGAACACGCTCCCCCAGCGCCAAGCTCGCTGCCAACGCTTCGAGTGTTTCGCGCTCGGGTCCGTCCCCGACGATCACTGCCTCGATATCCACCCGCTCGGCAATGAGCGGCATCGCCCGAAGGAAGAATTCGACACCATTCTTCTCGACGAGGCGCCTGGGAACGATGATTCGACGACGATTCGCGGCTGGAAGCGCAGGCTCACAGCGTTGAAAAACCTCCGTCTCCACACCGTTGGTCAGCGCCTCGACCGCAACGCCGGGTGCGAGCTTTTGGGCCACCTCGGCGATCTCGGCGCTCGCGGCAAGGTTATGATCCGACCATTCGAGAAAGCGTTGAAAGATCGGCCTCCAAAAAGGGCTGGCCGCTCTCTCGAGGAAATGCGAAGTGTGCCAAGTCGAGACCAGCGGGATCCGATTGGCTTGTTTGGCCACGACTCCGGGCAGCACCGATTGGAAGGCTTGCGCGTGCACTATGTCCGCCTTGCGGGCGACCCCGATCAACGTAGGTGTCGACGCCCCCCCGTGCACCGCCCATCCGAGCGGACTTCGCGTGGGCAGCCAGGTCCGCCAGACGTCGATGCCATCCATCACTTCGTGAGCCGGGAGCCCCCGTTTCGAACGCGAGGTGACGACCGACACACGACAGCCTTTCTTCACGAGGCCGCGGCAGAGATAATAGACGTGGCTCTCCAGTCCGCCCACTTCTGGAGGAAAGTAGAGGCAGTGCATCGCTATGTTCACGGCCGCACCCAGCTCGGGTTCACGGCCTGGTTCGCGTTCACGGCCCGGTCCAATCCGCTGTCGAGCGGGAACCGCCTGTGAGAACCGACGAGATGATGTCCACGATCCGCTCCCCTGCCCTACCGTCTCCGTAAGGATTGGGGGGCGACGCTGTCTGGACTCGATCCTGAGCTCTCGAGAGAATCCGGTTTCCTTCTTCGAGAATTTTTTCCGGGTCGGTTCCAACCAGAATCGCAACACCGGCCTCGACGCCCTCGGGCCGTTCGGTGACGTTTCTCAGCACGAGGACGGGCGTGCCAAAGGTGGGCGCTTCTTCCTGAATCCCCCCGGAGTCCGTCAGAACCAGAGACGCGCCCTGAAGCGCCAACACCAAGTCACGGTAGCCCAGGGGCTCGATCAGATCGATTCGAGGGTGGTCACCGAGTAGCTTCTGAGCCGGCTCGACCACATGGGGATTCGGATGGACGGGATAGAGTAGACGGACGTCATCGTGTGCGTCGACCAGCCTACGGACGGCCCGGAAGACATCCTCGAGAGGGGCGCCGAAGGACTCCCTCCGATGCGCGGTCAAGAGAACGAGCCGACTGCCCTCGTCCTCCAAGATCGATCTCAGGGACGGCGCCTCCGCCTCGCCCTCCATGGACGCCATCCGCAGTAGGGAATCCACCACGGTGTTTCCCGTGACATAGAGCTGTGAACGCTCGAATCCCTCGGCCAAAAGCCTGTCCCGCGCGGCGCTCGTCGGGGGGAAATGCAGATCGGTGAGGACATCGGTAAGACGCCTGAAAATCTCCTCGGGAAAAGGCGCCCACTTGTCACCGGAACGGAGCCCAGCCTCGACGTGCCCCACCCGCGTCTTTTCGAAGAACGCCACGAGCGACGAAAAAAACGCCGTCGCGGTGTCTCCCTGAGTGAGAAGCATGTCCGGCCTGTACTCCCTGACCACGCCACCAAGCCCTTCAAGGCATCCTCGAGCCACGTCGTAGAGGCTCTGGCCTTCCTCCATGATCCCCAGATCGTAGTCGGGGCTGAGATCGAGGGCATCGAGAAGCTGGTCCACGAGATCGCTGTGCTGTCCCGTGAGCAGCAACCGGCTATCTAAACCAGCCTCCTGCCCCAACGCTGCCACCACGGGTGCCATCTTTATGGCCTCGGGACGGGTTCCTACCACCACCAGGATGCGCGGTGGAGAGTTTTCGGAGGCCGTCAACGATCCCCGCGCCTGAGGGAGTCCACTTCTTCTCTCAATTGAGCGATCATCTCCGCGATCAACCCGAATCCGAAAAGGAGGAAACCCACGGTCTCCAGAAGGATTACCAGGTAAAGAAGCGGCCTGAATCCGAAGCCCTCCACGACACGAAGGTAGATCGCCACCGCACCCACGACCATTCCCAGTGTGATCAGCGTCATACCGCTGAACCCGAAGAGGATCAAAGGCTTTTTGGAAAACAGGAGTAGGAACCACACCGATACCAAGTCGATGAGGCCGACGCCGATCCGAAACAGTCCCCGGTACTTCGAAACGCCCGCACGGCGGGGATGAAGCTCGATGTCGATCTCACTCACCGAATAGCCGCGTGCGTAGGCGAGCACGACGAAGAATCGATGCCAGTCGTGTCTCAGGGAGATTTCGTCGAGGATGTTTCTCCGGAACGCCTTCATCGAGTTCAGGTCCGAAACCGGAACCCGAAAGATCCGGCGGCTCAGCGCATTGTAAAACGAGGAAACCACCCGCTTGTCGTAAAACCCGACTTTCCGCCCCGTTACGATATCCCATCCGGCGTGGAGCTTCTCGAGAAACCTTGGAATCTGGTCAGGCAGGTGCTGGAGATCCGCATCGTACAGCACGAGATAGGTTCGTTCGGTGGAGCGGGCCGCGGTCATGATCGCCTCTGTCTTTCCGAGGTTCCTCGGATGGCGCAAGACCTTCAAGAGAGGCCAGCCGTTGGCCTCCTTCTCCGCTAATTCGGCGGTTCCATCCGTGGAGCCATCGTCCACAAAGAGGATTTCGCCGCTCAGGTCGTAGCGTTCGAAGGTGGCACGAAGTTCGGAGATCAACGCCGGGACGACGGGAGCTTCATTGAAGGCGGGGATGACGAGGGCGAAGTCGCGGCGAGCTTCGGCGGTCAGGCCCACCGCGGCGGCGCGCGCCTGGGCCGACAATTCCATCAAACCCGCTTACGCATACGGGCCGGAAGGATGCCGAGTTGATCTCGGTATTTCGCCACCGTTCTTCGCGCGATCTTGACTCCGTCGACCTTGAGCAGCTCAACGAGTTTCTGGTCCGTCACGGGCTTTTTGACATCTTCCGCTTCGACCAGCTTCTGGATCTTGTCCCTGACCCCCCTCGCCGAGATATCTTCGCCGCTGGTCGTCGCCAACCCACTCGAAAAGAAATACTTCAGCGGAAAAACTCCGCGGGGAGTCTGCACGAATTTTTCATTCGTGACCCTCGACACCGTGGACTCATGCATCTCGATGTGATCGGCGACTTCCCTCAGCGTCAACGGCCTCAGGTGCTGAACACCATTCTCGAAAAATTCCCTTTGCCGGTCGACGATGAACGCCATGACCTTCAGCATCGTCTGGCGCCGCTGCTCGATCGCCTGAATGATCCAGTTCGCCGAGTTGAGCTTTCTCGAAACGAACTCCTTGTTTTCGCCCTTGAACAGCCCCTTTTTCTGCACCAGGCTCTGGTAGGACGACGCGATCCGGAGCCGGGGGAGACTCGTATCGTTGACGAAGACCATGTACTCCCTGTCGATTTTCTCGACGATGAGATCTGGAATGACGTACCGCTCGGGGTCCGCCGAGTACTTCATGCCGGGTTTCGGATCGAGCTTGGCGATCTCGTCGGCCGCGCCCTGCACATCGAGGGGCTTGATGTTCATCTCCCTCGCCACATCGGCCCATCGGTGATTTACCAGATCGTCGAAGTGGCTCTCCGCAATCCGATAGGTCAGCGAATCGGTCCTCCCGAGCATCCGCAGTTGGATCAGGATCGACTCCTGGAGATCACGCGCGGCCACCCCCGGCGGATCGAAGGCCTGAATGCCCGTGAGCATCGCCTCCGCCTCCGGCAGCCGGTATGGCTCGAATAACCCATCCAACTCCGCCTGTGCGGCTTCGGAATCCTCCAGGGCGTCGATCTCCTCCTGAGCGGCGGGACGCAAATCGTCCAGCCAGGAATTCACGCCATTCACGACGGCTTCGAGCTCGCACGTCAACGTACCGGCGTCGTTGATGTTTCCTATGACCTCCTCGCCGAGGCGCGCCTCACGTTCGCTCAGATCGAGTAGCCTGAGTTGGCCGAAGAGGTGGTCCCGAAGATCCGTCGTTTCGACCGGCGCGCGTTGATACAACTCGACCGGGTCGTACTGCTCGCGCCGGCCACCCACCTCGAAACCGTCCAGAAGGATTACTTCCCAATCGATTTCGTCGTCCGGCGGATCGTCCTTGCCCTCTTCCTCGAGTTCTACGTCATCCTCTACATCCGCTTCGGTCATCTCGAGGAAGGGATTTTCTTCCAGCTCCGCCTTGAGGTGCTGCTGAAGGTCGAGCAGGGGCATATAGAGCAACTCCATCGCCTGATAAAGGCGTGGGTTGATCTTCATCTCCTGACGGAGTTGTTGGCTCTGGACGAGCCTGGTACTGAATCCGGTCATGACGTCTTCGGGCGCCCTCCATCGCGAGGTTTCTCGAAACGGCCCCTCATCCGCTCGGTCAGCGCGGGACCCAGATAAATTTTTGCCACCTCATCGTCCCACACCAGCTCAGAAACGTTGCCACTGATGCGAATCTGACCCTCATACATAATGTACGCCCGATCGACGATCTCTAGGGTTTGTTCGACATTGTGGTCGGAAATGATGATGCCGATTCCTCGGCTCTTCAAGGAAGCCACGATGTTTTGAATATCGTGAACCGCAATCGGGTCGATGCCGGCGAACGGCTCGTCGAGGAGCATGAATTTGGGCCGTTGCACCAGGGCACGTGTGATTTCCAGCCGGCGCCGCTCCCCCCCTGAAAGTAAATACGCCATGTTCCCGCGTAGGTGGCCGAGGGAGAGCTCCCCCAAGAGCTTCTCGAGTCGAGCCGCTTGCTCCTCCTTGGAGAGTTTCAGGGTTTCCAAGATCGCCTTCACGTTCTGTTCGACGGTGAGCTTACGAAAAACGGACGGCTCCTGGGCCAGGTACCCTACGCCCTTGCGCGCCCGCCGGTACATCGGGACATCCGTCAGATCTTCCTCGTCGAGGAACACTCGGCCGCGATCAGGCGGAATCAGTCCGACGAGCATGTAGAAGGTCGTGGTCTTACCCGCCCCATTCGGGCCCAACAGCCCCACGATCTCCCCCTGGGTCACGGATATGGCGATGTCGTCCACCACTCGCCGTTTACGATAGATCTTCGTCAGACCCTCTCCTCGAAGCCGGCTGAGCACGTCGAGTTCCGTGCCAGACCCCGCCGAGGACGAAAGCCCCTCGGCGCCCTCGCCGAGCGGGGCCTCCGAAGCGAGATCACTCACGCCTATCTCCGTTGCCATTGGGTGGCAGGCTATCGGGCGGCGGAGCCGGTGCGCGTCTCGGCCGCAGGTTGATCCCCGTAGGATTATCCACTTCCATTATCTCGACTTCACCATCCTTCATGAAGAGACGAATTTCGTCGCCGATGACGTAATTGAGCTCGAGCTCCTGTGGTCCTGCAGCCCCATCCGCAAGCGCCGATTCCGGGGCCGACCTGTAAAAGCTACGTGCCCCACCACGGGCGACGAGCAGGTCGATTTGCCGCCCGGTCGGCTCAGCGGCCCCCGATCCATCCGTGGTGGCGTCGCCGGGAGCCACCGAAGCCGACCGAAAGGTCGCGATGATGGTGTCCCCCTCCATCCAGTCGGACTGAAAGAGCTCGTCGGTGTCCTCCGTGTTCAGCGAATCTCTGCTCGTCGTCACACCGCGGGCGGTCCCCGTGGCGGTTACCCGGTCCAACTCGCCTCCGAGCAAGTCGGCCTGGATCGAATCGCCCGTCAGGACAAAGTCGGCGGCCACGGCCTGGGGCTGCGCCGGATGGGCGGACGAAGCGGGCGGGTCCACCCCCCCGCTCACGGGAGGGGGCCCGTCGTCGACATCCCGTCGGACGGCGAACACGCGTTCCAATTCCTCCTCCTGGAAGACGAGACGGATGATCGGTCCCCGCATATCGATGTCCTGCGCCAAGAGCCGGGCTCGGCCTCGGGCTTCTATCTCATCGATCTGATCGTTCGGCAGCTTCATCGTGATCGTGTCTCCCCGCACGTCCAAGGTGTCCCCCGACACCGTGTCCTGCGAAAGGATTCGAGCGTTCTCGAACAGGGTGAGCCACCCTATCTCCTGTTGGAATTCCAACGAATCGCCGTAGGCATGCAAGCCTTCGTGGGTGACCTCAACCCGCCCCCGTGCCTGGAACAGACGATCGCCCACCAAGTGGATCAGGTCCGCGTCGACCTCGTAGGGGACCCTCTCTACAGAATTTTCCGGCTGATCGACTCCAGGGCCGGCCTGCACGGCTGTCGAGTCCGGTCCCACCCTGGGAACGAGGCGTGCGTGAGGCCGACCCTCCCGCATGGTCACGTCCTCCTCGGCACGATCGTCACTTTCTTGAAGAAGAACGAGGTCTTCGCCGGTCAACAAGGACCCGTCCTCGAGGTTGATCAGACGGACGGACCCCTGAGCTTGAAGCCGGCCCACTCGGCTGAAGTATTGGGCCCGATCGGCGTACAACTCCCTCTTGGCGTCCCGGAATATCACGTTGCCGAAAAGCTGAGTGAAGGACGTGGCCTCGAACGTGACGGAGCTGTCCGCTTCGATGCGGGTCCCGTCGGTGCACTCGAATCGCGGAGCGGAGACATAGCTCACGCGCGCATTATTCGTCCGGTTCGATACGACTCGGAGTGAGCTGATCAGGTCACAGGACGACTGCTGCCCCGCTGCCCCCGTCCCCGCAAAAAGAAGGGCGAGGCCCACCATGGGGAGGCGAAGGGCTCGGCTGGGCATCAGAAGCGGACCGCTCCTCCGCGCGTCCGAGCGTTATGGATGAGAACCCGCTCAAAGTCCAGGTCCGAGTTGAAACCTGTGCCCTCCACCACATCGGTTCCATCGTACATCACCACGGCGGAATCGCTTCGAATCGCCTGGCTATCGGGTATGTAGCGTAGCTCGTAGCTTTCGATTCTCCGGCCATCGGCTCGGATGAGCAGAACGGCGTTGCCTTCGGCATGTAACTCATTCGTGCTCTTGTCCAGCCTGCCCCGGTCGGACGTCACGATCGCTTTCTCGGTACCGAGGTCCTCGTTGTGCGCGGTCAATTTCACGTGCCCACGAAGTAGGACCACCGTGGAGTCCTGGAAGATGAGGGCGGTGTCCGCCTCCACGAGAAACTCTCGAACGCCCCCTCGCGTCACATTACTCCTGAAACCGAAGATGATGTAGTCGGCCTCCATGGCCTCCAATTCCGGGTCGACAACCATTCTTGGGGGGCCGTCAGCACAGGCGATCACCAAGAGCCCCGCGACCAAAATTTGTGCCCTTAACACCCTACTGGTAAACACTATAGATCCCTCGACTTCATAAGGTCATGCAAACCGGTAATCCTCGCAGCGCGGCGCCTTCGCCGAGAATCCGAACCCCCTCCCCGACCCTTGCCGTTTCTACCCGCAACCCGGTCTTTCGTCCCGGCCAGGCCATGGGTCTCCAAGCCATCCGCCGTGTCACTCCTGGGACCGGGCTTCACAATATTTGCGAACCAACTCGTCCCACTCTCCCCTTGCCGTCAGCAGCTCACGCGCGAATTCCCTGACGGCACCCCGGCCCCCGGAAGCCTGAGTGGTCCAGCGAGACACGGCAAGCACCTCCGGCACCGCATTCGAGACGGCGACCGGGAGGGCGACAAGCTTCAGGACCGGAAGATCCGCAAGATCATCCCCGACCATTGCGGCCTCCTCCCACCCGAGACCCCGGTCATCCAGGAGCTTCTGAACCACGCGTAACTTCTTGGCATCCGGATCTTGATGGCACTCATCGACCCCGAGCTCCTTCGCGCGCCAGGTCGTCGCCTCTGAGACCCGCCCCGAAACGATGGCCACCTCGATCCCGGCCCAGCGGAGCATCTTGATGCCCAAACCATCCTGGATGTCGAAGCGTTTGAGCTCTATCGGGTCCTGGCCGGGTCGGGCGCCGACGTAGATACCCCCATCGGTGAGGACACCGTCCACATCGAGAATGACCAGTTTTATGGAGCCCGCTACATGGGGATCGATATCCTCCGACGGACCGGCCATGGGTCTTCAGCCCGCTGGGGCAGGAACCCCGGAGTCCACCTCGCTCAGGGCGACCTCGTCCAGGGCTGTACGAAGCGCCACGACACTCTCGAGCAGACGCTCGAGCTCGTCCAGTGGAAGCATCGTGGCGCCATCCGAGGGTGCACTCCCAGGATCCGGATGAACCTCCAGAAAGAGGCCGTCACAACCCGCCGCCACGGAAGCTCGGACAAGAGGCGGTATGAATTCCGGATCGCCCCCGCTGGACCCCGAGGCGAGGCCCGGCCGCTGGAGGGAGTGGGTTCCGTCGAAGATGACCGGCACCCCACACGCGGCGCGGATTCGCTGAAAAGAACGCATGTCGACGATCAGGTCCCCATATCCGAAGAACGTGCCGCGTTCGGTCACCGTGACGCTGTGCGCCCCCGCCTCCCGGACCTTTTCAACGGCGCCGAGCATGTCTTCTGGCGTCATCCACTGGCCCTTCTTGATGTTGACGGTCTTCCCGGTTTCTCCCACAGCACGGAGTAAATCGGTCTGCCGGCAAAGAAAAGCAGGAATTTGAAGGATATCCGCGACGCGGGCCACCACCGCCGCCTGTTCAACCTCGTGGACGTCGGTAAGGACCGGAAGACCGGTCTCCTCCCTGACGCGCCGCAGTTGCTCGAGCCCGCGAGCAAGGCCGGGACCCCGGGGTGAGTCCGCTCTCGACCGGTTCGCCTTGTCGAATGAGGCTTTGAACACGACGGGAATCCCCACAGTCGACGAAAGACACGCCAACTGCCGGCCGATTTCTAGGTTGAGGTCATCTTCCTCGAGAACGCAAGGACCGGCGATCAACGTGAAGCGGTCCAGCATTACTCACCAGCGCCGACGGCCGCTTCGGTACGAGAAGCCTCGGCGTGGGCCACAGCCGCTTCGATGAAGGAAGCGAAGAGGGGATGCGGCCGAGTCGGTCGGCTCTTGAGCTCCGGGTGGAACTGGCACGCGATGAACCAGCGGTGTTCGGGAAGCTCGATCATCTCCACCAAACTCTGGTCGGGAGAAGTACCCGACATGACCATTCCATTCCCCTCGAGGAGCTCGCGATACTCGTTGTTCACCTCGTAACGATGCCGATGCCTTTCCCTGATCTCTCGATCACCATACACCGCCTCAACCCGAGAACCCTTCCGAAGCGAGGCAGGGTACCCCCCCAGCCGCATGGTCCCCCCTTTGGCGGTGACCTGCTGCTGCGAGTCCATGAGAACGATAACGGGGTCTGCCGTGTCAGGGTTGAACTCGGCCGAGTTCGCGTCGGTCTTTCCGCACACGTTTCGCACGAACTCGATGATGGCACACTGTAGGCCGAGGCAGATCCCGAAAAACGGGAGCCCGTTTTCGCGAGCCCATTCGATCGCCCTCAGCATACCCTCGATGCCTCGATCTCCGAATCCGCCTGGGATCAGCAACCCATCGAAACCCTCGAAGTGCTGCTCCAATGTTCCGGCCTCGTATCTCTCGGAGGACACCCACTCGATCTTCACCTTCACATCGTTCGCGATACCCCCATGAATCAGCGCCTGCTGCACCGATTTATAGGCGTCGACCAACTCCGTGTACTTGCCGACCACGGCAATTCGCACCGTGCCGGAAGAGGGATTCTTCACGCACTCGACGATTCGGCTCCACTCAGCCAGATCGGTCGGCGGCGCTTCGATCTCGAGCAGATCGAGCACGAAGTCGTCGAGACGTTGGCGTCGCAGCTGGAGCGGTACCTCGTAAATCGTATCGACATCACGGGCCTCGATCACGCCGTCTAGGGGCACGTTCGTGAACAGGGCGATTTTTTTCCGTGTACCTTCGTCCAGCGCGTGCTCGGAGCGGCAAATGAGTACGTCCGGCTGGATTCCGATCTCCATGAGCTCGCGCACCGAGTGCTGCGTGGGCTTGGTCTTCAGTTCGCCCACAGCAGCGATGTAGGGGACGAGCGTCAGGTGGATGAAGACCGCGTTCTCGCGGCCTTCGTCCTGTCGGATTTGGCGGATAGCCTCCAGGAAGGGCAGACTCTCGATGTCGCCAACCGTACCCCCGATCTCCGTAATCACCACATCGTTTCCGGGTGCCATGCTCCGAATTCTGCGCTTGATCTCATCCGTGATGTGCGGGATTACCTGAACCGTGGCGCCCAGGTAGTCCCCCCGCCGCTCCTTGGCGATCACATCCTGGTAGATGCGGCCTGCGCTGACGCTGTTGCCCTGAGAGAGCGTTTCGTCGGTGAAGCGCTCGTAGTGGCCCAGGTCGAGGTCCGTTTCAGCACCGTCGTCGGTGACATACACCTCTCCATGCTGAAACGGAGACATCGTACCCGGATCGACGTTGATGTAGGGGTCGAACTTCTGGAGCGTCACCTTCAGGCCCCGTTCCTTGAGAATCCGTCCCAAAGAAGCCGCGGTAATCCCTTTGCCCAGCCCTGACACGACCCCGCCAGTCACGAAGATGTATTTCGTCTTTTTCACTTCAGCATCCATCGTTCTTACCTTCAAATACCAAGGGTCTCATACACTTAAGGTTTCCATTCGGGTCAACGCTGCCTCCATGCGGATCACATCGGCGGGTGTGTCGACCCCGTGATCAGCGACCCCTACCACGGCAACTCCAATCCGCATGCCGGCCTCGAGGGGGCGCAACTGCTCCAGGTTCTCCAATCGTTCGAGCGGCGACGGCGCCAACGCCACCCATTTCGCAAGGGCTTCCCGCGAATAGGCATAAATGCCGATGTGCCGCAAGAAGGGTTCGCGCCGCAAATCCTCCGGCGACGGCTTGCCTTCATCCTGATAGGGGATGGACGCCCTGGAAAAATACAGGGCACGCCCGCCCGTGGCACGAACGACCTTGACGGTCGAGGGATCCCGTCGGGCCTCGTGATCGACGAGGGGCGTGGCGCACGTACCGATCTCCCAGTGATCGTCACGAACCAGGGACACCGCGGCTTCCAGGTGGAGCTCCTGGAGCAGGGGCTCGTCACCTTGAATATTGGCGATGACTCCGAAATCGGAAAACGACGGGCGCCCTGCGACCTCCGCCACACGGTCCGTACCCGACGGATGGCGGGTGGCGGTCATTTCAACCGGCGCGCCGAACGATCGGCAAACCTCGGCGACCTCCTCACTGTCCGTAGCGATGACCGCGTGGTCCAACACTTTCATGCCTTCCACGCGGTGCCATACCCACTCAATGAGCGGCCTACCGAGAAGAGGATAGAGGGGTTTGTTGGGGAGGCGGGTAGACGCCAGCCGCGCTGGGACGATGCCCAGAACTCGACTGCTCACCGGCCCAAACCCGGGCACGAAGCGATGCCTGTTGCCGCAAATATCACGCCGGTCAAGTTATCTAGGGCGGAGTAGGGTTGGCAACGCCTGACCCCTCCATAGGACAGTTCGCGAAGGTCGGATCAGCTTACGCGGTCCTCGGGCAGGGCCTGGCTAAAGAGCCAAGAAATTCGCCAGGAGCCTTTTGCCGTGCTCGGAAAAAAGTGACTCAGGATGGAACTGCACTCCCCAAACCGGCCGATCGCGGTGGCGCATGGCTTGAATTTCCTCGATTCCGTCCTCCTCCCCACTCCATGCCACCGGAATCAAGCTGTCCGGTAGCGCCGCCGCATCCGTCACGAGGGAATGGTAGCGCGCCACCGTGAACGGCGACGGGATGCCGCGAAAGATACCCTCCCCATTGTGCCGGGCCGGTGCCGTTTTTCCGTGCATGACTCGCTCGGCACGGATGGTCCTTCCCCCAAAAGCTTCACCCAAGGCCTGATGACCCAGGCATACCCCCAGCATGGGTATCGAAGGATCCAGTGATCGAAACAGCTCAACGCTCACGCCGGCCTCGCTCGGCGTGCACGGACCGGGGGAAATCACCACTCGTGACGGCCCCAGTGCACGAATTTCTTCGACGGTTCGTTCGTCGTTTCGGGACACCGCGACGTCCGCTCCCAGCTCGCCCAGGAACTGGACGAGATTGAAAGTGAACGAATCGTAATTGTCGATGACGAGTAGCATGCTGGCCCCGAAAGATGTCGACCCTGGCGTGTCCCCCTGGCCGGACAGACGTCCAATAAGGTGGCTCCCGGTGTCGGCTCGGACCAGGGCTCGGGGCTCCGAAGAATCATCTCGACCTGTGCGTAACAAAGAGGGGGACAACGGGTGTAGAAGGAAGTCCGGGCCGACTCTCTCCGGGGCCCGGGTCACGGAGACGCTTTTGTACACACATTGTTTGGTCTGTCACACGCCGTTCCCACCGAACGAGGAGCTGGAATACTTCTCGACCTCCAAGCGCGTGGCCTACGATGCGGAACGTGGACGCCTCTGGGCTATTTGCCGATCCTGCAAGAGGTGGTCACTCGCCCCCATCGAAGAACGTTGGGAGGCCCTCGAGGAGTTGGAAAAACTTGTGAAGGACCGAGCGAAGCTCCTCTCACAGACCGATAACGTCGCCCTTCTGCGCGCCGGCGAACTCGAGGTCGTTCGAGTAGGCCGCGCGAACCTCACCGAGGAAGCTTGGTGGCGCTACGGGCGAGAGCTCACCCATCGGGCGGCAAGGCATCAAAAACTCACTTTCATAGGTACCGCGGCGGCCGGCGCCGCGATCGCCGGTGGGTGGGCCAGTGGTGGCCTCGGCTGGCTCGGTGCGTGGTTTCTCTGGGAGAACGCGCCGGAACAGCTGACGCACGCCGCCCGATGGCTCCGCTTTGGCGGAAGCGCCTGGCGGGGCAGGCGGCGCTGCGCACGCTGTGGACAGATTTTTCGGAGCGTGGCTTATCGGGATCGGAAACAGCTGATCCTTTCCCCCGGTACCGCCGAAGGGGAGGCTTTGTCCGTCACCCAACGCTGTTCTGTATGTGGCGACGTCGAGGAAGGAGGTCTGCATCTCCGGGGTAAAGAGGGAGAAGTGGTTTCCCGGCGCCTACTCGCTTTCCACCACCACAGCGGTGCCTCCGAGAAGCGAGTCCGCTCGGCGACGCGGCTCATCGAGGAGGCCGGTAGCCCCGAAGACCTCACCCGCGTCGTCATCAAGGAGGGACGAAGGCTCGGCGACCTGCAACGGACTGGCGCCATCGCCTTGGAGATCGCGGCCAACGACACGCTCGAGCAGCGGCTCCTCGAGCTCGAGCTCGCCGAAATCGAAGCGCACTGGAAGGAAGAGGAGGAGCTCGCCTCCATCATCGATGGGGAGCTCACGCCTTTGCCCTTGATGGAAAACTTTCGGAGGAAGATCATCGGAATCGGGTGACGCGGGCCTGCGGGTCGGCCGTGACCACCGACCGGTGCGGCGTTCGAGACTAATAGTCGACCGGCCTCAGATAGAACTCCCCGATCGCCGTGGATGAAAGCATCGCAACCGTCGGCAGTTCTCGCTTCCAATGGGTCGCGGACAGGCGACGCCAGACGCAGTCCACATCGCTTTCGAGAAATCCGTTGCTCTTGAGCTCGTCGGCCGTGTATCCGTGGAGTAGCCAGTGAAGGATGGGATCGGCACGACGATACGAGATCCCGAGCTCATCTTCGTCATTTACCCCACGGACCAGGTCGGCCGAGGCGGGTTTGTCGATGATCACATCCGGCACTCCGAGGTGCCTGGCCAGGTCCCAGACCTGGGTCTTGAATAGATCTCCGAGCGGATTGATGGGCGGAGAATCATCCGCGTGCCAGGTGTAATACCCGAGGAGACGCTCCGACTTGTTCCCGGTACCGAGCGGGAGCGCACCGAGCTTCGCCGACTGGTCGAAGAGGATCACGGAGCGGAGGCGAGCCGCCAGATTCCCCCTGCGCAGGGGCGAAAGGTCGGGCTCATGTTTCTGTACGTATGCGTCCACCGACTCGGTAATCTCGATCGTACGGCATTCGGCATCGGACACCTCCACAATCAGATCCGCATGGTCCAAGCTCTCCTGGCTGGACGTCGCGTAGGGAAGGCGAAAGCCCGTCACGTTCTCGGGGCCGAGAGCGCGGACGGCCAAGAGCAGCGACACGCTCGAGTCCACCCCCCCAGAGAGACCGATCACCACGCGCTCGAAGCCACGCTGCCGAACGACTTCTTCCCGGATGAACTCCAGCAAGGCGCTTTCCACCAGGGGCAGATCCAGATCGAGTAGGGTCTCGTCTTCGGGACGGACCGGCGCGTGTGCCCTCGGGGCTCCGGGTTCCAAAACGGCCTCGGCCGACCCGGCACTGGGCGCGGCGGGTGCATTCGGGCCCTGGGTTGCCGTTTGAGCCGGGCTTTGGGCATTGATCAGCGCCCTCTGCAGGTGGGGAAGTGTCCGCTCCAGGTCGGCCAACAGAGGAGAGGCCGCCCGGGCCCGGGCCAGGGACGCCGAATCCAACTCCGCCACGGTCACACCCGCCTCAAAGAGTGGACCCCGCGCTAGAATCGAACCGTCCGGGCCGACCGCGATCGACCCGCCCGGAAAGACCTTCCCACCCTCCGAGCCGACCAGCTGACTCACCACCACGAACACGCCGTGCTCCAGCGCGGTAGCCGGGGCCAAGGCATCCCAGCGGCTCAGATTTTGCGGGCGCCCTTCCCCACCTGGAGCGAAGCCCCGCGCCGGTGAGGCGCTTACCGCGATGATCAACTCCGCGCCCCCCACGGCTAATATCGTGGGGGGTAAGGAGTGCCACATTTCCTCACAGATGAGGAGCCCCACCCGTGCGAACCTGGTATCGAATGATTGAACGCTTTTTCCAGGCTCCACGAAGCGCGCCTCATCGAACACGCCGTAGGTCGGCAGAAACATCTTCCGGTGGACGTGTGTGGCCTCGAAAAGCCGCTCGCCGGGTGTCAGGTACACGACGCTGTTGTAGAGCCTGCTACGATGCCGCTCGAAGAAACCGAGCACGACATCCGGAGCCTCAGGGGGCGGCTCGCCAAGTTCCGTCGCAATGTCCATGGCCGAGCGCGCCGCCTCGGCCACGCCCCCCTCCAGGAAGTAGCCTGTGACGCTCGTCTCGGGAAACACCAGGAGGTCGACCGACCCTGCCTGCTCGGAGATCACGTCACGAATCCGGGCCAGGTTGAAGGCGACATCGGCCTTCTTGGGTTTGAACTGGGCGAGTCCCACTCGTAGGTGAGACCCTCCTGGTGGTCGTATCATGAGCAACGTCTCCCGGGCACGTCGGGGAGTTGAAATATCTCGACTGTCCCTCGACAAAGTAAGGATCCGACGGTCGAAGCCGAAGCCCCTTGCGTTCCGATCGGAACGAGGCGGGATTCGATGGGGTTATTAGAGGTGCCCCACGACCGTTGCCCACACTGAAAGTGAAGCGATGCTCCGTAAGACCGTACGCTACCTCGGGTTGGCCCTCGTTCTGGCGCTGCCTTCTGCGGTCCAGTCCCAGGATAATGTCGGACGACGCGCCTCCGGAAGGCCGGCCACCGCGTCCGCCGGTGCCCAGGAGTTCCTGAGCGCGTTTCAGGCCATCCGCGACTACAGCCTCCAGGAGCTCTCCGACTCCACGCTCTGGCACCGTGCTGTCGACGGGCTGATCCGGGAGCTGAACGACCCGTATGCCCAGACGTTCACGCCCGAGGAGTACGACGATTTCCAGGAGTCCAATACGGGTAACTATGCCGGCATTGGCATTCAGATCACGAACCTCAACGAGGCCATCACGGTTACGGCGGTATTCCGAGGCACTCCCGCCGAGGAGTCCGGCCTCAAGGTCGGTGACCTCATCATCGAGGTGAACGACGAGAGTACCGAGGGATGGACCACCAGGGACGCGTCGAGGGCCATCCGTGGCGAGGTGGGAACGACGGTGAACCTCGCCATCGCCCGCCAAGGACTCACCGCCCCCCTCAGGCCGACGGTGCGCCGGGACAGCGTTCATGTTTCGGCCGCGGAGGCGGACCTCGTGGGCCCGAACATCGCCTATATCGCGCTCGACCGTGTCGCTCGTGGCTCGGCCGATGAAGTGGGGGCCGCCCTCTCCGAGTTCAGCGATGCGCGGGGATTTATCCTCGACTTGCGAGGAAATCCGGGAGGGTACCTCGACGAATCGTTAAACATTTCGGACCTCTTTCTCGATAGAGGAGCCGTGCTCGCCAGTGCTGAGAGCCGTGTGCCGGGCGAAACAGGCCGGAGTCTGGATGAGTCGTGGACCGCCAAGACCCCGGACCAGGTACCGGGCAAACCCGTGATCGTCCTGGTCGACCAGTACTCCGCTTCTGCCTCCGAAATCATCGCCGGGGCTCTGCAGGACCACGACCGAGCCCTGGTGATTGGGGAAAGAACGTTCGGTAAGGGCGTCTTCCAGAACGTGTTCCGGCTGACCGAGACACGCCACCTGCGACTCACGACGGGCGAGTGGTACACTCCCCTGGGGAGATCCCTCCATCGGCCCAGGACGGCCCAGGGAAACCCGCTCCCCGAAGAGCCCGACGCGTTTCGCGTCGTCAAAACCGACGGAGGGCGTGAACTGGTCGCCGCGGGCGGCGTGTTCCCTGATCTCGAGATCGGGAACGACACCCTCACGATTCTCGAGCGGGAGTTCCTCTCTCAGACCGCCAGTGCCCGTGTTCCTTTGAGCCTTCGCATCGAGGAATTTGCCTTCGGGCAAGCGGAGCGGCAAAGGGCCGCCGGAGGCGAACCTGTACTCGATGCGGCGGCCTTCGAGCAATTCCTGACCGGCCTCGCCGAAGACGGCGCCCAACGGTTGTACCTCGACGATGACGAGGTGCGCGGGTACCTGAAGTACTTGATCCTTCCCCGTATTGCGCGGCGGATGGACAGGGTCGGACGGGCCGTTGAGCTTCGAGCCATCCGTGATCCGGTACTTTCGGAGGCCATACGGCTCCTGAGCGAGGTTGAGACCCAGGCCGAGCTGTTTGCCACCGTGGACCGATTGAACGCGGCCTCGCGGGACGTCCAGGTGGACGCGAGTCGGATTCGCTAGAACGGTCCCCTACGACCTTGGATGATACCTCCGATGCATATCACGAAGGTATTTCCGATCCAGGTGCGTGTAGATCTGGGTCGTTGAAATGTCGGCATGACCCAGAAGTTCCTGGACCGCCACCAGATCCGCCCCCCCCTCCAGCAGGTGCGTGGCAAACGTGTGCCGCAGCACATGGGGTGACACCTTGCGTTTGATACCCACGGAGCGAGCCGCGACCTTCACGATTTTCCACACCGCTGTCCTGGACAAGGGGTGTCCTCGCTGATTCAGAAAGACACACCCGCCCCCTTTCCCCTTCTCCAAAGCCGGCCTCACGCCACGCAGGTAACGGGAAAGAGCCACGCACGCCGGGCGCCCGAACGGAACCATTCGCTCTTTCGATCCCTTCCCGAAGACCGTACATAACCCCTCTTCCAGATCGACATCGGTAAGGCGCAGGCCCACCAGCTCCGAGACCCGCACGCCGGTGGCGTAGAGAAACTCCAGGATCGCCCGGTCACGCCAGTAGACCGGCGAATCCAAGTGAGGTGCTTCCAACAGCGCGGATACCTCGGCCGGATTGAGAACGCTTGGAAGCGGCCGAGCGACACGCGGGCTGTGAAGCCCCTCGGTCGGGTCGCTTTCCACGACACCCTCCTCCAGGAGAAATCCGAAATAGGTACGGAGGGACGACTGTGCTCGGCGCACGGAAGTGGGGGCGAGGCCGAGGTCGCCGAGGTGAAACACATAGTCTCTCAAATCATCCCCCCCCACCGACAGCGGGTCACGCCGTCCTTTCGTCTTTGCGAAGGCGATAAATTTTTCGAGCTCCCTGCCATAGGCACTGACCGTGAGCGGGGACAACCCACGTTCGAAGTTCAGATAGTCCGCGTACCGTTCAGCCTGAAACTCGATCGCCTCACTCACTCGGTGGCTCCGATGCGTCACCATGCTTCTCCTGCCCGGCCCCCGGGTCCGTTTCCTTCGAGTACTTCCTTCGAGATCGAACCCACCACCAGGCCAACGGCACGACGATCACCGCCGCGACGATCGCCAAGGTCCAATTGAGACGGTCCTGGACCCCCAGTAGCTGGTCCACGTTGCGCCCAGCGAACGCTCCGACCCAGACGAGGACTCCGTACCAGATTCCCGAAGCCAGGACGAGAGGGACTACCACCGATATCGGGCGCTGTCGGATGAGGCCTGCGAAAACAGGCGTAATCGCCCGTAGACCTGGCAAGAACCGAGTGTAGAAAACGGCTAGCGCGCCCCAACGCTCGTAAAACTTTCGAACCGTCGCTACCTGTTTTGGATCGAGCAGATACCGCCCGACCCTAGTTTGAAAAAAAGGTTCGCCGTAGTGGTAGGCTGCGGCGTAAACCGCAAGCGCAGAAAGCACGTTCGATGCCCAGGTCACGAGAAAGACGACTCCCTCGTTGGCGCTTCCGCGGGCCGCGAAGAAACCTCCGATCAGCACGAAGGTGTCGGCCGGAATCAACGGGACGACGTTCTCGACCGCCGCGCCCACCCCCAGCACGGCATACATCAGTACGGGGGGCACATCCCGCAACCAGACAAGAACCCCGTCCAGAACCTCGCTCAAGCTAGTGGCATCTCGAAGAAGCGAGGGCGAGCCGGGTCAGGAGGTTCGGGGGGTTTCATCGTCTTCGGACCGCGTCAGAAGCGCCACCGCATGTACTGCCATGCCCTCTCCAGAACCGATCCAACCCATGCCTTCGTTCGTTTTGCCTTTGACGGAAATCGCCTCGGGCAGGGTACCCAGCACCTCCGAAAGCCGCGCCACCATCTTTTCAGCGTTGGCCGCGATTCTAGGCTGTTCGGTGATAACCGTCACGTCAAGATTGGACACGTAAAGATGGGACTCACCGATGAGCTTGACCGTGCGCGCAAGCAAATCCATGGAATCCGCATCTTTCCACTCAGGTTCAGACGGGGGAAAATGCCGACCGATGTCACCCAAGGCCGCTGCGCCCAGCAGGGCGTCGATGATTGCGTGGGCGACGGCATCCCCGTCGGAGTGCCCTAGAAGACCAGGGTGATCCGGAAACCTAACACCACCCAGAACGAGGGAACGTGCTTCGTCGAAGCGGTGCGAGTCGTATCCGAAGCCGATCCTTATCGAGCCCATCGTGTCGCCTCTCGGTTCACTTCGCGCGGCCGGACCCCACTTCTTCAAAAGGCCTCTATTCTTCGACCCAGGCCCGAATCGCCAGACAGGCGTTGTGTCCGCCAAACCCAAAGGAGTTGGAGAGGGCGACCCTCACCGGTCGATCGACGACACCGTCCTTGCCATAGTCGAGGTCACAATCCGGATCGGGATCGGTCAGGTTGATCGTGGGCGGGATCCTGCCCTGCTTGCAAACCAACGCCGTGACCACGGCCTCCACGCCACCGGCGGCCCCCAACAGGTGGCCCGTCATCGATTTCGTGGACCCCACGATTACCGAATAGGCCGATTCCCCTAGAACCTGCTTGATCGCCGCGGTCTCGTTGCGGTCGTTGGCCTGGGTCGAGGTTCCGTGTGCATTGATGTAATCCACATCCTTGGCGGTCACGCCGGCGTCCTCCATGGCCATCCGCATGGCGTATTGGGCCCCTTCCCCCTCCGGCGCCGGCATCGTGATGTGGTGCGCATCCGCCGACACACCGTACCCAGCGACCTCCGCCACGATGTTGGCGCCGCGGGCGACCGCTGTCTCCAAGGCCTCCAGTATTACACAACCCGCTCCCTCGCCGATGACGAATCCGTCTCGTCCAGCATCGAAAGGGCGGGACGCGGCGGCGGGATCGTCGTTCCTGGTAGACAGCGCCTTCATGGACGCGAATCCCGCGACGGCCAGAGGCGTGATCGTCGCCTCCCCACCCCCGGCGATCATGACGTCGGCATCACCGCGCTCGATGAACCGGAACGCATCCCCGATCGCATGAGCGCCCGATGCGCAAGCCGAAACGGTGGCATAGTTCGGCCCTTTCGCCCCAAAACGAATCGAAATCAGACCTGCCGCGATGTTGGGAATGAACATGGGAATAAAAAAAGGGCTCACTCGGCCAGGCCCGCGTTCCCTCAGTTGGTCATGCTGGGCTTCCATGGTGGAGATGCCGCCGATACCGCTGCCGAAAATCACCCCAAAACGTTCAGGGGCGACACCCTCCGGCGGACCCGCGAGTCCGGCATCTCGCATGGCCTCATCCGCGGCCCCGACGCTGAACTGTGCAAAACGATCGTACCGGCGGACTTCTTTTTTTTCGAGGAAGGCGAGCGGATCGAAGTTCTTAACCTCGCATGCGATGCGCGTTACGTACTCCTCGGTGGCCTCGAAGATGGTGATGGGTCCCGCACCGGTTTCACCTGCGAGTAAGGCATCCCAGGTCGAAGGCACGTCGTTCCCTACCGGAGTGATCGCTCCAAGACCCGTTATAACCACCCTCCGAAGGCCATCGCTCATCGTCAGAACGCCTCTACAAAGCAGCCCTCGGTGGGCTCACGACGCCTCGTTCTTCTCGATGTAGGCGACGGCTTCGCCCACGGTGCGCATCTGCTCTGCATCCTCGTCCGGAATATCGATGGTGAACTCTTCCTCGAAGGCCATTACGAGCTCCACGGTATCCAGAGAATCGGCTCCGAGATCATCCACGAAAGAAGCCTCGGAAGTGACTTTCTCTGGATCCACCCCCAACTCGTTGATAATGATTTCCTTGACCTTCGCGGCGATGTTGTCAGCCATGGTGCCTCCGTAAAAGTGAGTCCTTACGTGTCAATTCGATTCGAAACATCTCGGATCGGGATTACACTAGATGGCCATCCCCCCGTCAACCGCGACGACTTGGCCGGTAATGTAGCGGGCCGCGGGTCCCGCAAGAAAGCGCACCAGCCCACCCACGTCTTCGGGATCGCCAAAACGACCGAGCGGAATCCGAGCTTGCAGCTCCTCCAGGGTCGCCTCGGGCAGCTCCGCCGTCATGTCTGTCTTGATAAAGCCCGGCGCAATCGCGTTGCACCGGATCCCCCGCGACGCGAGCTCCTTCGCGAGGCTCTTCGTAAATCCGATGAGGCCGGCCTTGGAGGCGGCATAGTTCACCTGGCCGGCGTTTCCCACGATCCCGACCACCGAGGTGATGTTCAAGATCACACCGCTTCGCCGCTTCATCATTCCGCGTGCAAGGTTGCGGGTCATGTTGAACGCCCCCTTGAGATTGACGGCGAGGACGTCGTCCCACTGCTCTTCCTTCATTCGGATGAAGATGTTGTCCTTGGTAATCCCGGCGTTGTTGACCAGAATTTCGATAGGTCCCAACTCCTCTTCCACCTTTCCAATTACCGTCTTGGCGGCTTCGGCGTCGCTGACGTCGCACGCGTACCCTCTGTGCCCGGCACCCTCGAGCGAGGCCGCCGCGGACTCGGCCGCCTCTCCGTTACGGCCCACGACGGCCACCTTGGCGCCAGCACGTCCGAGTTCCTGTGCGATCGCCAGCCCGATGCCGCGGGAGCCCCCCGTGACGAGCGCGACCTGTCCGTCGAGTTCTTTCATGGATGACACCTTCAGAGATTTCCCTCCCAAAGCTCCCACGCTTCGAGATCTTCCGGCTCACCAAGAGAGGCGCAAGGGATGGGTTTCACAATCCTTCGATTCAGTCCGCGTAAAACCGAACCCGGTCCGATCTCCAGAAATCGGTCCACCCCGGACTCGGCCATTTTCAGAACAGAGGCCGCCCATCGCACGGGCGTCGTGAGTTGTCGCACCAATAACGCCCTTGCTTCGTCTCCTGTCGATACCGGCTCCGCGGTAACATTACCGATGATGGGAAACGTGGGATCGTGGAAGGGCTGGCCTTGTAGCCATGCCTCGAATTCCACGGCCGCTGGCGCCATCAGAGGTGAATGAAAGGCACCCGAGACACTCAACCGTACCACCCGCTTGGCCCCCTCCTCCATCGCGAGCTCCATCGCTCGACCCACTCCCGCGACGTCCCCGCTGATGACCACCTGCCCCACCGCGTTGAAGTTCGCCGGGACACACACGCCCGCTTCCACTTCGGCCCGCTGGCAGATCGAAATTACGGTTGTGTCGTCGAGCCCGATCAAGGCGGCCATGGTACCGGGCCGCTCGACTCCGGCGGCGTACATCAGTTGGCCCCGCAAACGGACGGTGCGAACGGCGGTCGCGAAATCGAGCGTCCCCGCAGCAACATGAGCGGAAAATTCCCCCAAGGAGTGCCCTGCGGCCAATCCGACTTCACCCAGACGGCTTTGGATCACCCGGTATACCGAAGTGGAATGCACGAGCATCGCCGGCTGCGCATTTTTCGTAAGTACCAGATCGTCCTCGGGCCCCTCCCAAGCGAGCTTGGAGATCGAGAACCCCAAAACGTCATCCGCCTCTTCGAACACGCGGGCGGCCTCGGGATAGGCACACGCCAAGGATCGACCCATCCCGACGTGCTGGGAGCCTTGGCCTGGGAAGAGAAGTGCGAGAGACATGATCAGGCGCGGTCTCTTTGACCGCCCCTTCTTACCAGCGGACAGTCATGGCACCCCAGGTCAACCCAGCCCCGAATGCCACGAGTAAAAGGTTCATTCCCGGGTGTAGCCGCCCCTCCTCGATCGCCTCGTCCATTGCCACCGGGATGGTCGCAGAGCTCATATTTCCATATCGATCGACGTTCACGAACACTTTCTCCATGGGAAGGCCCGCATAACGCGCAGTGGCCTTGATGATTCGGATGTTGGCTTGATGGGGGAACACCAGGTCCACGTCCTCCAGCTCCCAGCCCGAGCGTTCCAGCGCCTTTCCGGAGCTATCCGCCATCGCACGGACCGCATGCTTGAAGATCTCCCTTCCCGACATCCGCAAAAGATGGGTCCGATTTCGAAGTACCTCCTCGTCCATCGGAATCGCCGCGCCTCCGGCCGGGCGGTACAGGAGATCGGCCAAGGTTCCATCGGACTGGTGGTGGGTACCCAGGATACCTCGCTCCCCCTCCGAGCTCCGAAGGACCGCCGCACCCGCCCCATCACCGAACAACACGCAAGTGGCCCGATCCTCCCAATCTACGATGGCACTCAACTTCTCCGTGGCGATGACGAGGGCGATCTCGCCGCGGCCCGTCGAGATATATCCTTCGGCCACCGTGAGTCCATACAGGAAACCGGTGCAGGCACCGATCACGTCGAAGGCGACGGCTTTCGTAGCCCCGATGAGCGCCTGGATATCACAAGCGGTGGCGGGAAGCAAGCGGTCGGGTGTCGCCGTGGACACGATGAGGACGTCCACGTCCGCGGGCTCCAGGCCGGCTCGCTCCAGGGCGATTCGAGCGGCAGCCGTACCCATATCTGCGGCGGTCATCTCTGGGGGTGCGATGCGGCGCTCACGGATTCCGGTCCGCTCGAAGATCCACTCATCGGTGGTCTCCACGATCGATTCCATATCTCGATTCGTGACGACGTGTTCGGGCAGGAATCGGCCCGTCGACACGATTTCGACGAACGGATTCTTCGTGATCAAACCGTGCTGCCCGATTCAATGGTGGGAGCCAGTTCCCGCACGAAGTGAGAGACCATCGACGCCTTGGCTGCTCTGTCCGCGACCCGGATCGCATTTTCGATCGCCTTCGGTGGTGAGGCTCCATGGCAAATGATGGGAATTCCGTTCACCCCGAGCAGTGGAGCGCCCCCAGTCTCCGTGTAGTCCAACAGCCGGAAAACCTCCTCGAGATCCTGGCTGGCCTGGGCGTCGCCCAGGGCACTCGTCAACAGCCCCACAATGAAGCCCGCCACGGACTCGTAAAACTTGAGGAGCACGTTTCCGACGAATCCGTCACACACCAGTACATCGCATCCACCCTCGACAATTCCGCGGCCCTCCACGTTACCAACAAAGTTGAGACCGCTTTCCGTCAAGGCCTGGTACGTCGCCACAGCCAATTCGTCACCCTTCTTCGGCTCCTCGCCAATATTGAGAAGCGCGATACGAGGGTCGGAAATACCCATCAAATCCTGCGCGTACACCTTCCCCAAGCGCGCGAATTGTACGAGTTGGTGTGGCTTACAATCCACGTTCGCTCCGGCGTCCAATAGCAACAATGGACCTCCGGCCGACGGAACCACCGTGCCGATCGCCGGACGATCCACCCCCTCCAAAGGCCGGAGGATAATAAGCGATGCAGCCATGACGGCACCGGTGGACCCCGCGCTGATAAAGGCGTCAGCCTTACCGTCCTTATGGAGGCCTATGCCGATGGCGATGGACGAGTTGGGTTTGCGCCTCAGGACCGTCGAGGCCGGCTCGCCTGGCAAGACGCGGTCGGGCGCGTGAACGATGCTCAGGCGATCGGTCGGGAACGCCGCGTGTTTGGCGAGCTCGGCCTGAAGCGAATCGAGGTCGCCCACCAAAATGACTTCAAAGTCGGATTCAGGATCTTTTAGGGCGCTGACAGCGCCGGCCACCTCGGGCGCGGGGGCCGTATCGGTCCCCATGGCGTCAAGTGCAATCCGCACCTCAATCGATCCCGTTGCTCGAAGTCAGTCCGAGTCCATTTCCAGCACCTGCTCTCCACCGTAGTACCCACAACTGGGGCACACCCGATGTGGGATCTTGGGATCTCCACAACGGGAGCAGGCGTTCGTGACCACAGGTTCAGCTTTGTAATGAGTGCGACGCTTACGTTTGCGTTGCTTCGAAGTTCTCTTCTTCGGTACAGCCATCGATCTCGCTCACTTTTTCTCGAGTGCTCGGAGGGCATCCCAACGTGGGTCCGCGCCTCCCGGTGAACACGTACATTCGGACTCGTTCAAATTCTCACCACATCCGGCGCACAGACCGGAACAGTCGACCCGGCATTCCGCAAAGGAGGGGATTGCGAGGATCACCTCCTCGCGCAGGTACGGGCTGAGGTCGATCTCCCGGACCCCCGTTTCGAGGAGGTAGGTCTCACCATCGTCCTCTCCCAACAGATCCGACGGAGCGAAGAGAAGCGTGACATCGATATCGACTCGCCGCTCCACGCGATCGAGGCACAGGCGGCATTGTTGACGCACCTTACCCACCACGCCGCCTCGCACGACCAACTCGCCCGAGCCCGCCCACGTGGCGTTCAATAAAACGCGGAGGGGTTCCTCGAAGGTGAATGAAGACCCCTCGAAGAGGTCGCTGTCCGCCTCAAACCGCCCCTCGACTCGCAGCGTCCGTCGTCGCTCCAAGTCACCCAAATCGACTTTGAGCATAGTCGAAAAAATATCCCAAGCTCCGGAGGGAGTCAACGCGGTGGACGGCTCCCTAAAGGCCGAGTGTTTGATGTGCGGAAAAGAAAAACGCGATCTCGGCGGAAGCGTTTTCATCCGAGTCGGAGGCGTGAATGGCATTACGCTCCTTCGACTCCGCAAACAGCTTGCGGACCGTTCCATCATCGGCCTCGGCGGGATCGGTCGCTCCGATCACCTTACGAAGCTCCATGACCGCATCGTCGGCCTCGAGGACCACGGGGATCAGGGGGCCCGAGGTCATGAACGTCACCAAAGAATCGAAAAAGGGACGCTCCTTGTGGACGGAGTAAAACGCCCCCGCCTGCACCGTATTCAGCCGAGTCATCTGCAAGGCCCTGACCGTAAAGCCAGCGGCTTCGAGATGGGCCAAAATATTTCCCGCTCTGCCGGACTGGACCGCATCCGGTTTTATGATTCCGAGCGTAAGACTCATCTACGTCTCTTCCTCTCTCTCTTGAACGAAGTATCGGGGAAGAGCCACCGAAGCACCTCCCCCCGGGTGAGTAGCCCGACCATTTCTCCGTCTCGAATCACTGGGAGCTGCTCGACGTCCCGATTCACCATGATCGAGGCCGCCTCGATGAGACTCTGTTCTTCCGAGATACACATTACGGCACGGGTCATGATTTCCCTCGCCGTCGGTTCCGTCCGGGCGGTCGCATAACTCCCGCCGACGCTCTCGACTCGGGCCTGCGAGACGAGCTCATTCATCGCCTCCCCGGTCGTGATGACGCCGAGAAACTCGTAATTCTCCCCCACAACGGGGACGGCCTGTAGCCCCCTTCTGACCATGAGATCCACGACCTCGGAATATGGCGTATCCGGATAGACACGGTACTGGATGGGCTCGACCACGTCCTCTACGAGAAGACTCCGATGAGGATCGAGTTCCATGAACTGCGAAACCCGCAAAACCGCATCGGCGGACCGAGCGTCCAAGAGCGGAGTCACGTTCGCTTCGTCTCGAAAAAACCGTTTCAACGTGGGGAGCAGCCGATCTCTCAGGGAATCGAGGCTCCGGGGCGTCACCAATAGAAAGACGATTTCAGACCCGTTCTCGTGTGGGGAAGCGTCGCCGTCCGCCTCAGGGAGACTCGCGGCCGAAGCGGCCTCAATCCCCTCCGCGGTAAACCGCGCCGGTGACACCCCGATGGCGGCAGAGATTTCCTCGAGGCCATCGGACTCCGCGAGGGCCACCACGACGCGCTCGTGTACACGATGAATCTCTCCAGATACGCCCCCGAGGAGTTCTGTGGCGAGTTTCTTGGCGGCCTCGTCCGACACCCTCGTAACGGCTCGGAAGGCACGCGTCAAAGCCCCTTCCAGATCCGGCGCATCGAGCGGCACGAGGATCGCCCCACGCCGAAGCATTTCAACGATCTTCATTCGTCCCTCCCCAGGAGGAGCTAGGCGAACTTTGCAGAAAGCACGGCCTGGATCAGGCCGACAATATCGGCGGGGCGTTCGGCCACGGCGATGCCGTTCTCCTCGAAGGCCTTCATCTTGTCCTCCGCAGTCCCAGAGGAACCACTGATAATTGCGCCTGCATGTCCCATGCGGCGCCCCGGAGGAGCGGTCTGCCCGGCGATGAACCCTACGACGGGGATATCCAGGTTGGCGCTCACCCACTCCGCCGCTTCTTGTTCGTCGGTGCCGCCGATTTCTCCGATCATGACGATCGCTTCGGTATCACCATCAGCAGCGAAGGCCTCGAGCACATCGACGAAGTTCGTCCCGATGAGCGGATCACCCCCGATCCCCACACAAGTCGTCTGTCCGACGCCGGCTTTGGTCAGGAGCATCACCGCTTCATACGTGAGCGTTCCAGAACGAGAAATTACGCCTACGGGTCCAGGTGTTACGATATCGCCCGAAATAATACCTACCTTCGCCTTTCCGGGAGAGATGACGCCAGGACAGTTGGGCCCCAGCACCCGCGCCCCGCGATCTCGAGCGAAGGCGTGTGCCCGAGCCATATCCTGCACTGGGATCCCCTCGGTGATGGCCACGACCAACGAAATCCCGGCGTCCGCAGCCTCCTCGACTGCGCTCGCCGCGAAGGCTGGCGGCACGTACACCACTGAGGTGTTGGCTCCCGTTTCGGCCACCGCCTCATCCATGGAGTTGAAGATCGGCACCCCAAGGCCCCCGGGGCCCTGGAACGTCTGCCCACCTTTTCCCGGTGTGACGCCCGCGACCACGGCGGTCCCGTACTCCATGATCTGAAGCGTGTGAAAAGACCCATCCCTCCCCGTGATCCCTTGGACCACGAGCTTGGTGTTTTCGTCGACTAAAATCGCCATCTATCGTCTCTTCTTACGCATCCGTGAGGAGAACCGGCTACACCGCGGGGCCACCGGCGCCCCTAACCCGTCTTCACCATCTGAACCGCTCGCTCGACCACCTCATCCATGGACGAAAACGCCGTAAATCCAGCCTCCTCTAAAATGTCGAGCCCTTCTTTTTCGTTGGTGCCGATGAGGCGAATAACGATTGGGGGCGTGATATCGATACGTTTCGTCGCCTCGACGATTCCCCGCGCTACATCGTCGCAGCGGGTAATTCCCCCGAAGATATTGAACAGGATTACCTTTACGTTCGGATCCGAAGTGATGATCTCAAGCGCGGTGACGACCTTTTCCGGATTCGACGAGCCTCCAATATCGAGAAAATTGGCGGGTTCTCCGCCGTAATACTTCACGAGGTCCATGGTGGCCATGGCCAGCCCGGCTCCGTTGACACAGCAACCCACGTTCCCTTCCAGTTTGACGTAGCTGAGGTCGGCTTCCCGAGCCTTGGTCTCGGGCGCGGGTTCCGCCGACAGATCCCTGTATTCAACCAACTCCGGATGCCGGAATAGTTCGCTGTCGTCGATGGTCATCTTCGCATCGATCGCCTTGACCTCTCCCGACGTCGTCGTGATGAGAGGATTGATCTCGATCATCGACGCTCCACTGGACGTGAATGCAGCGTGGAGCTGGCGAATGATCTTCGCCGCCTGCTTCACCAGGGCCGGATCGTCGTAGAGCGAGTTCGCCAACCAGTACGCCTGATGATTCATGAGGCCATACCGGGGATCGACCGTGAGCTTCCGTATGGCATCCGGATCGGTGTGCGCGACCTGCTCGATGTCGATCCCGCCTTCGGCCGAAACCATGAAGGTGGCGGCCTGAGATTTTCGGTCGATGAGAATACCGACGTAGGCTTCCGTTTCGATGTCTTCCGCCGGCGTGATCAAAATTTTTTCGACCGTGAGATCCGAAATCGTCATTCCGAGGATCGCTTCGGCGTGTTCACGAACTTCGGCGGCGGTCGTGGCCAGCTTCACTCCGCCGGCCTTGCCCCGCCCCCCGGAGTGAACCTGAGCCTTCACAACCACGGTCCCTCCATACCGCTCTGCGATCGACACGGCCTCGTCGGGCGTGGTGGCGACCTCTCCAGGGGGCACCGGAATGCCGTTGGCGCGTAGAATTTCCTTGGCCTGATACTCGTGGATATTCATGCGAGCCTAGAAGTGCATGGTGTAGATGGTCCGGTGTCCCTAGTTGACCGTGCCGAAGGAGAGTCGCATGAGAAGTGCCCGAAGGTCAGCGAGGGTTTCTCCGAAGCCCTGGAAATCTCCGCTTCGCAGGGCGGCATCCGCCGCATCGAGCAGTTCCAGAGCCTCAGCCGGCCACTGGTCGGTGTCCAGGGAGGGAAGATCCGACGAGCCATCTGCAAAGATCAACGGTGGGGCAGCCGCATCGGCGCTCCTGGCCAACGCCTGAATCGCTTCCCGAAGCGTTTCCTCCATCGCCACCCGGTACCCGTCGCTCACGACGAAACGCCTCAGTTCCGGGATCGCGTCCTCTTCGGCCGCGAGGAACACGGGCTCCATGTAGAGGAGCGTTCGGCCGACCGGTACCAAATGCAGATGCCCGGTCCACACCTGGCTTCCTCCGGTTCTCCACAGCGAGAACTGTTGCGAGATCACCGGATCCTGCTCGATCAGGGCCTCCACCTGACGGGGCCCCGGAACCTGATCCTCAATGGGAACGTCAAACAGAATGAGCTCACCGTATCGGTCGGGATCGCTCGAGGCGGTCAAGATGGCGGTCAGATTTTGCCGTCCACGTGGCACGAACACGGAGGTGAGCAAAAAGTCCTTCTGCTCCTCTCCCGGCAGCCGATACAGGGCGTACTCCGGCTGATAGGGCACGGGAGTCGTACCCTGAGCCAACTCCGTGGGCAGGGTCCAGACGTCCTGCTGGCCGTGGAAGAGTGCCGCCGTCTCCTGGTGATATTGAAAAAGGACGCGGGCCTGGAGGCCCAGCATGCTCCGGGGGTAACGGATGTGGTCGCGTAGCCCCTGCGGCATGTCACTCAACGGCCTGAACAGCGTAGGAAAGCCCCGCGCGTAGGTCCGGAGCAGCGGATCCACGTCGTCGATGACGTAGAAAGCCACCTCGCCCGTGATCGCGTCGATCGTGATCTTCACGCTGTTTCGGACGTACCGGACGGGCCTTCCCGCCTCGAGATCGTGCAGCGTCGACAGGGGAAAAGAGCGCGTTCCGGTGAACCCCTCCAGGATCCAGACGATCCCCCCCTCGTGAATGACCGGGTATGGATCTTCGGGAAACCGGAGTAATTGTCCGGAAATTTGCCTCACGCGCCCAACAACATCTCTCCGAAAAATGAACCGGCTCGTCCGATTCACCTCCGAAGCGAAAAGCAGGTTGGCATCCCTGAAACGCCAGGCGAGGGCGAGCGTCTTCAGGGGCGAGTCGAGTTGAATTCCCTCGGGAAAGTCGATGCCGGCTTGTCGCGCCCCGCCGTCCGCACCCCCGGATTCCCGCGGATTGACCACCGCATAGTCCTGCGGTCGTACTCCCACGTAGACATTCGGGCGAGTCAGCCTGAGGCCTTCGGGTGCGGCGTCACTCGCCGAAAACTCCGGGGGAATCCCCGACACGAACATCCTGGGACGCCCCTCAGGGGTACGGGCCGTCGCTTCAATGACCACCGCTCCCATCCCCCGGATGTAGTCGTCCCGGAGATGTATGTTCTGCCAATTCGGATCCTGGATCCCCCTCGGAAGAACCTCCCGCACGGCTAGCGCTACCGGGACCAACCCATCCGGACCCTCGTAGCGATCCACGGTCACGCCCGAAAAATCGTAATAGGGGAAACGGGCCTCCAACTGTCGGAAGGTCGTCAGAAGCGCCTGCGCACTCCAAACAGGAAGACCCTGGAACTGGGAGGCCGCCTCTTGCCAGTCTACGTTGGCGGTCCGCTCGTAGTCGAACTCGCGCCGTTCCAGATTCGTCAGGTCGAAGCCCATTCGAGTGAACCGCATGTTCTCCAGAATGAACGGCGATTCACGTTCCAGCTCATTGGGCTCTACACGAAAGCGCTGGATGAAGGACGGGTACGCCTGTCCCACGGCCAGCCCACCCACGATCAGGACACCGGAGGTGATGATCAGGGGTAGCGGGCGATTTTTGAAACCGCTCCACAGCGCGGCGGCGGAAACCGAAAGAGCGAGCAGGGCGAGGATGCCGTAGGCGGGCATGCGCGCTTCGGCGTCGGCGAATCCGAAGATTCCCTGTACGCCGGAGGTTCCGTTGAGGAGCAGGACGAAGCGCGCGAGCCAGAACTGCGCCGCCAACATGACGGAGAACGCCGCGATGATAACCCCGAGGTGTGTCCGGGGTCGTTTTTCGACAACGAAACGCCCTGGCCCCCATTGGAGCGCCCCGGTGGCCGCATATCCCGCCGTGACGAGCGTAAAGATGAGGAAAAAAACGACGAGCCCCAACGTCACGAGTGCCCTCAAAAGAGGCAACAAGATGACGAAAAACATCAAATCCTGCCCTAGGAACGGATCCGTCACGCCCCACTCGGGCGCGTTCAGTAAATAGAGGACGCTGAGACCCATGGACCCCGGGACAGAGGCCCCAAACCAGAGCCCGATCAATGCGGAAGCTATCGCCACGCTCCAAACCACTACAGCCTGGGGGAGCTGCTCCGAGATCACGAGGTCGCCCACCCTGCGCTTGATCTTGATGCCACCGAGCGAACGGGCGATAAAACGAAGGTTGAGGAAGCACACCGCGCCCACCAACACGGCTACCATCACACGTGCTCCCCACTCCCAGAGAACCCGTGTCCAAAGGACCGACAAGTAACCCTGGGACTCGAACCACAGGATTTCGATATAAGCGTTCGCTGCCAGCCGCCCGACCAACAGGATCGTCAGCAACCCGACCACCAGAGTCGCCAAAAGGCGCCCGCCGCTCAAATCTCGGATTTTCACGTTATACAACCACCCCTTTCGTCCGCAGCCAAGATTCCATCTCGCTGCGAATCGCTGTCAGTTGCTCCTCCGTCTCGGCTTCATAACGCGCCACGATGATCGGCTGCGTATTCGACGCTCTGAGGAGGCCCCACCCACCATCGAACCGGACCCGAGCGCCGTCGACGTCGATCACGTCTCGGGTCTCGCTGAAGTGTTTCTGTGCCGCCTCCACGATCGCGAACTTGGTCTCCTCGGTCACGTCGATGCGCAACTCCGGCGTGGATACATAGACCGGAAAATCCGAGACCATCTCCGAAAGAGTACGCCCGGACCGTGCGATCAGGTCCACGAGCCGGCAGGCCGCATACGGCGCATCATCGAAACCGAGATAATTGTCGGCTATACAGATATGGCCGGACAGTTCGCCCCCGAGCACCGCCCCGGTCTCCCTCATTTTCTCCTTGATCAGGGAGTGGCCGGTCTTCCACATGATGGCGTCCCCACCGGCCTTTTCAAATTCCTCCGACACGACCTGAGAACATTTTACGTCGAAGACGAGCCGTTGCCCCGGTCCCCGGTTGCGGAGGATGTCGAGCCCGAACAACAGGAGCAGGACGTCCCCGCGAACGATCTGGCCATGCTCGTCAACGGCCCCGATACGATCTGCGTCCCCGTCGAACCCGATGCCCAAATCGGCTCCCTCGCGACGTACCGTTTCGATCAAGTCCACCAGGTTCTCGTCCACAGTGGGATCCGGATGATGATTCGGAAACGTCCCATCGGACTCACAATAAAGGGGAACGACCTCGGCACCCAACGCTTCGAGTAACTCGACCCCCACCAGCGATCCGACTCCGTTTCCACAATCCAGTACGACCTTCACCGGGCGAGCGAGATCGAATCGCCCAGCCAGATCCGCCACGTAGCGACCCAAGACCTCTACGCGTTCGGAGGCCCCCTCGCCTTCTTTGAAATCCCGCTCGAGGATCGAGGCCTTAACGGCTTGAATCTGGGCGCCGTATACCGACTTCCCCTGGAGCGTCATCTTGATGCCGTTCCATTCGGGCGGGTTGTGGGAACCCGTGACCTGAATGCCACCATCCGCGGGTAGGGTCTTCTCGGCCCAGTAAAGTGTGGGCGTGGGAACGGTGCCGACATCTACGACGTCGGCGCCGGAGCCGTTGAGCCCGCGGATCAAGGCTTCAGCCAGTTCCGGGGAAGAGGGGCGGTTGTCCCGCCCGACAACGATTCGAAGAGGCCGGCCAAGTCGTCGAGCGCCCAAGGTCGCGTAAGCCCGCCCGACGCCCTCAGAGATCTCGGGAGTCAGCTCATTTTCCACGAGACCGCGAATATCGTACTGGCGGAAAATATGTTCAGGGACCGACATGGAACCGTCGCAGGTTGGATTGCGGGTGTGTGAATCTAAGGAGCCAGACCGGTGAGCCCAGGGCCCACCGCGGAAAGACCACTGACGCTCGACCGAGCCCATTCCATCGTGGCTCCCGGAAAAACGCCGAAATAGAGGACCAGGACCACTCCGGTTATCAGGGCCAGGCGCATGGGAAGCGATACATCGATCGGCTCGTCGGTAGCTCCGTCAGGTGCGTCCCGCATCCACATGTACCATGCCACGCGAAGGTAATACCAGTACGAAGCCACGGTGGTGAGGACGAGGATGACCGAGAGGTATACCAGGTCGGCCTCCATCGCACCCTGAAGGAGAAATACCTTCCCGATGAAACCTCCGGTTCCGGGAAAACCGGCCAGCGAAAGAAGAAAAACCGTAAAGAGGACGCCCAGCCATGGGTGCTTCCAACCGAACCCGGCGTATTCCTGGATCTCGAGACGCTCCTCGCTCTGGCCCGATACGAGAATCACGACGCCGAACGCGCCGATATTCATGAGCGTGTAGATCAGCAGATAGAACAGGAGCCCGGCAGCGGCCGTTTCATTCGCCGCGACGATCGCCACCATGAGATAGCCGGCGTGGGCAATACCGGAGTACGCAAGCATCCGCTTTACATTGACCTGAACCGTGGCGATGAGATTGGCGACCACCATGGTGATCACGGCCAGCCACCAAAGAATCGCCCACCAACGCTCATAGGCGCCGACGAAGGCGACCGAGAAGACCCGGAGGAAGGCCAAAAACACGCCCGCTTTGACGGCCACGGACATGAAGGCCGTAACCGGAGTCGGTGCCCCCTCATAGACATCGGGCGTCCACATGTGGAACGGGACCACGGAGACCTTGAAGGAAAAGCCAACCGCGAGAAGGGCTATACCGAACACGAGAAGCGCACCGTGCGCATTTCCGCTCGCGACGGAATCCGCGATAACCGAGATATGCATGCTGCCCGTGGCGCCATACACGAGCGCTATCCCGTAGAGAAAAAACCCGGTGGAGAAAGCACCCAGCAAGAAGTACTTGAGGCCGGCCTCGGCCGACTTGGGATCCCGGCGGTTGAAAGCGGCCAGGACGTACACCGCGATCGAAAGGATTTCCAAGCCGAGAAAGATGATGATGAGATCGCGCGCCGCCGCCATGATCATCAATCCCACGGTCGAAAAGATCAGCAGTGCATAAAATTCGGCGGCCTGAAGACGCTGCCGCCGGACGTAGTCTTGACTGATCAGGATTCCGAGTCCGGCGCCGGCGAGAAGGATCCAGTTCGAGAACAACGCAAATCCGTCCAGCGCGACCATCGAATGCGTGCCCACTTCCGTGACACTGTAAAGCCAACCGTTACTGAGCGCGGCGGCGAGGATCCCCGCCAGGGAAAGCCATCCCAGGTGGGCCGCCGATCCCTCCGGACCGTGGGAGTGGCGAGGACTCACACCGATCATGAGGATCACCATTCCCCACACGGATAAAATGATCTCCGGCGCGAGCGCTACGATGAAATGCGCCTGATGGCTGAAATCGAGTTCCATACCCGTCTACTCCACCCTCTCCACGGTCTCCACGGTCTCTTCCTGGACGGATTCGATGAGGGCAGCGCTGGGGGGGGCCGCGGCGTACACGCGCTCGAGCACCATCTGGACGCTCGGCTCCATCCGGCGCAACAGCGGCGTGGGATGTACGCCAATCACGATCATGAGGGCGATCATGGGCGCCAAGATGACCACCTCGCGGCGGGACAGATCTCGAACCTCCCGGTTTTCCGGCTTTTCCAGGGCGTTGAAGAAGACGCTCTGAACCATCGGCAGCATATAGTAGGCGGCGAAGATGACCCCGCTCGTCGCGAGGATGCCCACGCCAGGATGATTCTCGAAGACACCCAGGAGCGTGAGGAACTCCCCGACGAACCCGCTCGTGCCCGGCAACCCGATGGACACCAGAGCCGTGATCACGAACGCGGTGGCCAACCAGGGTGCCACGCGCCCGATACCACCGAATTCCTTGATCAGCCGGGTATGGCGACGCTCATATAACATGCCGATCAGAAGGAAGAGCGCGCCCGTCGAGATTCCGTGGGAGATCATGACCAGCAACCCCCCTTGGAGTCCGTTCACGTTGAGGGCGAATATGCCGATGACCACGAACCCCATGTGCGCCACGGAGGTGTACGCCACCAGCTTTTTCGCGTCGGGCTGAACCGCGGCGACCCAGGCCGCGTAGATGATGCCGATCACCCCCAGGGTGAGCATGAGCGTCACCACGTTCGGATGTCGAGCCGCGAGGGGAAAGAACGGCAACAGGAACCGCACGAACCCGTACGTCCCCATCTTGAGAAGGACCGCCGCCAGCACGACCGACCCCGGCGTCGGTGCCTCGACGTGGGCGTCCGGCAGCCAGGTGTGAAATGGGAAAATGGGAACCTTGATGGCGAACGCCAATGCGAAGGCCCCGAACAGCCACATCTGCTCTTGGGGTGTCAGCGGAATCTGGAGCAGGTCCACGAAGGCGAAAGAAGTCACGCCCAACAACGCTTTTCCCCGAGCGTATATGTAAAGAATCCCCACCAACATCAGCAGGGAGCCGAACGCGGTGTAAAGGAAGAACTTTATCGCCGCGTAGACCCGCCGCTCCCCTCCCCAGATTCCGATGATGAAGTACATCGGAACCAGCGTGAGCTCGAAGAAAACGTAGAAGAGGAACAGGTCCACGGCCGAAAACACGCCTACGACGCCGACCTCGAGAAGAAGCATGAGCGCATAGAAGGCCTTCTGGCGCTTCTTGATGTAATTGAACGAGCCGAGGATGGCGAGCGGGGTCGTGAAGGTGCTCAGCAGGACCATGAAAAGGCTGATCCCGTCGAGGCCGAGCGCATAGTTCACACCCCATACGGCGATCCAGGGCAGGCTGCTCGTCAGCTGATACCCGCCGCCGAGGGCCGGGTCGTAGGCCCACCAAAGCCCGACGCTCAGTACGAAGACCACGAGGCTCCAACGCAGCGCCAGCCACTTGGCCCGATCCTCGGCAGCCCACAGTACATGGAAGGTCCCGAGGAGCGGAAGCCAGATCAGAGCGTGCAAAATCCAGCTCTCGTATGCGAGTGCGCTCAACATCTAGAACCCTATCATCGCAAGGATCACCAATACCCCGAGGGTGAAGAAAAACGCATACGTGTTGACCTGCCCCGTCTGCAACAAGCTCCCCAGCCACCCGATCGCCCGAGCGGCGTTGCCCACCAAATTGACGGCTCCGTCGATGATCCGGGTATCCACGATCCGCCACAGGACCCGGGAGGTGGTCAGGACGGGATCGACCACCCACCGATGATAGAATTCGTCGACGTACCACTTGTTGAAAAGAATTCGGGAGAGGCCCGTCGGCTCCGCATCCTCCACCGCCACCGGTACTTCTTTTCTCCCGAGGAGCCGTGCGGTCACCAGGACTACGGCCAAAGCGGCGACGGTCGAGATGAGCCCCCACGCTACCTCTCCACCCCCGAGGGGTGCGGCGTGCGCGAGCTCCCCGAGGTGGGCCTCCTGAACCCGGTGGGCGGCCTCCGTGACGGGCTCGAGCCAGTGGTGGAGCCATTCGCCCATCGGGAGCGCCCCGAACCCTCCCAGGACGGACTCCCTGAGATCCGTCGTCACGTTGATCCACCCTCCGAAGACCGAAAGTGTCGCCAAGATCGCGAGGGGAATCCACATCGTTTTCGGCGCCTCGTGGAGATGCTCGGCCCCCGTCGCTCCGGTCCGGTTCCGGCCGTGGAAGGTCATGACCATCAGTCGCGTCATGTAGAACGCGGTGAGCATGGCCGTGGCCAACGCCAGAACCCAATAGACCGTGTAGAGGCCTGCGTACGGCGCGTTCTCCGCGCCCGCCATCGCACCGGTCATCCAGATAATTTCGTCTTTCGAGAAGAACCCCGCGAAAGGCCAGATTCCTGCGATCGCCAGGGTGGCGAGCCACATTGCGATCCACGTGATCGGCATGTACGCCCTGAGTCCACCCATATTCCGCATGTCCTGGGCGTCCCAATCCTTGTTCGAATGATGAAGCGCGTGCTGTATCGAGTGGATGACGGCTCCCGCTCCCAAGAAAAGAAGCGCCTTGAAGAAGGCGTGCGTCATGAGATGGAAGATGCCGGCGGTGTACGCGCCCACGCCCACACCCAAAAACATGAAACCCAACTGCGAGACCGTGGAATACGCCAAGACCTTCTTGATGTCCTGTTGCCTCAAGGCGACGGTCGCCGCGAAGAGCGCCGTAAGCACACCGATCCCGGCCACCACGGCGCTGCTGAGCGGGGCGAGCGCAAACAGTACGGAGGACCGCACAACCAGGTAGACCCCGGCGGTCACCATCGTGGCCGCATGGATGAGGGCGGACACGGGCGTCGGACCCGCCATGGCATCGGGCAGCCAGATGTGAAGCGGAATCTGAGCGCTCTTACCCACGGCGGCCAACAGGAAGAACAGCGTCACGGTGGTGATCACCGGGCCACCGTACACGAATACCGACTCCGCGTCCCCAAAGATGCCGGCGTAGTCGACCCGCTGGAACACCAGGTACAAAAGGAAGATCGCGAGGAGGAAGCCGAGATCCCCGATTCGGTTCACGATGAACGCCTTCTTCCCGGCGGAGGCTTTTTCCTCGTCACTGAACCAGAATCCGATCAGGAGGTAGGAGCACAGCCCCACCCCCTCCCAACCGATGAACATGATGGGATAACTGGCTCCCATGACCAGGACCAGCATGAAGAAGATGAACAGGTTCAGGTAAGCGAAATACCGTGGGTATCCTGGATCATTCTGCATGTACCCGACGCTGAAGACGTGGATCAGGAACCCAACCCCGGTGATGATCATCATCATCACCATCGACAGCTGGTCGAGCTGGATCGCGGCGGCAATGTTCAAATCGCCCGTGGTGATCCAGGACCAATAGCTACGGATCACAGGTTCGTGGAGCTCGGCGCCGAGCATCCCGACGAAGTTCACCACGGTGAGCAGGAACGCCAGGAGCAAGACCCCCGGGCCCACCCACGTCGGCAAAGTGTGCGTAACCGCGCGCCCGTTCCCGAAGAAGTCGAACTCCCGTCCGGCGCGGACCGCATCTGCCGATTTCCGGGCTGCGGCCAGGGCCAACGCGCCGTTGATGGCGAAACCCAACAGCGGCAAAAGGATGATGAGCCCCGGAAGCACCGGTTCCCAGGCGGCTTGCGAGTCCTCGAGTCCGGGGGCCTGTAACAGAAGAAGACCGAAGGGCCTCACCGGCTCACCACTTGAGGCGGGTGAAGCTGTCCACGTTCACCGTCTCGTAGTGGCGGAATATCGAGATGATGATCGCCAAACCCACCGCGGCTTCCGCCGCGGCGACGGCCATGACAAAAAACACGAAGACCTGACCCTCGATGCCTACATACCGCGAAAAAGCCACGAATGTCAGGTTCACCGCATTCAGCTGGAGCTCGATACAAAGAAACATGATGACCGCGTTTCGGCGCACGATCACACCCAGGGTTCCTATCACGAAAATCAGCCCGGCGAGAACGAGTGACTCGGCGAGCACCGTCAGGACGCCTTCTTGGCTAGAGCGATCGCGCCAACAATGGCTACGAGAAGCAGGAGCCCCGTCAACTCGAAGGCAACCACGTAGTCGGTAAAGAGCGGTCGTGCGATCGCCCCCACCGCGCCATACTCCCGCAACGCCGCATCGATCGCGTCACCGGCGCCGAGATTCGTCTCGAGACCGGCCGTGCCGCCCCCCAGCTGTCGAGCCAGCAGGCCACCGATACCACCCGTCACCGCAAATCCAATGATCATCGCGACGTTGCCTCGGATATCCCGCTGGTAGTCGTGCCCGAGGTTGAGCAGCATGATCACGAACAGGAAGAGCACCATGATCGCACCGGCATAGACCAAAATCTGGATCGCCGCGAGGAAATGGGCCTCCAGAAGTACGAAGATCCCCGCTGTGCTGGCCAAGGTCGCCACCATGAACAACAGGCTCGCCACAGGACTGCGGCTCACCACCACCCCCACGGCACCGCCCACCGCTACCGCCGCAAAAATGAAGAACAAGATTTCAGGCAAAGGACCATCCCGTTCTAACGCGCATCATTCGCCGGCGGGATCCGCGGGATCCCATAACAACGCGGACGGATGATCCTGTTGCATCAACCGATCCAGATCGTACACAAAACGGTCTCGCGTGTATTCCGAGTTCTCGAAGTCACGGCCCATGTGGATCGCCTCGACCGGACACACCTCCTGACACATCCCGCAAAAAATACACCGGAACTCGTCGATCTCGAACACGATGGGGTATCGGTTGCCCTGGTCGTCCTCCCCACCGACGAGACGGATGCAGTTGGCCGGACACACCGTCGGGCACAGACCACAGGCAACGCACTTGGGGCGTCCGTCCGCATGAACCTCCATGACGTGCGTGCCACGCCACCGGGGGCTCAGTTCGGTCTGCTCCTCGGGGTACTGCTGCGTCACCGTTTTCGGGCTCAGCATGTGGCGGAGCGTCAGGGCCATCCCCTTGAACGCGGCCCGCAGGTAGGAGATCCGCCTCGGATCCGGTCTTTGTATGACCTTCGTATTTATCGCCATCTCATTGTTCCATAATAGCTTAGGGACTTTGAACTGATGTTGTTTCTAATCATTTATGGTCGCTCCTTCACCCACCATCGTCTCTCTCTCAACAGCCGAAGGCTCGGGCGCGACGGCATGATGCCTCGCCGCGGCACCCTTGATGATGCGGCCACGATCGAGGAAGAAAACGAACGCCACCGTACAGATGGCGCTGACGGCGGTGAGCGCCAGTCCGTGAGCCAAACCGGAAACGCCCAACTCGTCCAGGACGAGTATCGTCGTAGCGACAACCATGATGTAGGCCAACGCGGTGGGCAGCATGACCTTCCACCCCAACTCCATCACCTGATCGTAGCGAAAACGTGGCACGGTCCACCGAACCCAGATGTAGAGGAGCAGGAAGAACCCAGTCTTGGCGGCGAAGCCAGCGAAGGTCAACAACGTCTTCCAAACTGCCGGAGCGGCGGCGACGGGGAGCCCCGATGCATCGAAGCCCCTGATCAGTTCGCCCTGGTACCAAAAGGCATCGTCCCACGAGCCAGGGAGGTCCCAGCCGCCAAAAAAGAGCGTGGCCATGAGCGCCGACGCCGTCAGCATATGGGCATATTCGGCAATGAAGAACATGGAAAATTTCATCGCCGAGTATTCGGTGTGGAATCCGGTGATGAGCTCCGACTCCGCCTCGGGCATGTCGAACGGCAACCGGTTCGTTTCGGCAAACGCCGAGATCACGAACAGGATGAACCCCAACGAAAGTGGAAGCGCGAACCAGAGGCCCAGCTGCTGCTGTCGCCATACGATCTCGGTGAGCGTGACGCCGCCGGCCAACATGAGCACCACGATCACGCTCAGGCCGAGAGCCACTTCGTAACTGACCATCTGGGCGGAAGCCCGCAGGGCCCCCAGGAACGCATATTTGTTGTTGGACGCCCATCCCCCGATCACGATTCCATACACGCCCAGGGAGCTGAGCGCGAGAATGTAAAGGATACCGATCGGCACGTCGGCGATGATCATGTCGACGACCCCCCACGGCGTGGGAAGCGGAGCCGCGAAGGGGATCACCGCGAACAGGACGAGCGCGGGACCCATCGCCAGCATCGGCCCTAGCATGAAGTAGAGCTTCGAGGCCGTTCCGGGGAGGGCTTCTTCCTTGACGAGATTTTTGAGGCCATCTGCGATCGGCTGGAGTAGCCCGAACGGACCCACTCGATTGGGGCCAAGCCGGTCCTGAATGAACGCCGAAATTCGCCGCTCGGCGAGCGTGGTGTAAGCCACGGTCAGCATCACTACGCCGAACATGACGGTGATCTTTATCGAGGTGGCCACAAGGAGCGGGATCCCGGCGATCGGAGTATTCACGTCAGTCACCAGCCAGGGGTACGGGCTCGCCGGTGGGGCCACCCCCGGCCCCGATCGACTCGTAGCTCAGCCCCTCGTACGACTCCACCGAATCGACCACAAGACTGAATGCCTGCTCAGCCCGGCTCGGCCCCTCCTCATCCTGAAGTGCCGCCAAGAGCGCACCGAGCACCAGCCAAGCTGGGCGGGCCGCCCCGGGGCCCTTCAGCGCGGGCCAAAACCGTTGCACCCGTCCGACGTGGTTCGTGAACGTCCCTTCCTGTTCCGCGAACGTAGTGACCGGAAACTGGAAGTCGGCCGAGGCGAGAGCCGACGACGTGTATGCACCCAGATAGACGACCAGCGCCGCGTTGGGAGCGAAGCGCTCGAGCTGATCATCGAGTGAGTCCCCGAGGACCAGGACCACGCCCTCGTGGTCCGCGAAGTCGTCCACGCCCCCCTGCCCCGCCTTGTCGCCGACGCGAACGCAACCGAGCAGTTCCGCGCCGCGCTCGTTGGGCGCCAGGCCTTTCCGCCGAGCCAGTCCCTCGTACCCGCTCAGCGGGATCTCTTCATCGGCCTGGGGTGATCGAAATACCACCCCGCCGCCGAGACTTTCCACCAGGCGCGCGACCGCGCCGAGATCCTCGTTCGACCAGAAGGGCGACACGATCGCTTTTACCGAGTGTTCAGCCACGTCGTCGATGCGGGCCTTCAGCGCCTCGAGCGCCGCCTTCCAGCCCATCGCCCTGTTACCGCTCTCTGTGAACATGACCGGCGCCTCCAGCCGGTCGCCCCTGTTGAGCCACTCGTACCGGCCCCGTCCGTAGTCACAGATCCAGTGCCCGTTCACCTCCAGGTTGGCTCGGGGTTTCATCCGGTGCACCAGGTTGTCCCGCGTGTGCAGCTCGATGTTGCACCCCTGGCTGCAGTTCGGGCAAATGGAGGGCGTGTGTTCGAGGTCCCACGCTCGGGCCTTGTGGAGGAAGTCCTTCGACACCAGCGCGCCCACCGGGCAGATATCCACCACGTTTCCGCCCCATGCGGCCTGGTCCAAACCCTCCTCGAAGAAGGTGTCGATCACCGACCGATTACCGCGCTCGACCACCGTGAGTAGCGGGTTTTCCTCGATCTCGTCCATGAAGCGGACGCACCGCGTGCACATGACACAACGATCCCCGTAAAAGAGGACGTCACCCCCGAAATCGTCACGTCCGAGCACACGCTTCGCGTCGCGTCCCCGACCGTGCTCTCGGCCCTCGGCGAACACGTAGTCCTGGAGATCGCACTCCCCCGACTGGTCACAGATGGGGCAATCGAGGGGGTGGTTCAGGAGGTAGAACTCCAGCACGCCCCGCCGCATCCGCGTGGCTTCTTCGCTCTGGGTGAGGACCACCTGCCCCTCAGCCACAGTGGTGGTGCACGACGCAAGAAGCTTGGGCGCACCCTCCACCTCGACCAGACAGAGCCGGCACATCGCCGGGGAGGAAAGACCGGGGTGATAACAGTAGTGCGGCACCTCAGTGCCGACGCCCTGCGCGGCCTGGAGCAGGGTCGTCCCCTCGGGTACCGTGACCTCCTGTCCGTCGATGGTCAGGGTCACCTCTTCGATCTGGGCGTCGCCACCCTTGGAGGTCTTCTTGGCCATCGCTCTACGCGGCCCCCACCCGTTCCCCACGGCGGATCAACGCCAGGTATTCGTCTCTGAACTTCTGGATGGATGACTGCACGGGGGCGGCCACCGAGTCGGACAACACACATATGGTCGTGCCGGTCATCTGCTCGGTCACTTCGATAAGCGTGTCGAGGTCATCCTCGGTCCCGCGTCCGTCCAAGATTCGCTTGAGGATCGTCGTGACCCAGGCGGTGCCCTCTCGGCACGGCGTGCACTGGCCGCACGACTCGTGGGCGTAGAACGACGCCATGCGCATGACCTGGTGCACGATGTCCGTGTTCTCGTCCATCACGATCACGGATGCACACCCGAGCATCGATCCGGCCTCGATCACACCTTCATAGCAGAGCGCGCAGTCCTCGGCTTCTTCGGCGGACAAGAACGGAACGGAGCTGCCTCCGGGAATGACGGCCTTCAGCGCCCGATCCCCGATCATGCCGCCACACACGTCGTAGATGAGATCCTTGAGCGGAAAGCCGAGGGGAAGCTCGTAGTTGCCCGGGCGCTTCACATGACCACTCACACAAAACAGCTTGGTTCCGGGACTTTTCTCCGAGCCCCACTGCCGATACCACTCCGCGCCGTTCTCGACGATGTGCGGAATGGCCGCAAGAGTCTCGACGTTGTTGATGGTCGTGGGCATCCCGAAGGCGCCCACTGCGGCCGGGAAGGGTGGTTTCACCCGCGGCTCGCCCCGGCGTCCCTCGAGAGAATTCATGAGGCCGGTCTCTTCGCCGCAGATGTATGCACCCGCGCCCGCGAACACCGTCACATCGATCTTCTGCCCGGAGCCGAGGACGTCATCGCCGAGAATCCCGGCCTCGTATGCGTCCTCGACCGCCTTCGCCAACACTTGAGTGGCTTCGAAGAACTCACCTCGGCAGTATATGTACACATGTTCGGCGCCCATCGCATAGGCACCGATCACGCACCCCTCGATGAGCTGATGGGGCACCCAACGGAGAAGCTCGCGGTCCTTGAACGTGCCGGGCTCCGATTCGTCGGCGTTGCAGAGCAGGTAGTGGGGCTTGCTCCTGTCCTTGGGCATGAAGCTCCACTTGAGCCCGGTCGGAAAGCCGGCCCCTCCCCTTCCACGCAGCCCCGATGCCTTGACGATCTCCACCACATTCTCGGGACTCATCTTCAAAGCCTTCTCGAGGGCCTCGTACCCTCCACGGGCCTTGCAACCCTTCAGCGTCCGGGCTTCCGGGTCACCGAAGTATTTGGAAATAATCGGGACTTCCCTCTCGTGGCTGTACGGATACCCCACGGCTATGCCCCGCCCTCCGGCCGGATGGCGGAAGCCGCGCCGGCGCCTCCGTCCCGCAAATACGCTACGATCCGCGGAACCTCCTCGGTGGTCACGTTCTCGTAATACCGCGAGTTGATCTGTACGCACGTCGGAAAGCCGCAGCCGGCCAGACATTCGGCCTCGATCACTGTGAACCCGCCGTCCATGGAGGTCGCGCCCATCTCCGTATTCGTGTGCTTCAGAAAAGCCTCGAGTACGTCCTGGGCTCCACAGAGGTCGCAGCTGATGTTGGTGCACACCTGGACCAGGTGCCGCCCGACCGGCCGCTTGTTGTACATCGTGTAGAAGGTCGCCACGCCACGCACGTAGGCTGACGAAAGTCCGAGGAGTTCTCCCACCCGATCCATGGTCTCGGGAGAGATGTGTCCCCGAAGCTCCTGAGCCAAATTGAGAATTGGTATCAGCGCCCCTTGCTTGGTGGGATATCTGGTCAGGATTTTTTCGAAACGGATTTCGTAGGGTCCCTCGAAGAGGGGCGCATCCGGATCCTTTTCCTCCAACATGAACGGATACGTGGCCGACGCCGAGGCATGCCCGCCATCGAGCGGACGGACCCCCACAAAATCGATCCCGCGAACCTGCTCCTCGGTCAGGTCGTATTCGCCCACGTTCCCCGCCCACCCCGGATTCTTGAAGGGGATGTCACTCATCGATCGATCTCGCCCAGCACGATGTCCAGAGAGGCGTTGATCATGATCAGGTCGGAAACCAAATGGCCCTCGGCCAGCTTGGCGATCACCGACAGGTTCACAAAGGACGGCGGGCGAATTCTCCAGCGTACCGGCTTCTCTCCCCCGTCACTCACCACGTACATCCCGAGCTCGCCCTTGGACCCTTCCACCGCGAAGTAACAGTCACCCGCGGGCACCCGAATGCCCTCCGTGATCAACTTGAAGTGGTGGATCATCGACTCCATGTCGTTCATGCAATCGGTCTTGCTCGGCAATGAGACCCGAGGATCCGAGACATTGATGGGCCCATCCGGAAGACGCTCGAGGGCCTGCTCGAGGATGCGCAGGCTTTGCCGCATCTCTTCCATCCGTACCAGATACCGGTCGTAGCAGTCTCCGTTCTCACCGATCGGGACGTCGAAATCGTACGTCTCGTAGTCGTAATAGGGATTGTCCTTGCGGATATCGTAATCCACACCGGAGGCTCTGAGGTTGGGGCCGGTGAACCCGTGGTTGAGCGCGTCTTCTCCAGAGATCACTCCGATGTCGAGGGTGCGTCCGAGGTGAATTCCGTTCGTGGTCAGAAGCGATTCGATCTCGTCGAGTGTTTTCGGGAAGGTCTCCACGAAGTTGCGGAGGGAGTCGGTCCAGCCCTCGGGAAAGTCCGCCATCATTCCGCCGATCCGCGTGGCTGAGGTAGTGATGCGTGCGCCGGTATACGCCTCATGGAGTTGGTATATGCGCTCCCGCTCCTGGAACGCGTACAGGAACGGAGTGAAGGCCCCCACGTCGATCGCGGTCGTCCCTAGCCAGAGCAGGTGGCTGAAGATCCGGTCCATCTCCATGAGGAGCACGCGAACGACCTTACACCGCTCCGTCACCTCGAGCCCCATGAGCTTCTCGACCGCCATGACGTAGACGCAGTTGTACATCAGGGGTGCCAGGTAATCCATGCGGTCCGTGAGCGGAACGATTTGATTCCAGGTCCGGTACTCGCCGAGCTTTTCGAAGGCGGTATGCAGAAAACCGATGTCGGGAGTGACCTTGAGCACAGTCTCACCATCGAGCTCACATAACAGACGCAGGACGCCATGCGTGGCGGGATGTTGGGGCCCTATGTTGATAAGCATGGGCTCCGAACGGAGGCCGGGCTCCGGAAGCTCCACCACTCTCTCCGTCATGGCGCCTCCTCCGGCCCGTCGATGGAACCGGTCGGCTCGGGAGGCTCTAGCCCGGGGGCGCCACCCACCTCCAACGCCTCGGGCGTATAGTCGTCGTGATAATCCTGGGACAGAGCACGCCGGGTCTGTTCCGCCCTCGAAAAGCGCCCTCGCAAAGGAAAGTCCTTCCTGAGGGGATGGCCCTCCGCGTAGTTCTGCGGCATCAGAATCCGGCGAAGGTCCGGGTGATCCCTGAAATCGACACCGAACAGGTCAAAGACCTCCCGCTCGAGCCAATCCGCGGTTTTCCAAAGTGGAACTACGCTATCGATGGAGAGCCCGTCGAGGGGCAGCTCGCATTTGACTCGCAGCGCCCGCTTGTGCCCCACGGACCACAGCTGATACACGATCTGTATCGGGCTGCCACCGCCGTAGTCGACGGCTGTGACGTCGACGAGTAGATCATAGCGATGTTCAGGGTCGTCCTTCAGCCACTCCAGAACCGCTCGGTTACTGGCCGCATCGACGAACACCACGTGCTGATCGCCCGCCTGAACTTCATGGTGGAGCACCGTAGCACCGAAGCGGGCTCGAAGCGCCGTGACCGACGGGTGGCTCGCGGCGGGGTCCCCGTTGCCACTGCGAGGCGCTCCGGTAGGGCGTTGGGAGCCTTCAGGGCCCCGCTCGACCGCGTCGAATGCGGAGCCGTTCTCATCCACCCTGGGAGGCCCTCTGCGTGCGTCGCGAAGCCTGGAAAAGAACCACTAGGGTAGCAGGTCCTCGGAGCGCTCCGGGCGGGTCGTCTGGGCGAGGGAGGTGAGATGGTCCTGTTGCGTCGAATTTCCAAACGGCCCCGCCAGTGCCTCCACCTCTTCGGCGTCGGCGTGGGGGCGCCCTACGAGCGAAGGATCTTCTGCCCTCAGGGTGTAGTGGTCCGACAGGCTCTCGTGGCGAATCTTCTCCTGGATCATCATCAAACCATAGATGAGACCCTCAGGACGCGGTGGGCACCCGGGAACGTAGACATCGACGGGGATGATGGTATCGATTCCCTGTACCATGGAATACGTGTCGAACACCCCGCCTGAACTAGCGCATGCACCCATCGATATGGACCACTTCGGCTGCATCATCTGGTCCCAGATGCGCCGCAGGACCGGTGCGAGCTTATAGGGAACCCGGCCGGCACAGATCAACACGTCGGCCTGCCGGGGGCTGAACGACATGCGCTCCATGCCGAAGCGCGCCAAATCGAAGTTCGAAGCGGCCGAAGCCATCATCTCGATCGCACAGCACGCCGTGCCGAAGGGCATGGGCCAAAGTGAATTTCGCCGAGCCCAATTGACCACGAAATCCACCTTCGTGGTGAGAAAAGTCGGGCTGCCAAAACCGAGTAGCCCACCCTGCCGTCCCTCAGCCTGGCCGAGCGCCTGCACCTCGGCAAGGCTCAGAGGATCTCCACCCTCACGGTCTCTCAATCCCATTCTAGTCCGCCTTTTCTCCATTCGTAGATCAGCCCCAATGCCAAAACGGCGACGAAAATACTCACAGCCATGAACGGGCCCCACCCCAATTCCCTCATTTCGACCGCCCACGGAATCAGGAAAACCGTCTCCAGATCGAACACGATGAAACTGATCGCGACCATATAAAACTTGACGGAAAACCGAAGACGGGCATCCCCGAGGGGGATCATCCCCGATTCGTAAGCCATGGATTTTTGCGGCGTCGGTCGCCGGGGGTTCAGAATATGGGAAGCGATCACCATTCCAAGCGCGTTCACGATGGAAACGCCGAACAGGATCAGAAGCGGGATGTATGATCCCGACATGGTGGCCTTTGCATGTGGCTTGTGAAAACGTTCACTTGTGGACTGCATTAAGGTATTCTGATTCTCGAAGGAGTGTCAACCCGATTTCGGCCCCCCTTCGCCCCTTGAAAGCTATACTATTCGGTCACCGGCAGGGTCACCTTAAGGTCGGCGGTCGCTGGGGGTGTGCGGGCCCGGCTCGATCGCTTATGCTGCCCGTCGAAGAGAGGGTTTCGCCATCAAACTGACCCCAAAATATGCCGATTAAGAGCGACCATTGGATCCGGCGGATGTCCGAAGAGCACGGAATGATCGAGCCCTTCGTTCCGAGGCAGGTAAAGGACGGGAATATTTCGTACGGCCTGTCCTCGTACGGCTACGACATCAGGGTGGCTTCCGAGTTCAAGGTCTTTACCAACGTCCATAACGTGATCGTCGATCCAAAAAACTTCGACGACCGTTCGTTCGTGGACGTAAACGAGACCGAATGCATCATCCCACCCAACTCCTTCGCTTTGGCGAGAACCGAAGAATACTTCCGTATTCCAAGCAACGTCCTCGTCGTGTGCGTGGGGAAGAGCACGTACGCCCGATGTGGTATCATCGTGAACGTGACCCCCCTCGAGCCTACCTGGTGTGGATACCTGACCCTGGAAATCTCGAATACGACGCCCCTGCCGGCGAAGATCTATGGGGGTGAGGGGATCGCACAGCTGCTCTTTTTCGAGGGGGACCAGGAGCCGAGCGTGACCTATGCGGACCGACAGGGAAAATACCAAGGTCAGGTCGGGGTGACCCTCCCGAAAATATAGATCGGAGGCTCGCAGTCGTGACCGTGTCGGTACCTGGAGATCGCAGGGACGAGCACATCTGGACTTCCCGGCATTTCTCGCCCCCCTGGTGGTTGGCGGGCGCCCATCCTCAAACCTTGGCCGGAAAATTTCTCAGGGCCGCGCCAACCGGGATGCTCATCCGCGAACGGATAGAGACGCCGGATGGAGACTTCCTGGACATCGACTGGATGCCCGAGACCGATCCCACGGCGCCCCTCGTGCTGCTGCTGCACGGGCTAGAGGGCCATACGAGAAAAGGCTACATGGTCCAGATCTCTCTGGCCTTGGCGGCCCGTGGCATGCGTGCCGTAGGACTGAACTTCCGCGGCTGTTCCGGGGAGACGAACCGGGCCCCTCGTTTCTACCACTCGGGCGAAACCCAGGACCTGGAGTTCGTCATCGGGCTGCTCCGCGAGCGTTTCCCAACCCGCCCACTCATGGCGATCGGATTTTCTCTCGGAGGAAATGTCCTCCTCAAATTTCTGGGGGAACAGGGGGCGAAGAACGCCGCTCCGCTTTCTGCGGCTGTGGCGATCTCGGTTCCGTACGACCTGTCGGCTGGGGCAACCGCCCTCGAACGGGGCGGCATGGCGAGCGTCTATTCCGGCTACTTCCTCCGCTCTCTTCTCTCCAAAGTCCGTGCCAAGCAAGAAGTCCTGGCAACGATCCTCGACCTGAACGCGGTATTGGCCAGCGCGACCATCCGCCAGTTCGATGTCACCGCCACCGCCAAGCTCAATGGATTCGACGGTGCGGAGGATTACTACCGGAAATCCAGCTCCAACCGGTTCGTCGAGTCGGTCCGGGTTCCGACACTGCTCATCCACTCCCGAGACGATCCCTTTCTGCCTCCGGCGGCCCTGCCGCTGTCCGCGATCGGGGCGAATCCATTATTGACCCTGGTCCTTACCGATCGCGGCGGTCATGTAGGCTTTCTCGAGGGCGGACCACCTTGGAACCCAACGTTTTGGGTCGAGGAACAATGCGCGTCTTTCCTCTCCCACCACCATGAAGGCACCGCTTGACCGACCGGCGACGTCCACCCCACCGCGCCCGGGTGGGTTGACCCCAAGGCCGAGAATATCTAGTGTGGCGGCGTAGGAAAAGACGCAATCCGGCGCTGACAAGACGTGAGCCCGGCGCAACAATGGATGAGGGAGTAGTGGCATGGCCGAGGGAACGGTAAAGTGGTTTAACGACAGCAAGGGTTTCGGGTTCATCACCCCGGACGAGGGCGAAAAGGATTGTTTCGTGCATTATTCGGCGATCCAGGGGGACGGTTTCAAGAGCCTCGCCGAAGGGGACCGGGTTCAGTTTGAAATCGGTGAGGGACCGAAGGGACCCGCGGCGGAAAACGTCACCCGACTCGAATAAAACGGCTCCTGAGGGAGCCAAATCAAATTCGATCCACAGGGAACGCCTCGGCCGATGGCCCAGGCACTTTGGCCTAAAGCCTAAACGGGCCTGGGCTGCCCCGAAGTCTTGAAGAACACCTTTTGGTGCCAACTCTCTCGGGCCGGGACCTCCCACCGCCCCAGGCGCGCATCCTTCAGACGGGTCCCGGTATTATCGAACACCACCGTGTCCGGACCCACCACTCCCTCCTCCGCCAGGCGGGCGAACTCCGACCGGGAAAGTTGCTGCACCTCTCCATCCGCCACGAACCAGACCTGGGTGTTGTCGAGAACTCGCACGCCCAACCGGTGCTCCTGATCTCTCAGCACCCCGACCATCGCATCGATGGAGCAGCCCGAAGGAGGCGCGGAGGCTTCGTCGACCGCCACGAGAAGAAACCGTCCCCATCTCCAATCGCGGCCGCACGTCAGTGGAACCCCGTGCGCCACCCACGTTTCGAGAAACAGATCCACGGCACTCAAGAAGCTCTCCTGCTCAGCCTCCGCTAGGGATCGCTCGACCCCAAACACCCAGAGCCGCGAATCAGCGGGAAGCGTCTCGAACGGAACCAATGGCATCAGGCCACCTCCTCGTCGCTCACATTGCCGTCCACCACGTCGCCGCCGCCATCCACATCGTGTGAGGCCCCCTCAGTGAGCTCAACGCCTTCAGAGCCCTTCCCGCCGCCGTCAAGCGGGGCTTGGGAAGGAAACCGAACCGCTGGCTTCGCCCCCATCTGGGGAGGGGTCTTATCCAGTAGAATCGCCACCCACCGGAGATCTTCCGTGTTCTCCAACATGATCTTGACTACCATCGTGAGCGGAACCGCAAGCAGGGCTCCCACCGGGCCCCAGACCCAAGCCCAGAACACCAAAGAAAGGATCACCACGAGGGTCGACAACCCCAGCCTTCTGCCCATCAAGTTGGGCTCGACGATATTCCCGAACACCATGTTGATCGCACCGTATCCACCCAGTACCAAGACGAAATTTCCGATCGTGCCGAACTGAACCGCGCTGAGAAGCAGAGCCGGAACGGCAGCCAGAATGGACCCAACCGTTGGAATATAGTTCAGAACGAATCCAGTGAGTCCGAGCAAGATCGGAAAATCCAGGCCCGCGATCCATGCTAGTAGGCCGATCAACAAACCCGTGGTGAGGCTCATGAGGGTCTTGATGCCAAGATACACTTGGACCTCTCGGACGATTTTGGTCATCCGCCTTCGGTCGTTGGGCACCACCTTGGTCATCCGCCGCCGCTCGCCCTCTCGACGCCCCACGATCGCCCGAAACTTGAAGGGGAAAACCGTCGCCTCACTCAGAACGAAGGCCATGATCAGCAGAACCAGGAACGTGTTGGTCAAGAAGGCCGCCACCACCGCTGCGGTCCTACCGAAAAAGCCGACTGCGGCACCCGGATCGAACAGGTCGAGGAGCCTATATTGGTCGAGCTCGATCCCGATCCGCGCACTCAAGCCCGCCACCCAGGAGTCGCGAAGCGCCTGAACCCGTGTCGTATATCCGGGTAGCTGGTCCTGGAAATCGGCCACCGCCTGGGTGCCCAGCATGATGAGCGCCCCGAATACGGCACCCATTACGAGCATAGTGAGCAGGATGGCCAGAGGTGCGGGTACACGCCGGAGTTGCAACCAGAACATGAGCGGCATGCTCATGACCGCCAGGAACAGCGCAAGAGCAAACGGAAGAAGGATGCCCGCGCCCTCGCGCAACCCGGCCACCACAATGACGAAGGACGCCCCCATGAGAAGGAAGCGAGCTCCCGGGGTGTTGGCTTGCAGCGGAATCATCTAGGGTGTCGAATCTCCAAGCGTCAAGATCGCGATCGAATACCGGACGAATCTTGTCGGCCAACGCCGGCATCGGCACTACATTGCAAGGGTCGTACCAGTAGAAGGTGCCTGATGCCTGAACACCGATCCCATTCCGGGGTTCCGATTCCCGAATCCGACTCCGACCTGCTTGGCCAATGCCGCGTGGACGTGTTTCGTTCCGGTGGCAAGGGAGGCCAACATCAGAACGTCACGGAGAGCGGCGTCCGCCTCACGCATCTTCCCACGGGAACCGTGGTCACCAGTCGCCGGTTCCGTAGCCAACATGCCAACAAACGCCAAGCTCTGGTTGCGCTTCGCGGGAGACTCACGGCGTTGAACACGCACAAAAAACCGCGCATCCCGACCCGCCCCAGCCGCCGCGCCCAGGAGCGGCGACTGTCATTGAAACAACGCCATTCTTCCAAGAAGAATCTCCGTCAAAACCCGAAGGTGGACGACGATTAGGCAGTCTGCTTATCATTAAGGGTGACTCTAGGCTCCCATTTGGTTCGTTCAATCCCCGCTTCGAGAGGCTCTGTTTGAAGGAGAAAATCCGCGCACTCCTGATTGATGACGATCAGGGGGACTTCGTCTTTACCAAGGGGCTTCTTAGCCAGATTACGCACCCCACCATCGAACTGGATTGGGTCCCCACCTTCGAGGAAGGGCAACACGCCATCGCCCAGGGCGAGTACGACATCTACCTCGTGGACTATTTCCTCGAGGACCGTACCGGCCTCGACTTACTGCGGGAAGCCGCGCGGCACCAACTTCAGGCGCCGGTGATCATGCTGACCGGCCGCGGAAATCACGATGTAGATCTCGAGGCGATGCGAGCGGGCGCGGCCGACTATCTCGTCAAGGGCCAGATCGAACCCGAAGACCTCGAACGTGCTATACGCTACGCGCTGGATCGTATGGAGGCCCAAAAGGCCCTGAGGGCTAGCGAAGAGCGCCATCGCGGGATGTTCGACCACTTTCCCCTGGGTGTTTACCGGTGTACTCCCGAGGGTGGCTTCCTGGATGCCAACCCTGCCCTGGTGAGGATTCTCGGCTACCCGGACCCCGAGAGCCTGGAAACCCTATACTCCTCCACGCTCTATGTCAGCACCGAGGACGAAAAGACGTTCAAGGCCCGGCTTGAAGAGTTCGGCGTCGTCCGGGGCTTCGAAACAGAACTACGCGGCGTGGACGGCCGCAAGATTCGGCTTCGGAATACGGCGCGGATTCATCGGGAGGCGGATGGAAAGGTGGCCTACGTCGAGGGCGTCATCGAGGACGTTTCGCGTACATGGCGCTCGCCCGGTTTGTACCAGGAAGCTGCACGATACAAGGCGCTGTTCGAATCCCACCACATCGGCATCCTCATCTTGGACCTTTCGGGAACCATTCAGGATGGCAACCCCGGTTTCCGTTCGCTGTCGGGCTACGAGGAAGAGGATCTTTCCACGGTGGAATTGGGTGAACTTTTTGAGGAGGAAGATCGAGCTGAGGCGTTGGAGCGAATCCAGCAACTCTCCGAAGGCGGCGCCACGATTCGGGAGGAACTCCCGACGCTCCGCATGAAGGACGGCTCGACCCGGGCGGTGAGTACCCTTGCGATTCTCATCAAAGACTGGGATGGGGAACCGGATCACATCCTCATGATGTTCGAGCCAGCGCCGACGGACTAGGTGCCCCGGAGACCTTCTCCATGGGTCCGCTCATATCCACTTGGTGTCGGGATCCCTTTTCCCCCGTAGCACCTCCATCACTTCCGTCTCGCCCTCATCGGCCCCTTCCGTAGCTTCCTCATCGGCTTCGTCCGTAGCTTCCTCATCGGCTTCGTCCGTAGCTTCCTCATCGGCTTCGTCCGTAGCTTCCTCATCGGCTTCGTCCGTAGCTTCGTCATCGGCCCCGTCGGTATCCCCGTCCACGACCTGGTCCGGGTCGGGTTCCTGGTCGTCGGAGGCCTCCGTAAGCTCCTCTTCCTCGGCTTTCGCGATGTCTTCCAGTACCGCCTCCGGCTGGGCGACCCTGCGAGCATTCGACCCTAAAGCGTGGCTCAAGCATCGCTCGGTCCAATCCGCCTGATTCCCTGCATCGTGAGGCGCTCGCTCCGCCGCCACCCAATTCCTCACTTCAGTGGAATCCTCCGGATGCCCCAGAACCTTCAACGCATCTACCACCGCACACCGGAAATCTTGATCCGCAACGACATAGGCCATCATGTAGATTTGCTCTCCGGCGAGCTCCTCCCGTTCTCCCCGGATGGCACTCGCCACGTACTCGTTCAAGTGCACCACCACGGAGGCCATATGATGGGAGGCCAGGTCGAGCCACGTGAGCGTGCAAAGCGTTCGCACCGCTTCGGGGTGAATTCGCACGATCTTTGTCGCGAGTCCCCGTGCAGGCTCCGGCTGCCCGTCCTCGAGCATCGCATCGATGGCGCGGCCGTAGTATTTAAGGGCCTGGGGCCGGTCGCCGGCGCGATCGCACAGGTCACCCGCGCGGTTGAGCGGGATCCATCTGAAGCCCAGCTCCGCCGCGCCGGCCTTCTCTTCCAGATCTGACAAAATGTCATCGGTAACCGGCGCACGCCGATCCGCGGCGGGGTTCTTTGAGCGGAACAAGCCTGAAAGTCGTTTCATCGCGGCCAGTCGAGGGTTCGCAGGATTTTGAAAGCTAGTAATCCGCAAGGAGTGCCGATAGACGGTGGTTCTTCAAGGATCGACTCAGGACCGAGCTGGATGCCCCCTCGGTCGCGCATTTAGATTGTCGGTGCCGACTCGTTGCCGTCAAACAGACTCCGAACGTGCCGGTGAAAAGCGTCGCCAGAACCACGGCGCCCGTCGTACGGCGATATCTATGAAAAAGCTGAACAGGGCTAGCAGGGAGAGCCACGGCCAAAGAGGCGTAGGCACCGAGGCCGTCTCGCCGTAATCGTCGAAAATGTCCGCTACGTCGGGTAAGTATTTCCCTCCGGTTTGGACGGCGATCTCGTTAAGTAGCTCGGCATTGACGGGATAAAGCCGGAATTCGTCCCCATATCTGTAATATAGAGCCTGGGAGCGGGCCTCGATCCCGTTTCCAGACAACTCGAAGCGATAGGGCTCCTCCCCGGGCGCGCCGAGGGCGTATCGGGCCTGAAACGTCCCCGGGCCAATCTGTTGAAACGACAAGGAGAGCGTCTCCCCTCCAGGGCCCACCATGATAAGCTGCGGGTCCAGATCGACTCGGTAGGCACCCTCCTCCGTAAGCGCGCTCACCGTGATGACCGCCTCACCTCCGACCCGCTCGACGACGAAATCCAGCTCGCCGCCGCCATCACGTCTCATCGTTTCTCGGACCAGTTGGGACCAAAACTTGCCATACCCGTCCCACGTCAGCCAATCGACGGCCCAGCGGTTCTTGACGTCCGAGGTAAAGATGGCGGTCCTACCCAGCCCGTACCGCCACCGCGCCAAGAGGGGGTCTTCCGAATCGGATTGGAGGAGCACCTCGGCGGTTTCCTTCGCCAGCGTTCTCACATAACCTCGGAGAGCCGGCGCCGCATCCAGGTCGATATCGGTGAAGGCCTCGATGGAGGTGATCACGGTGGTCTCCACCGCCTCTTCCACCAACGTGGACTGCGACGCGATCTGGGTTTCCCGAATGAAGACCTGGGGGACCCGTTCGGCGTCTTCAATGAAGTAGGCGCGCCCCCTTCCCCAGGTCGCGATATTGGCTAGAAGTTCTCTATCCGCCTCCTGCCCCACCGCGACGGACGAGACGGTGATGTCCGAATCGGACATCAACGATACGAGTTCCTCGTAATCATCCGCGTAGGTTTTTCCATCGGACAACAGGATGATGTGCCTCACCTCGGCCTCGGAATCCGCGAGAGCCTGAAAGGCCGTCTCCAACGCCGGATAAATATTCGTCTGAGAACCGGCAATGATGCGACTGATGAAGTCGTTTATGCGGGCCTTCTCGACCGCGAGCTGAAGGGGTACGGTCACGTAGGGGGTATCATCGAACGTGATCAATCCGAAGCTGTGAGTCGGCTCGAGTAGATCCAGCGCCGCCTTGGCCGCTTCCTTGGACAATTCGAGTTTCGGGCCCACCATGCTGTAGGACTTATCCAGCACGATGACGAGGGCCAGATCCTTTCGTTCTTCGTTGAGCTCGAACCAGACGGGAAGCACTTCCTCGATCTCCGACCCCGCGTACCCCTCTTCACCGTAACTCGACTCCCCGGCAGCGAAGATGAATCCGCCTCCGGAATCTCGGACGTATTCGACAATGGCGTTCACCTGACTGGTCCCGAGCGCGGCCATGGGTACGTCACTCATGAGCATGAGGTCGAAATTTTCTAAAGCGGCAGCCGTCTCTGGAAGTGATTCCGGACCCACGACGGTGACGTCCATGCCCTCCGCTAGGAGTGCGTCTCTCAGGTACCGGGCGCTGGCCAGTCGCCCCTCGACATAGAGTATGCGGGGACGCGGACCGACCGAAATGGCACGCGTGTGAAGGTCATTTTGTCCAACCGGGTCGTTCTCACTTCGGAGCTGTCCCGAAAGTGTTCCCGCACCGCCGGCCGGAAGCCGCACTTCGAAATCGAACTCGTTCAGTCCGGGCTCGAGGCTCACCACCCGGCTCTCGAGCGTCCCTTCGTCGCCCACGAGTGCGACGGTGGCAGTGGTGGCCACCCGGCTGAACACACGTACGGTGGCCGTCACCGGCTCCTGTTCGCGAATCTCATCAGGTAGATCGATCCCCTCGACCCAGCTGTCTCCCTCGCCCCGAACCGTGGCAGGAAGCGTGAACACACGGACACCGTTTTCCTGCGCCTCGCCCAAGAGCCGAGACACGTTCCCCGAATTCTCGTTGCCGTCCGTAATCAGCACGAGGCGCTTGAGGTACCGCGGATCGAAGCTGCGAAGCGCGCGCGAAAAGGCCGATTCGAGATTGGTAAGGCTCTGGTTGATCGAACGGTCGGTGCCGTCGGTCGAAACCTCGACGGACCGAATTCCCTCGGCCGAAGACACGGCCTGGGCCGAACCACCGAAGGCGAGGAAGACCGCATGCGCGGGATCGCCCCGGGCATTCGTCGAGGCGATCCAATCGATGGCCGTATCCACAAATGCCGGGTCGATGCTGCTCGATATGTCCAGTGCGTATACGACCGACATCCACTTGCCTGCCCGGTGCCACACGGGCTCCAGAAGGGCGGAAATCAACAGAACCACGACCGCAATTCTGAACGAGGCGGCCACCGCACGGTGCCGGGGCGACGAACCCAAAGTCGAGCTTTTGGACACCCGCCAAATGAACGGCACCGTCACCAACGCCAGAATCGGCCACCAGCGAGCGAATTCGATACTCACACGGTCAGTCGCTTGTGATAGGTGGCCCACTCCACCACAACCAGCAGCAGCGCTAGAAGCAGGAGGAAAATCCATAATTCTTCGCTGGGACCCGGCTCCGCCCCTGCCACCACGACGGCGGTGGCGGTTGTGATCTCGCCGGAGGGAAGGTCCGAATCGTTGACGGAAGAACGCTTGGAACTGGTCAGATTTACAGCCACTCGAAGCCGGCTGTCCCGCTCGCCCACCACCGTGTAGAGGCCCGGCTGGTCGGCCACGAAGACCGTGCGATCGGATAGCGGCCAAGCGACGATCTCGGTGCCCTCGAGGTCCGTGACTGCAGCCATGGGAAGCGGCACCTCGATCCGGCCCGGCGCTCGAGCGAGGGCGACCTGTTCATCCATCAACCACTGCATGGCGTTCGCGAGAAAGATGGGGAACCCCGGGTGAAGAGGAAAATTCGAATCCTCTAGCGCAAACGACACCCTTACGATTCGATTCGTTTGGTCGGTGACCAATATCAGTGGAAGCGACCGGTTGCCGACCACGATCTCGGAGACCGACTTCCGTCCCGGCTCGGCGGAAAGGGACGGGGACCTCGACTCGAGGTCCGGTGGCACGGCGATCCGCGCGGCCCGATCAACCCGTAGATCCTCCAGCGCCACGAAGCGAAGCACCGGATGGTCTGGATTCCACCCGGTTACCTCAGGGACCTCCACTACATCGAGCGTCCGGGTCAGCCACTCCACATTGGGTGGCAAGAAAAGCAAGGCCGGTCCACGAGGGGCCTCAGGCGGAGCGAAGCGATCGAAGATGTACACGTCCGCCGAGACCTCGGGGTTGTATTGGGCGGGGCGTATCACCTCCAGAGACATCCTCGGTTCGTTCGCTAATACGTTTTCGAGGTACAAGCTGCCCGGCGTGATGAGTGCCACCCGGGTCTGAGTCCGAATCGGTAAAAACCCGAATGCGTAGTCGTCGGGAGAAAATGCGTCGGAGTCCGCCGTAACCACTGCTCGCACGGGGCCGCGCCCGAAGCTGCCCAAGTCGATGGAGCGTGCCCGTGTTTCACCCGCCTGCAGGGTCAGCGTGTCTCGTATGCCGCCCTCGAGGCTTCCACTGAGCCGAAGTGTGATTCGCTTCGCCACCGGCGACGCGTTCTTCACCTGGACAAAAGCATGGTAACGCGTCGGTTCGGAGGGTAGGGCCTCAATCTCAAAAGCCGTGATGCCAACGTTGTGGGCTAGCTCGAACACGGATATCAGCGTCGCCTCCGGCGGAACCAGGTCCACCATCACTCCATCCGAAACAAAGAAAAGCTCAGACTCCCCTGGGGGGAGATCTGGAAATTCAGGCTCTCCACCTAGTGATACTGTGAGTCCAACGAGCGTCTCCAGAGCCGAGCGCCGACTGCCGGGTTCTCTGGACGGCGCCTGACCCGACGTGTCGAGAATAAGGAAATTCCCGCGCGCGCTCCCTTGTCTCAACAATCGACCGGCGTGTGCCACCGCGTGCTCCCAACGCGTGAACCCGTCAGATGTGCGGGTGGCCATGGTCGCAGAATTGTCGATCACGACCGTGATGTTCCGGATACCGCTACCCGGGGAAGAAAGCTCAGGACGTCCGATCCCGGAAGCCACGGCGAGACCGATGGTCAGCGCCAGCATCAGCGAAATCCACCATCGCAATCGGTCGAGGAACGGGTTCCTTTTTTTCTCCTTGAGTAAGCGGTCCCAAAGTAATGTCGATGGAACGATCACCCGCTGGGGCGGCGGCTTCAGCCAATACAGGAATACGACGGCCGCCACCGTAGTACCGAGCAGGATTCCCATCATCCCGGCGCTCATCCCGAGAAATATCATCTGAGGAACCGGCCCTGGCGGAAGACCTGGAGAATCAGGTCCTCGAATGGGACGTCGGTCGTGGTCCGTAAGTAGCCCCACCCGTTTTTCCGGCAATAAGCGTCGATCTCCTCACAGTGCTCCTCGAACTGTTGGGCGTAAGCCGCGAGGAGCGCCGGTGAAATCCGGACGCGCCGTGAAGTTCCGAGCTCCGCATCTTCGAGAAGCACCTCATCGGGAAGGTCGGGCCTCGCCTCCTCGGGGGTGTGGACATGGACGGCGAACAGATCCTGCCGGAAGTAGCGGAGCATGTCGAAGGCCTTTGAGAAACCCTCTTCATCCAGAAAATCGGACACGACCACCACCAGGCCACGGCGCCGGCGAGAGGAGAAGAACCCCTTGAACGCCTTCTCCATCGAGGTCGTCCCACCAGGCTCAACGGACTCCAGAAACCGAAACGCGTGCCAGACCTGATGCTTCCCCCGACGTGCGGAGAGCTCCTGGGCAATTCCGTCGGCGAACCCCACGAGGCTTACGCGGTCCTGGTTGAGGAGCCCGACGTAGCACAGTGCGGCCGAGATTTTTCGGGCGTAGTCGAACTTCGCGGGTGCACCGTAATCCATGGATGCACTCGCATCGAAGAAGATATAGATGGGAAGGTCCGCCTCTTCCTCGAAGAGCCTCAGAATGAGCTTGTCGGTGCGCAAGTACGTACGCCAATCGACGTTCTTGGTGTCTTCTCCCGGTACGTACTGCCGGTAGTCGGCAAACTCGATTCCTGAATCGGTCTTCTTCTTGGCCCGATGCTCCCCATGCAGGTGTCCGGGGATCATGTGGTTCGCGACGAGGTTGAGGTACTCGAGCTTCTTCAAGAACTCGTCGTCGAAGAGCGTTCCCTTCTCACTCATCCGATGAACGCCGGGCTAGCCGACTTACTCCGTGGTTTCTGGAGTATCCCGAATGATCGCCTCCAGGATCGTGTCCGTGTCGATTCGCTCGGCCTCGCCTTCGAAGTTGAGGAGCACACGGTGGCGCAGCGCCGGGAGCATGAAGGCACGAATATCCTCGCAGGAAACATGGACACGGCCGTTGAGCAACGCGCTCACCTTGCCACCGATCACGAGCGTCTGGGTTCCGCGCGGACTCGCTCCAAAACGTGCGTACCTCTGGGTCAGCGGATGGGAGTACGGCGTGTCGGGATGGGTCGCCAGGGTCAGGCGGATCGCGTAGTCCTGAACGGCTCGCGCGATGGGGACGGATCGAGCGGTGTCGCGCATCGCCAGGATCTGCTCACGGTCGAGCACCACACCGGCCTCGGGCTCTTCGCGGCGGGTGGTCCGATCCATGATTTCGTGCATGTCGTCCGGTTCCGGATACCGGATCTTCAGCTTGTAGAAGAACCGGTCCAGCTGTGCTTCCGGCAGTGGGTAGGTGCCCTCCATCTCGAGTGGATTCTGAGTGGCGAGAACGAAAAAAGGAGGCTGGAGCCGGTGCGTCGTCGTACCGACCGTCACGCTGCGCTCCTGCATCGCCTCCAGGAGAGCGGACTGGGTCTTGGGCGTGGCACGATTGATCTCATCGGCCAGAAGGATATGCGTGAAAATCGGGCCTTTCTGGAACGCGAGATGTTTTTCGCCCGTGTCGCTCTCATGCACCACATCGCTCCCTACGATATCCCCGGGCATGAGATCAGGCGTGAACTGGATGCGTGAGAAGGTGAGATGAAGCACGTCCGCGACCGTCGCTACGATCTTGGTTTTTCCGATGCCCGGAATACCCTCGAGCAGCACATGTCCTTTGGAAATCAGGCTGATCAGGGTTCCATCGATGATTTCATCATTACCGACGATGACCCTCCCTATCTCGTCCTTTACCCTCTGAAACTGGTCGGTGAACTCACTCACCTGACTTTCGATCTGGGTTGTCGTCATTTTCTCTCGTCGGAACGGGCCGGACCCGAGCGGTACCGGCCAGGAGAAGGATGGGTGGCAGGCCGAATGGCCAAAAAATATTTCTTCACGAGGCTCCGGTACCGCCAGGGGATTCGCTCGGCGTTCAAGGCCGAGCCCTGGGAGTATCGTGAAGGCGCCCGCACGTCACGGTACTGCACGACGGCCGTTTCCTGCCGACTGGCCTCTTGAAAGAGATCCTCGGGGTCCAGCAGCTCCTCGTCCTCGCCCTCAGGCGCGGCACCGTCGATGATCTCGAGCGCGAGCTGCGCCTCCAACGTGGTACTGGCGCCGAGTTCGAGGTCGTTACCCGACGGATCCCCCGTCGCATTACCTGCCGGGCCGGTCTGGGCCCCCGGCGATCCGCCCTCGGACCGGGTGACCTCGGAGGACGGCGTGGTCATCGACGCATCGGTGGGTTCGCCCGAGAGCGATTGGCTCTCAGCCATCTGCATTTGGGTCTGCCCGGGCGAACCACCGGGTTGCCGGGAAAGCGCTTCCTGCATCGCCTGAGCCGCCTCCGCCGCCTCGTTATTCGCCTCCTGGCGTGCCAGCCGCTGAGCTATTTCCTCGAGCGCAGCCGCGACCCGGTCCAACGCCTCCTGGGCATCGGAGAGGCGGTTCTCGGACATGGCGTTGGCGGCCTCCTCGAGAGCGGCAAGCAACTCGTCGACACCCGCCTCATCCATCTGCGAGGCGTCCTGCAAACGTTCCTGCAACTCCGCCAACGCTTCGGCACTCAATTCGCCGAGTCCCTCGGCGAGGTCCCGCAACAGATCCGCAGCGTCTGAAAGTTCCTGGTTCATAAGAGCTTCTACGAATTCGGCCAACTCGTCCGATCCCGAAAACCCCGCTACCAACTCGTCGAGGGCATCACGGGTGGCAGTCATCTCCAGATTTCCCTCCTCCAGAGCATCCTGCGCCTCCCGCAAATTGCGGAGCAGCTCGTCGAAGGAGGTTTCGGCAGCCTCGAGCTCCTCCAGCGCCGCCTCGAGCAGGGCCAGGGCGTCCTCATCCAAAAGCTCGTCGCCCTCTCCATCGATCAGGTCACGCAGTTCCTCGGCATACGCTTCCCGCGCCCGCTCAAAGCGAGTGGAATCAGATTCGGCCGCAAACGTCAGGAGCGGACCATCCGAGGGTATGAACCCCACCAACTGCAGGAGTCCGAAGAGGGCTAGCGCAATCCCAAAACGCTTCGGGATCACGAAAGGGACCAAACCCCTCGGGTTCAGTCGGCGAGCCGTTCCCGCAGCACGCCCCACCAAGAGATCGACCCAGGGTGAGGAGTTTTTCTGTCTCATGAACCAGTAGGCGCTCTTGATTTCGTCATTCAGGCCAGCGCGTAAATCGACGACGCCGGCCGCCCGCTCGAGCTGCCTACCTCCGATTTGAGACCAGAGGACGAAGACCGTGAAGGCGGCCGACCCCATGGCGACGACCAGGCCACCCGGGGGCACGCTGATCGGAACCAGGATGGGAGCCACTTCGATGAGCAGCAGGAGGCCGAGCACCAAACACGTGGCAACGGACAGGTGGTGCAGCGTCTGGTTGAAGCGAACCTTGAAGTCGATACGCTTCAGCACCCGAGTGATCGCAGACCGTTCGGTTGCGCTACTCACCAGCGACCTTTTCCAAGGTCAGGCGGCTGAACGTAACGTAAATCATAGGACACTCCCGGTGGACCCACGTAGCAGGCTAAACTGATGCCGCCGCAGAAGGGGAGCAAGAGATGGCCCGGAAATCGTGCCGCCGAGCCCGGCACCGACGGCGCGACTACACAGGGTTCTACTTCGAAACGGTGTTACCGCCAGCCTTTTGACCACGGTGGAGGGCCCCGCGAGCGGCCCGAGCGACGGCACCGAAGGTGGAGGACCACCGCCCCATTTCTGGCCCGCGCTCGGCCACGCCAACGGTCACGGTCAGAGCCCACCGTGAGGAGGGAAACCCCGGGCCTCCGTCCGCACCGTTCGTAGCAGCGCCAGGGCGCAACCCGAACCGGAAATCTTCAATCTCAGCGCGAAGATTTTCGAGATCGCCGAGGACCTCGTTGCGCCCCTTCCCTGCGAAGAGAAGCGCGAAGTTCTCGTCGCTGTAGCGAAAGGGGATGGCATGCCGGCCCACTCTTTTTAGATCCTTGGCAATGGCTCTTATGACGCGGTCGCCCGCCTCCCGCCCATAACGGTCATGCAGAGCCTTATGGTTGTCGACACCCACAAGGGCCAGCGCATAGGAAGGCCCTGCGCGTTTGATCTCCCGTCGCATGGCTCTCCGCGCTGGGAGAAGAGTGACCTTGTCATAGAGGGAGAGCGCGTAGGATTTCTCGAGAACGTTTACGATCAGCATGAGCCCGGCCATGGTCAGATAGACCGTAGACTGCACGGATTCGGGTCCGCCGCCCAAAGCCAGCAGGAGCGCCACGGCGACCCAGAAGAAGCCCTTGTCCAGGCGATGGCGGCGCCAGCGTGCGAGCCCTCCCATGAACAGAAGAGCGAAAAGGCCCACGGTCAGTCCCGCATCCGACAACCGTAGTCCGGAGAGGTCCCAGGGAAGGAAGGTCTGCCAGGTCCATGACAGGAACTCGGGGCGCACCGCCCAGACCATGAGTCCGCCGGCCATTCCAGCCAGGATGATTCCAGGTTGGACGAGCCCCCGAGCCGAGAGCACTCCCCGATCCTTCATCGCCGTGACCATCGGCAGCAGAAACAGGAACAGAAGGCCGGTCGCATCCCAGACCGACCCGACACCAGGCTCGAGGGAGGCGCTCGACGGTCGGAGGAGCACGTCCATCATGAAGAGGCCGAGAAGAACTGCGGCCACACGGCTGCGCCGGAAACGCCAAGCGAGAAAAATCCCGGCGCCGTACACGATAAGCGGATACCACCCGGTCGCCGCCACGAGCCAGGGTGCGTTCGCGGCGAAGGTGGCCAGGAGGACACCGAGGAGGAGGAGGACGAGGCCAGGCCAAAGCCAGCCCCGCACGACTCTTACCTTCATCAACATTTTTTCAGGAGGGAACGCGGTGATGACCCTTGAGCCGCACCCGGTAATCGGGGGCCCCACTCGCAGAGGGTCGAAGCTCTAATAAGAAAATTAGGAAGCCCTGGGGGGCCAGGGCCAGAGATTTTTCGGGGCTCGGGGACTGCCAGGCGAGCTAGTTCTGGTTTTTTTCCGTTTCCCTGATGCGGCGGACATCCACGTCGACACGCGCCCATATCCGATGGGCTACTTCAGCCGCATGCGCCTCGAAAGCTCTGATTTTATGTCTGGAGATCACTCTTGTCGTCGAGGGTTCGCCCCCGTTGATCTCGTGGACGATGACCTGAATGAGATCGCCGTCCACCTCTTCGAGGTCTACCCTGAAAGAGTCGAGCATCCCGGCGGGCGAGTGATTCGCCAGAGCACGGTGAAGATCATCCATCCAGCCGCTCCTGTTTACCGATGACTTCCATAGAAGCCCCGGTCGAACCGACTCCTGCGGGAGATCGTCACGAGGGCCTTCCCTCTCGGGGGCGGAATCATCGGGCACGACGTCCCTACCACCGACCTGCGCGTCGAGCTCGGGAAACATGCTGGTCCTCGAAACCGCCTGGAGCCCGCGAACGATGCTGGCTTTCGCAACGGGGTTGGACCCGACTTTTCCCACGGCCACGGTCTCGATGGCCGCCCGAAGGTCCGTCCGCCACCGGTCGAGTTGGTGAACCGCGAAGTCATAGACCACAGTGTTCGACCCACCGATGTCGAAGGGGAGATCCTCACCCTCGGGAATCATTTGGACGATGGGCCCGCCCGTGGCGTGTCGGAGCGCCATTTCGTACATGACGTTGCCGTCGTGGCCGTGGAGGTCCACGATCACCAGGTCGGCTTCGATCAACTTCGACACGATCCCCTCGGTAACGATACCCGGGTTCTTGTCGTGAATCGCAATCTCGGCTCGATACCCGAATTCTTCTGCTACCGGCGCGATTACCTCGTGGAAGATCCCGTCCATCCGGTCCCGGGTCTCCGAACCTCGCGGGCCGATCGGGCAGACCACGAAACAAAACTTCCTCTTGTCCTCCGCCATCGGGCGGGCTCTCCTATTCCGTTTCCCCTGTCAGTGAATCTGGAGGGTCCGGCGGGAACTTGGCGCCTCAGGCGTCGGCCCGAAAGTCGTCGGGCCAGGGACCGCTCTCCCGGAGCCTACGGAGCCGTCATCGGGACCCGGCTCCGCCGTCGAAAGTGGGCCCAGCAGGACTTGAACCTGCGACCGTCGGATTATGAGTCCGCTGCTCTAACCAGCTGAGCTATGGGCCCTTGTGTGGACCTCAAGGTAATGTGCCCTTCCACCTCCTACCACGGGGTCGGCGGGTTGTCCCGTTCCATTTTCGCGGTCAAACCTCCTCCGCGCATTCTCTGAGCGCCGCCACATCTCGTGGGCTCAATATCTCCCACTCGCCTGGAGCCAGCCCTCCGAGCTTCACGGGCCCGAAGCGCACCCGCGTCAACGTCACGACCGGATACCCCAGGGCATACAAGAGCCTTCGCACTTCCCGTTTGCGCCCCTCGGCCATCACAAGCGTGATATGCCCGCAATCCTCGACCGGGGCACCGGCCTCGACGCGGACCGGGCGGGCGAGGCCGTCGTCGAGCACGATGCCCGCGCGCAGACGTGCGAGGTCTTTCTTCGACGGCACCCCTCGCACGGACACCTCGTATTCCCGCTCCACCTGGTAGCGCGGGTGTTGGAGCCGGTTCGCGACGTCTCCATCGTTGGTCAGGAGGAGTAATCCCTCGGTGTCGAGGTCGAGCCGGCCGACGTAGCGGAGCGTGGCGTGCTCACGCGGAAGGAGATCGAAGATGGTGCGCCTTCCGTGCGTGTCCATGGTGGTGCACAAGACACCCGCGGGTTTATAGAAGCGCACCCAACGAGCGTCGGGAAGACGCACCTCCTCACCATCCACCTCGATACGGTCTCGGAACGGTCGGACCTTGGTCCCGAGCTCGGTGACGACGGTGCCGTCGATCCGGACGCGTCCCTCGAGAACCAACGCCTCGGCCTTCCGCCGGGAGGCCACGCCGGCCCTGGACAGAAACTTCTGAATCCGCATGCGGACTGGACCCTCAGTCGTCAGCCGATTCCTCCACCCCGTGGGCCAGCGTCCTCGACTCCCTCGGCCAGATCCTCTGCTCCATCGCCCGGATCGTGGCCGGCGTCGGAAAGCACCTCGTCCACACCCGGTTCGGGTCCGGTGTGTTCGGCCTCCCGCGGACCCGCCTCCTCGACGGGCTCCGAGGCTTTCAGCTCCTCGACCGGCGTCCGGTCCCTCAGGATTACGGGCAATTCTTCCGGGCGGGGCAGATCGTCCAGCGAACGGAACCCGAAGTGCTCCAGAAAACGCTGATTGGTTCCGTACAGAAGAGGCCGTCCCAGGCCCTCGCCGCGAGCCACGACATCGATGAGTCCGCGGTCCTGGAGCGTGTGAATCACCCCCGCCGAGCTCACGCCCCGAATGTATTCCATCTCGATGCGCCCGATAGGCTGCCGATACGCGATGATCGCCAGCGTCTCCAAGGCAGGCCCGGAAAGCCGAGAGGGCCTTGGAATCGTGTCGAATCGCTCCAGGTAGGGCGCGAAATCCGCCCTCGTGAGAAGCTGATAACCCTCGCCGAGCTCCCGGATCTCGAACGCCCGCTCGGACTCGGAGTAAGCGGCGTTGAGTTCCCGGACCGCCGCTTCGATCAGATCTTCGTCGAGCGCTTCGTCGGCGCGAGCGATCTCCTCCGCATTCAGCGGCGCCTCGCTCGCGAAGAGCACAGCTTCGACGATCTGGGTCGGGTTCATGGTGCCTCCAACACCTTTTCTTCCTGTGCGCCTTCTTCTTCCGTTTCCGCCAGGTGCTCATTCATCTCAGCGCCCGGGTACATCCATAACTCCGAGAACATCTCGACTTGCCGTAACTTCACCCGCCGCCGCCGCGTGAGCTCCAGCCCCGCAAGCAGCGTCATCACGCCATGCGAGCGGCTCTTGAAAGGGCGAACCAACCGGCTGAACTCGATTCGCCGGACTCGATCCAGCGTGCCGAGGATCAGATTCATCTTGTCTTCCATCGCCACGGGCCGGGTGGTCACGCGGTGAAATCGAATCTCCGGATCCGGCGGCGTAACGAGAAGGGCCGCGGCGAAAACATCGTCCCAGGTCGTCTCCAGCGGCGTTTCTTCCATCGGGGGGCGGGGACGCGGCTCCAAGAACCCCTTACCGAATCTGCGGGCGCGCTCGGCTTCCGCGCTGGCCAGCAAGTGGCTGACATCACGAATCTGTTCATATTCGAGGAGACGGCGGACGAGCTCGGCCCTTGGGTCCTCGTCTTCCGTCTCGCCATGCCTCGGCAGAAGCATCTGGGCCTTGATGTGGATGAGCCCGGCCGCCATCTCGATGAACTCTCCTGCATGGTCCAGATCCTTCGCCTCGATCCCTTCTATGGCGGCCAGGAATTGACGTGTGATCCGCGCGACCGGAATTTCGAAAACATCGATGTCCTGCTTACGGATGAGGTGCAGCAGCAGGTCCAGGGGCCCCTGAAAGCGCTCGACGTCGATGACGAGAAAGTCCTCCTGCCCCAGGGAACTCTCAGCGGCGGTCAAATCCATAGTTCAATGAAGTTGTCGGCGAGACCGAAGAGTGCGAAGACCGGCCACAGGACGATACTGAAGAAGGGGGGGTAGAAGTACGCGAGGCCAATCAAGACCAAAATCCCATACCGCCCGGCCTGCTGGTACGTCGCACGCCATGCCCGGGGCAGAAAGTGGTAAAGCACATGGGAACCATCGAGTGGCGGAATCGGGACGAGATTGAAGACGGCAAGGATCAGGTTGATCAATACGCCGAAGCGGGCCGCCTGGATCAAAAACCCGAACGCCGATTCGGCGAGCGGAAAGACACCCTGAAGTTTTATGAAAACCACGGCCAAGAGCGTAAAGCCGACCGCTAATATCAAATTCGAGACGATCCCCGCGAGAGAAACGCGGATGTCTCCGCCCTTGAAGTCCCTGAATTTCCGGGGATCGATCGGGACCGGCTTAGCCCATCCAAAAATGAAGCCGCCGGGCATAAAAAACAGGACCACCGGAACAACAAACGACCCGATCGGATCCAGATGTGAAAGGGGATTGAGCGTGATACGCCCTAGCGATTGGGCGGTGTCGTCACCTTCCTTGAGAGCTACCCACGCGTGTGCGACCTCATGAACAACAATCGAGAAAATGAGTACCGGGAGAACCGACAATAGCTCCATGGCGGGAAGGTACCTGTGGTAGTAAGAGACGTCTAGACCGCCTCGGCCATCGGATCGCGATGGATCAGGTCCCTCCGTTATCCGCACGGTTCTTGATGGGGTCTTTCGTTTCCTCTATACTTTTCGCCTGACGCGGAAAGCCGCAGTGGGCCAGAAACCAGAGGGTCGAAAGAGCCGAATTGCCGAATATCAAGAGCGCGAAAAAGCGCGTCCGCTTGAGCCGAAATGCCAACGCGCGTAACCGCGCCGTCCGGTCCAGGCTCCGGACGGCCGTGAAGCGCGTCGAAAACGCAAAGAACGCGAAAACAGCCGAAATCGAATACCGGAGGGTACAGATTCTTCTCGACCGGGCAGCCACAAAGCATCTCCTTCATCCCAATACCGTGGCTAGAATGAAGAGCAATTTGACCCGTACGGTCGGGGCGAAGAAGTGAGCGTCCTACCTCCCGCCTAGCTTCGGTCCGCCTCCCAGACGACCGCCCCCCCCACAATGGTGTAGCACGCTCGCCCTTTCAGGTCCCACCCGTGAAATGGCGTATTTCGGCTCTTGGACAGGAAACCGTCCCGATCCACCGTCCAAGCCTCATCCAAGTTGATGATCGTGACGTCACCGGCCGACCCGGGAACCAGCGTTCCCCCGGGCAGGCCAAAAGCCTCCGCTGGGCCCACGCTCATTCGTTGAATGAGCGTTGCAAGGTCGATGAGTCCTTCTCCGACCAAATAAGTGAGCCCGAGTCCCAGCGCCGTCTCCAACCCGACGATCCCATTGGGCGCATCCGCGAACGCCTGCTCCTTTTCATCGTAATGGTGGGGCGCGTGGTCTGACGCAAAGACATCCAGGGTCCCGTCGGCCAGACCCTCGCGGACCGCTTCACGATCCACCGAGGCGCGGAGAGGCGGGTTCATCTTGGCGTCGGTGTCGAAACCCTCGACGCGCTCCTCGGTGAGGAGGAGGTGGTGAGGGGTGGCTTCGGCCGTGACGCGCACACCCCGGGTCTTGGCGCGCCGGATCGCCTCTACGCCGTACGCAGTGGAGACGTGCTGGAGGTGGATGCGGCCCCCCGTGAGGTCCGCGAGCATCAGATCCCGGACGATGTGTACGTCCTCCGAGGCATTCGGCTTCCCGTGGAGACCGAGCCTCGTGGCCACCACCCCTTCATTCATGACACCCGCACCCGAAAGTCCGAGATCCTCGGGATGGTCGGCGACCGGAATGCCGAACGCCTGGGCGTAATCCAAAGCTCTGCGCATGAGCCCCGAGTCCATGACTGGGTTCCCGTCGTCGGTAATGCCCACCGCACCGGCCTCGAACATCTCACCGATGGCTGCAAGCTGTTTGCCCTCCTGCCCCACGGAGATGGCGCCCAATGGGTATACGCGCGCTGCCCCCGCAGCCGCACCCTGAGCGATCACGAACCCCACACCCGCCGGGTCGTCCACGACCGGATCCGTATTCGGCATGGCGCACACCGCTGTGAATCCCCCGGCCGCCGCCGCCTTTGCGCCGGTTGCGATCGTCTCCCTGTGCTCCCCTCCAGGCTCACGGAGATGGACGTGGACGTCGATCAGACCCGGCGTCACCACGAGTCCACGCGCGTCGATCTCCCGAGCGCCCTCGGGCGGATCGATCCCGTTGCCGATCTGGGCGACGACGCCATCTACAACAAGTACATCGCGAAGGTCGTCGACGGATTGGCTCGGGTCGACGACCCGTCCCCCCCGGATCAGCAACGGGCGGCTCAAACTTCTGCTCCTTCCTTAGCCGCTTCGGCCGTGTCGGGTGCACCGCCCGAGAGCAGATACAGCACCGCCATCCGGACCGCCACGCCGTTCGTCACCTGCTGGAGAATCATGGCGTGGGGGCCATCGGCCACGTCGCTATCGATTTCGACTCCACGGTTCATGGGACCAGGATGGAGGATCAACAAGTCCTTGGGCGCCTGGTCGAGCCTTGCCTGAGAGACGCCCCACACTTGGTTGTACTCGCGCAAGCTGGGGAGGTAGCCTGCCTCCATCCGCTCCAACTGAAGCCGCAGGACGTTGAGAACATCGGCCCACTGGACCGCCTCTTCGATCCGCGAGAACACCGTGACTCCGAGCTCGGCGATCCCCAGCGGCAGCAGCGTCTTCGGCCCGCATACCGCCACCTCGGCTCCCAGGGTGAGGAGTCCAAAAATATTCGAGCGAGCCACCCGAGAGTGGAGGATGTCGCCGACCAGGCACACCTTGAGTCCTTCGATTTTGCCGAAGTGATCCCGGATGGTGAGCATGTCGAGAAGCGCCTGCGTCGGGTGCTCGTGACTGCCGTCCCCCGCATTGATCACGTTCGAGGGAATGCGCTCGGCGAGGAACTTCGCGGCCCCGGAAGAGCCGTGGCGTACGACCACCATGTCGATCCGCATCGCTTCGAGGTTTCGGGCCGTATCGACCAGCGTCTCCCCCTTGGCCACGGACGATCCGCTCGAGGAAATGTTCACCGTGTCGGCACTCAGCCGCTTCTCGGCGAATTCGAACGATACCAGGGTGCGTGTGGAGGCCTCGAAGAAGAGGTTGACGATCGTTTTTCCCCGGAGGACCGGCACCTTCTTGATTCGGCGCTCGGAGATTTCCTTGAAGGGCTCCGCCGTGTTCAGAACGGTGAGAATTTGTTCGGCGGAAAGCGTTTCCAGTCCCACCAAGTCCTTGCCGAGAGAGGCGTTAGGCTGTTTCAAGCCTCCGCCTCCGACGAAAATGGGACGATGTCGACCCCCCAACGGCCATCGAGATCTGCGACGGACACCTCAACGGCCTGATGGGGCAGAACCGTGATGACCCTTCCCACGACGTTGGGTTGGATCGGAAACTCTCGCCCGCCCCGATCCACCAAGACGCAGAGCGAAACCCGCGACGGCCGGCCCCAGTCCATGAGTTCGTTCAAGGCTGCGCGGACGGTTCGTCCGGTGAAGAGTACGTCATCCACGATGACCACCGCCGTCTCGTCCACCCCCCCCTCGGGAAGGACCGTCGCACCGATCACTGGACGTGGCCCGATGGCCATGAGATCGTCGCGATACAGGGTGATATCCAGCGAACCGCTCGGGACGGTCACGTCTTCCGCGCGTTCGATCTCGGAGCGGATGAGGTCGGCGATCTGGACGCCGCGCCGGTGAATACCCAGAAGGGCCAAATTCTCGGGTCCTTCGTTTTGCTCCACGAGCTCACGAGCCATCCGCGCGACGGCGCGATGCACCGCCTGTTCGTCCATGATCGAGACGTGCAGAGAGGAGCTCCTGGCAAAGGCCCGATTCCGTGGTGCGCTAACCCCGGGCTGAGCCAAATTGGCTTCGGCGGATGGGGTGCAGCCCACCTAACGAAGGCGCCGGAAGGTAGACAAGGCACGCACGCTTTACAAGGACATCCCGCCCCGACATCATGAACGCCGATTGATCCCGTATCCGGTACACCTAAAAGGTCTTCTATGCTTCTCAGCTCCGAGCTCGCTCCTCTCTTGGGCGCCGTGAGCGTCTCGAGGTGCATGAGGACTGTGGTCTTGGGGCTTCTGGTGGGGTTCTCGACGCTTTGTCCCTCGGGGGTGGCGGGCCCCTTCGGCGTTGCGGCTCAGGAGAGCTCCGACCTCCCTCAGGTCGTCAATGCTCCCAAGGTGTTTCTGGGAGGAGTGCCTTTCTCGCTCGAGCTCCAGGGAGCTACGGCCTCCGCAGTCGAATACGAGGTGAGGGACGCCCAGGGAACGGTCTTGGGATCGGGCTCCGTCGACGCAGGCGCGACGATCACGGTGGGAAACCTGGTCGTGTCCGGCCGAAGCAGCCTCCCGCTCACGGTCCGATTCGGGCAGGTGAGCGAAGAGGTGTCCCGCCCCTTCGCGCCAGGTTGGTTCTCCCTCGCTCCCCCTGTGGTGGCGATACTTCTCGCGTTGCTCTTCAAGGAGGTGATCACCGCACTTCTAGCCGGCGTGTGGCTGGGTGCGCTCGCGGTGGCGGGGTATAACCCTCTCTCAGCCGCGTGGCGCACGATCGACCTCTACGCCGTGCCCGCGATCGGTGACATGGAGGGAGGCCACACGCAGATCCTCGTGTTCTCCCTTTTGCTGGGAGGCCTGGTCGGGATCGTCTCGAGAAACGGCGGAACACAGGGGATCGTCGATGCCGTAAGCCCCTACGCCAGCACGCGCCGGCGTGGTAAGATCGCCACGTGGATCGCCGGTCTGGCCATCTTTTTCGACGACTACGCCAACACATTGATCGTCGGGAACACGATGCGGCCCATCACGGATCGCCTCAAGATCTCCCGCGAAAAACTCGCGTATATCGTCGACTCCACCGCCGCTCCCGTCGCCGCTATGGTCCCGATCTCAACGTGGGTCGGTTACGAGATTTCGTTGATCGCGGACGGCATGAGCATCGCGGCCCAGCAACCCGGCACCGATCCAGCGCTCGCCGCGACGCTCACCTCGATCAGTCCGTTCGCCGTCTTCCTCAGCACGATTCCCTACCTGTTCTATCCACTTCTGGCCCTTGCTTTCGTGTTCCTTACCTCCGTCATGAACCGGGACTTCGGGCCGATGGCCAAAGCCGAGCGGCGAGCAGCTGCCGGCCACGGCGTTCATGGCGCCGAGGCGCAGCTCGCGGTGGCCACCGCGGAGGCCCATCTGACGCCCCCGGAAGGGGTGGTGCCTCGGTGGTACAACGCGGCGCTTCCCATCATCACGGTCATCCTCGTTGTCCTCGGGGGCCTTTATACGTCTGGACTGGCTTCGGCCGGTGCGGAGGCGTCCTTGATGGACATCTTCGGCGCGGCGGACCCCTTTGCCCCGCTTCTTTGGGGATCCGCAGCGGGATGCATCGTGGGAATCGGGCTTTCGGTCGTGCAGCGGATCTTGACCATGCAGGAATCGCTGGAGGCTTGGCTTGGCGGTATGAAGGCCATGTTTTTGGCGATGGTCATCCTGACGCTGGCGTGGTCTCTCGGCCAAGTAACCGAGGATCTGGGCACCGCCCAGTACCTCGCTCAGATCCTGAGCGACGCGCTGCCGCTCCAGGTCATCCCCGTGTTGGTGTTCGTGACTTCAGCCGCCATGGCCTTCGCGACGGGTACCTCGTGGGCGACCATGGCCATCATGCTTCCTCTGGTGATCCCGCTGACGGTGACCCTGGGAGGCGCGGAGGGCTTCGGAGTCGCCGGAGAATATTCGATCCTGTTGGGGGCCATCAGCTCGGTCCTGGCGGGTGCCATATTCGGAGACCACTGCTCGCCCATCTCGGATACGACCGTCCTCAGCTCGACCGCAGCGGCGTGCGATCACCTCGACCACGTGAGAACGCAATTACCCTATGCGTTGGCGGTCGCGCTCCTCGCGATGGTTGCGGGCGACCTCGCCACCGCCTTCGGATTGCCGGTCTGGATGGCTCTCCTCGGCTCCGTCGCGATACTTGCCGGAGGCCTGAGGTTGTTTGGTACTCCGTTACCGGATGTGTCGGAGGCGTAGCCCTCGGGACCCCCGGCCCCTCAACGATTCACCGACGGAGCCCCACGGCCCACCCGTTCGAGGAACGGCTGCCCGCCCGCGGCCGGTCCGTAGGCCACAGACCAATCGTAGGAAAAGAGCAGGAAGCCACGCACCCCAATACGCTGGGTGATGTCGATCTTGCTGAGCGTGCCCTCGTACGTGTTCAGATACGCTCCCACGCCGGCCCATACCCGTTCGGGTCCGACGACCTCCGCCGCGTGGGAGATGGCTGCCTCGAACAAGCCGTCGTCCGGGTTGTAGGCCATCGGCGCCACCACATCGATGATCCCCCTGCGGAGCCACCCCTCCCAATCCTGATACCGGTGCAAGAAAGATTCCCGCGCATCCGGAAACACCGCAGCCGAGACGAGCACCTCCGGGCGCCTACGCTTCACACCCACATAGATCCTCTCGACCAGATCCGTGATTTGACCTCTCCGGAACTCGGCCCATGGCTCAGGGAACGCCTCTACGAACGCCAGCGGATTCCGCTCAGAAGCGGAAACGAATTCAGCTCGCTGGTCATCGGTAATCCGTCCGTCGATCCAACGCCGAAATCGCTCGAGGGCACCCCGTGAGTAGTCGAAGTCTCCACTCGGATAGCGAATATAGTCCAGGTGGATGCCGTCGATCTCGTATCGCTCCACGAGGTCCATGGCGACCGCGTACACTCGCTGCTTCACCTCCGGGGACGACGGGCTCGTGTAGAGCCCCTCGACACCCTCGGGGTGGGTCAGTGCGTGCACCACGAGCCGCTCGAAGTAGCGAGCGGACGCAGGATCGACCCCGTGCAGCTCTATGGCGAGCTCCCGGGGGACAGCCAAGAGTCCCGGACGGGCGTTCACCAGATGTGTGGGCGCTCGAGAAATCACGGATGCACTCGAAATCAGGTGCACGTTGATCCAGGCGTGGACCTCGATACCTCGCGCGTGGGCCTCCCTGACGGTCAGGGCGAGCGGATCGAATTCCGGCTGGTGCTGGATCGCGTCGGCCCGCGGTTCGATCCCACCCGAATAGTAGGCGTCCCCCCTTCCCCGGACCTGGACCAGTAGGGTATTGAAGCCCGCGCCCGCCGCCCTTTCAACCATGGCCCGCACGGAGTCCGGATGGACCAACGTGGAGCGGACGACCCAGAGACCGCGGGTCTCCGCGACGCGAGGAAACGTTGGGGAGCTGGAGCTGGGCACGGTCGGCCCGACGGTTGCCACCGCTTCATCAACCGGCACGGCAACGATGGTCACTGAGATGGGCGTGAGTGGAGCGCCCACGGTCTGGCAAGCCGCAGCCCATACGCCAACCAAGAAAAGGAGCCTACGATCCACGGCGCGCCCGGAAGAAGTCTTTGAGAAGATCACCCGACGAATCGGCGAGCGTTCCACCTGTCACCTCGATCCAATGGTTCAGCCGTTCGTCTTGAACCAGGTTGCCCAGACTCTCAACCATGCCGGCTTTGGGGTCCGAAGCCCCGAAGACGAGCCGCCTGACTCGAGATAAAACCAACGCACCCGCGCACATCGCACAAGGCTCCAGCGTCACGTAGAGGGTGCATTCGGTGAGTCGCCAGTCGCCCAACTTCTGAGCGGCTTCCCGTATCACCACTACTTCGGCGTGCGCAGTCGGATCCTGGGAGGTGACCGTGAGGTTATGCCCCTCCGCCACGATCACTTGGTCCTTGGTGAGTACCGCGCCGACCGGGACCTCCCCTTTGGAGGCGGCCAATTCGGCCAACTCCAAGGCGCGGGTCATCCAATGGACGTCCCTCGGTGACGCGGTTTCAGGCAGGAAGCGCCCCCCAGGAAAAAGAGGGTGGTGAGGTCAGTGTGGTGCGAATCCCACTTCGCACATCAATTCAGTGGGCGGTGGCGCTGACCAGAATCGAAGCGCCGTCCAACCGGCGGTACAGGGCGACCACCCGCCCGATCAAATGAAGTTTTTCGGGATCCTCGATAGCCTTCGGGGAGCCGTCGCCTTCGGGCGACGTCAGGAAGACGCCTTTTCCATTCTTCGAAAATCGATAAAACGACGGGCCACCGTCGACGCGCGCCACCACGATCGACCCCTCGACCAACTCACCGACCGCGGCCGGTTCGACCAGCAGATAGTCGCCCTCGCTGATGTCGAGAGACGCCAGCTCTTGCCCCTTGGCGCGCACGAAAAACGATCCTTTCGATCCAGCGAGCCGCCGGTCGAGCGTCAGATGCATCTCGGCCTGCTCGATTCTCAGGCCACCACGACCCTGGGGAAGCTCATGGTAGCAAGGTACGGACACGGTCTGGGCGCTGAGGTCGACCCCGAGAATCTTGACCCCTCTGGAACGGGAGGGATCGCGTTCGAGGAAACCCTTGTCGGCTAGCGCTTGCAGGTGCTCGGAGACCGTCTTCGTGCTCTTGATACCAAACCGCTCGCCGATTTCACGAATCGAGGGTTGGTAGGTATTGCTCCGAAGGTAATGCACCATGAAGTCGAGGATTTTCCTCTCGATTTCGGTGATGCTTTGCTCCATCCGAGACTCCCACGGTGCGCCCTGTTCAGGCGTGAAAAAAAGATCTGCCTAGGTACAAAATAAACACCTGTTCCCGACATTGAAAGAGCGTTGTTTCGGGAAAGGGAGCTATCCTAATGCGCGGTGCTCCACCCCGTCAAGAAACCGCGGAAGATGTCGGCCCCGAAAAATGCTTCACGGGCTCTCCAGCCGTGCGATCGCGTCATCGAGTCGAGCCAGCACCGTGACCCTCCCGAGAAAAGCGAGCACCTCGAAAATCCCCGGACTCGCATCGCGCCCGGTCACCGCGACCCGTAGGGGGTGAATGACCTTACCGGCCCCCACTGACATCTCATCAGCGTACCCGCGAATCACCACTTCCAGCGATTCCGGCTCCCATGTAGCGCCCTCGAGCGACGTCCGGAGCGCCACGAGCTGTTCGCGGACCTCCGCGGGCGCCTTCAGCCAATGTTTCGCCACCGCGTCGGGATCGAATTCCAGCTCCTTCACGAAGAAGGGGCCGGCCAGGTCGACGAGGTCGGTCATCCTCCGAGCCCTGGTCTTCAGTAGATCGATCAGGCTCAGGTACCACTCCCTGCGCGTCTCCAAATCCCCTCGCGTCGCGAGGCCAGCGGCCTCGAGCCCCTCCGTGAGACCAGGCTCCAATGCGTCGGCCGGACTGGCGTTGAAGTGCTGCCCGGACAACCAACCCAACTTCTTGAGATCGAAGACCGAGCTCTTTTTGAGAACCCGCTCCATGCTGAAACGCTGGACGAGCTCCTGCACGCTCATCACCTCCTGATCGTCTCCTGGACTCCAACCCAGCAAAGCCAGGAAATTGACCATGGCCTCAGGGAGTAAGCCCTGGCTTTCATATTCCGCCACCGCGGTGGCTCCGTGACGCTTGGACAGCCTTTTCCCGTCCGACCCCAGGATCATCGGCAGGTGGCCGAAGGTCGGCACCGGGTGCCCAAGCGCCTCATACAGAAGCACCTGTTTGGGGGTGTTCGAGAGGTGATCGTCTCCTCGAATCACGTGAGTGATGCCTTGGTCCGCGTCATCGGATGCGACCGCAAGATTGTAGGTGGGTCTGGCGTCACTGCGGAGGATCACGAGATCGTCGATGTCCACGTTTTGAAATCGCATCTCCTCGTGGACCATGTCCTCCCAAACGGTCTCTCCCTCAGGAATCAGAAACCGAACGGCATGCCGCTCGCCGCTCTCGGCTCGCTCCTCGGCCTCGCCAGCCGGTAGGGCCTCCGCCCGGCGCCTTGGAATACGGCGATCGGCCGCTTCGCCTTTTACCGATTCCCTTGCCTTCGCCAACTCCTCCGCAGTGGTGAAATCGCGGTAGGCAAGGCCGGCCTCCAGCAACCTCTGTACGTCGGCCCGGTGCCGGTCCACCCCATCGCTCTGGAACACGGGACCCTCGTCCCAATCGAGACCCAACCACCGCAGAGCTCGCAGGATGGCCTCGGTATGCTCGGGCTTGGAGCGGTCGCGGTCCGTATCCTCGATGCGGAGCACGAATACGCCCCCATGGTGCCTGGCGAACAACCAGTTGAAGAGCGCGGTGCGGGCGCCTCCGACGTGAAGGTACCCTGTAGGAGAGGGGGCGAAACGTACCCGTATTGTCATGTCGTTAAATATGTTAGTGGTATTTGTTGATGTTATTTATCAACCATACCGGGCCCGAATGTATTCCACGAGAATCCCCTTGAACTCGTCCACGATGTGCTCCCCCTGGAGTGTCGAATGGTGCGCTCCATCGACGTACACCGGAGCCTTTGGATCTTCGGCCGTACCGGGTAATGAGATCCCCAGGTCGGCGTGTTTCGACTCCCCCGGGCCGTTCACGATACATCCCATTACCGCCACCGTCAGATCTTCTACGCCAGGAAATTCACGACGCCACGCCGGCATTTTTTCGCGGATGTAGGCTTCGATATCCTGAGCCATTTCCTGAAACAGGCTGCTGGTCGTACGACCGCACCCCGGGCAGGCCGTGACCTGCGGCTCGAAACTGCGGAGTTTGAGAGACTGGAGGATTTGCCGCGCTATCCGAACCTCTTCCGTACGGTCCCCGCCCGGCTCCGGGGTGAGCGAGACACGAATCGTGTCTCCGATCCCGTCCATGAGAAGCGGGGTGATTCCGGCCGTGCTCGCGACAATCCCCTTTGCGCCCATACCCGCCTCGGTCAGCCCCAGGTGGAGCGGGTATTCGCACCGATCGGCAAGCATCCGGTAGACCTCGACGAGATCCGGCACCTCGGAGACCTTGGCGCTGATTACAATCATGTCGTGCGCAAGTCCGGTTTCCTCAGCCAGAAGCGCCGACCGGGTCGCACTTTCCACCATCGCATCCAACAGGACCACGCGCGCATCCTCGGGATCGGATCTCTGGGCGTTCGCGTCCATCATTTCAGTCAGGAGACGTTGATCGAGCGAGCCCCAGTTGACCCCGATCCTCACGGGCGTGGCGTACTCGATGGCCACCTCCACGATCTTCTGGAAGTTCGAGTCCCGGTGTTTGGTTCCGACATTTCCCGGGTTGATTCGGTACTTCGCCAACGCCTCGGCGCACGCGGGGTACTTCGTGAGAAGAAGATGCCCGTTGTAGTGAAAATCACCGATGATGGGCACGGCGGCACCCTCATCCGAGAGCCGTGCCACGATTTCCGGCACGGCCTTGGCCGCGGCGTCGTCGTTGACCGTGACACGGACCAACTCACTTCCCGCCTGAGTCAACGCAATCGTCTGGGCGACGGTGGCGTCCACGTCCGAGGTATCGGTGTTCGTCATCGACTGGACGACGATCGGATTTTCCCCGCCGATCTCGACCCCGTCGACGTTCACAACCACCGACGGCCTTCGCGTCCAATGACTCACGTGGCACCCTGTATGTTCGAGTGTGGGTAGCGTCGCCGCAATTTACGGAAGGCGAGGCACCGCTCCAAGATCACAACCGACGGGTTCGACGGAGCGTTGGCCCCGGAGTAGAGCCCGCGAGCCCCCGAGTGACGGGGGTGAGCCGGCCGATTGACGGTGGACTCGGCCTCCGCGACAATCTTAGCCATGACACCCAAAACCGACCCATCCACCCTCGAATTAGGGCACGATCCGCGCGTCTTGCTCGGGCCGGGTCCAAGCAACCTGCATCCGCGTGTATTCCGTGCCATGGCCAGTCCGATCTTGGGCTACCTGGATCCGGACTACCTGGCGATCATGGACCATACGATGGTGCTCCTGCGCCATCTCTTTCAGACCGACAACGAGCTGTCCATCGCGCTTCCCGGTACGGGGATGTGTGGGATGGAGGCGGCTGTCTGCAACATCGTCGAACCCGGTGACGAGGTGGTCGTGGGGATCCACGGCTTCTTCGGCCAACGGCTGGCCGAAATCGTCGAACGGCACGGCGGCACCGCCGTTCGAGTGGAGGTCGACTTTGGCCAGGTGGTGAGCACCGATCAGATCGCCACCGCTCTCGACACGCATCCCAACGCCAAAATGGTGGCCATCGTGCACGGCGAGACCTCCTCGGGGGTCGCGCAACCGCTGAAGGATATCGGGAAGGTCGTCCGGGAGCGGAACAAAATTTTCCTCGTCGATGCGGTCTGCTCGCTCGGCGGTGCCCACGTTCCGGTAGACGAGTCCCTGATCGACATATGCTACGGGGCCGGGCAAAAATGCATCGGGGGGCCGGCAGGAATCGCCTGCATTACGCTCAATGATCGCGCGTTGGGCGTGATCGACGCTCGCAGCCGACCCGTCGACACCTGGTATCTCGACCTCACACTGATCGGGAAGTACTGGCTCTCGGACCGCGCCTACCATCACACCTCTCCGGGATCGCTCCTTTACGCCCTCCACGAGGCCCTTCGTCTGATCCAGGAGGAAGGGTTGGAGGAGCGGTTCGCCCGCCATCAGAAGTGCGGAGACCTCTTGAAGGCCGGGCTCACCGACCTGGGGCTGGAGCTATTCGGCGATCCAGCGAACCGCCTGCCCATGCTCACCTGCGTGATGATCCCCGACGGTGTCGACGACGCGACGACTCGAGGACGCCTGCTCCGGGACTTCGGCATCGAGATCGCAGGTGGATTCGGGCCCCTCAAGGGGAAGGCGTGGCGGATCGGATTGATGGGGTACAGCTGTAGCGAGCGTAACGTGCACTACCTGCTCGCGGCACTGCGAGAGATCCTCGGAAACTAGAGGAGCGTGGCTAGGTGACCGGTATTTCGGGTCCCGCGATGCTTCGACGCGTCCGCTCCAGGCACCCGTGCTGAATCAACTCCTCGAGAATCGCGACTTTGTCGCTTTCGGGGCCGCTGTGATACCGAGCCCAGAGACGCTGGCACGGAGAAAACGCGGATGCCGTCGAAGAAGCCGATGCCTCGGGCGGTGTGCCATCGGGGTTGATGACCGGGCCGGCCATGTCGCTCCGTCCTTATTCGTCACCACTTGAGGCGGAGCGGTTTGGGGTACTACCAAAATTGTGCGTTAATGAGGATACGGCTGACGGCGAGGGTGGGCAAGCGTCGAGCCGAATCCGCAGATCCTACCCCAGGATCTGTAACACAGGCGGGCGTGAAACCTCGGAGCCTACAGCAAATACAGGAGCCCGGTCACAAGGAGGACCAAGCCGCCCAAAACGTCTCTTGTCGATATGGCTATATACATTCTTCACTTCCCTTCATTCGCATTCAGTCATCGAAGCATCTATCCAACATATCCCCCTACGAAGTTGGGCGTAAATCAGTTTCAGGAGTGGTCGGATTCAGTCCAGCCAGATTTCCATCTGAATGTTGCACCTGTCGTACGGCGGGGCCCCTGGCCATCCGTACCTCCCGACCTCATCCTCCAGGGTCCAGGCGCCACATTCAGTCGAGGAAACGAACAACATGACCATCACCACCATAAACCCGGCCACCGAAGAGACCCTGGCAGAGTACCCGGAGCTGTCCGCCTCACAGATCGAAGACGTTCTTCGCGACACCGACGCGGCGTTCGATGAATGGCGCCGGGTCGAGCTAGGCGATCGAGCGGAACACCTCCGAGCCCTCGGCGCGAAACTGCGTGAGCGCGAAACGGAGTACGCCGAGTTGATGACCCGGGAAATGGGCAAGCCCCTGGCCCAGGCCGTGAGCGAGGTGCAGAAGTGTGCTTCGGTCTGCGATTACTACGCTGAAAACGCAGCCGATTTCCTGGCCGACATCGAAATCGAGTCCGACGCCTCACGAAGCTTCGTGACCTATCAACCCCTGGGTGTGGTGCTCGCCATCATGCCTTGGAATTTTCCGTTTTGGCAGGTCATGCGCTTTGCGGCCCCGACGCTTACAGCCGGGAATACCGGCATCCTAAAACACGCACCCAACGTCACCGGCTGCGCGTTGGCACTCGAAGAGCTGTTCAGTGCAGCAGGCTATCCCGACAACGTCTTCCGCACGTTGGTAGTGGACGTGCCGGCTGTGGACGCTGTCATTCGTGACCCTCGCATCAAGGCGGTTACGCTGACCGGAAGCAACCGGGCCGGAGAGGCGGTGGCCTCCGCCGCCGGTGCGAGCATAAAGAAGACGGTGCTCGAGTTGGGCGGAAGCGATCCCGCCGTGATCCTTGCCGACGCCGATCTGGCGGCAGCGGCCGCCGCGTGCACCACCAGCCGGCTCCTCAACGCAGGCCAAAGCTGCATCGCCGCCAAGAGGCTCATCGTGGTGGACGAGGTTCGAGATGAGTTCGAGGCCAGGCTGGTGGAGCGGATGTCCCAAGCCGTCGTGGGAGACCCCACGGATTCAAATACGACGGTGGGTCCCCTCGCAAGGGCCGACCTCAGAGACAACCTCCACCGGCAGGTGAGCGAGAGCGTGGCGAACGGGGCTCGTGTTCTTCTGGGTGGGGAGCTGCCTGATCCACCGGGCTACTTCTATCCGGCCACGCTTCTCGCCGACGTCGGTCCCGGGATGCCGGCCTACGAAGAAGAGCTGTTCGGACCCGTGGCCTCGATCATTCCGGTCTCCGACGAGACGGAAGCCCTTCGGGTTGCGAACGACACCATCTACGGCCTGAGCGCGTCCGTTTATACCCGAGACGTAGAACGTGGCCAGCAGATTGCCGCGGAGTTGCTGGACGCGGGCGCGTGCTTCGTGAACTCGTACCCCAGGTCGGACCCGCGACTCCCCTTCGGCGGGATCAAGCAGAGCGGCTACGGGCGTGAGCTCTCACCCTTCGGAATCAGGGAGTTCGTAAACGTGAAGACAGTCTGGGTGGCCTGAGGCGGAGCGGTGATGGCGAAAAGGGTCGACGACGGCGGCGGCGGTGCCGTGGGAAAGCTCTGGCGAAAGCACGGAGGGGGATACTACGCTCTTCTCGCTGTCGGAACCTTCCTCTACCTCGAGATCAGGAGTCTCACGAGCTCCATCCAAAACGCCGCGAGCGTCACGGGCTTCCTCGTCAGTGAGTTGGTCACCTTCGCGATCGAATCCATCGTAAATACGCTGATGGCGTCCCTGTGGCCCTTCATGTGGTACCGGTGGATGGGCACCGAGGCTCTCTATTGGGTCGGTGGGGGCTATGCGCTCTGGGCCTTCCTCATCGCGGTAGCACTCAGTCGGCGAGAGAAGCGGATGCGAGCGGAGTTGGACCTCTAGACGCCGCCAACCGACCAGCGGCCGTCACGCCCCAGCCGCACCGCTTCCTATGAGCTCTTCTATCTCCTCGTCCGTGTAACCCAGTTCCGCCAACACCTCCCGCGTGTGCTCGCCCAGAAGCGGAGCGCCTCGCTCGATGGAGATCGGTGTTTCCGAGAACTTCACGGGAAAGCCGACCGTTCGGACCGGCCCGAGCTTCGAATGCTGCACCTCTACGACCATGTCGCGGGCGAGCGTCTGGGGGAGCTCCAGCATCTCCCCGATGCTCGCGACCGGACCCGCCGGTACTCCCGCCTCCTCGAGGAGCCCGAGCCACTCGGCCGTCGGTCGCGTCTTGAAGCGCTCGCCCAGGATCGAAGCGAGCTCGCCCACGTGTCGCATGCGGTCCGCATTCTGTAGGAAACGGGAATCCTCGGCGAGCTCGGGAAGTCCCACGATCTCGACGAGCCGGTGCCACGTCGCCTGGTTCGAGCCCCCTACCGTGATCCACCCGTCGGACGTCTCGAAGGCCTGATAGGGAGCGATCAACGGATGGGCCGAGCCCAGCGGCCCTGGCGAAACGCCGGTAGCCAGGGTCATGGCCGCCTGCCAAAACGACTGCGTGACGCCGGCCTCGAAGAGGGAGGTGTCGACCCTCTGGCCCCTGCCCGTCTCGAGTCGCTCGACGTAAGCGGCCAGGACGCCCATGGCCGCGAGTATGCCCGCCGTGATATCGGTGAGGGGCGGAGCGCACTTCACGGGGGGTCTTCCCTCCCCCTCGCCCGTGACACTCATGATTCCACTGTAGCCCTGGGAAATGAGGTCGAATCCCCCGAGGTGCGCCATGGGGCCGGTCCGGCCGAAGCCCGAGATCTCGCAGTAGATGAGCCCGGGGTTGGTCTCCCTCAACAGATCGTACCCGAGCCCCAGTCGTTCCATGGTGCCCGTGCGGTGGTTCTCGATCAACACGTCCGCTCGCTCTACCAGCCGCCGAGCGGCCTCGAGCCCGCCCTCCGACTTGAGGTCCAACGCGACGCCACGCTTGTTGCGGTTCAGCATCATGAAGGCCGCGGACTCACCGTCCAGGTCGGGGGGACGGAAGGCGCGTGTTGCATCTCCACCGGCGACCGGCTCCACCTTGATCACGTCGGCCCCCATGTCGGCGAGCATCCGCCCACACGTCGGGCCGGCCATGATGTGCGCAAACTCGACCACGCGAAGGCCTCCCAGCGGCCCCCTCCGTTTGGGTGAACTCATCCGGCTACTTACCCTTGAACTGTGGGTCGCGTCGCTCGAGAAAGGCCAGGACGCCCTCCAGATAGTCATCCGTGCCGAACGCCTCGTACGCCTCCTGGCGCTCGTCCTCCGTGAGCGGACCCCCTCCGTCTGTCAGCCTACGCACGAATTTCTTGTGCCATCGGTTCACGAGTGGCGCCCCCGCCGCGATGCGAAGAGCGGTGGCCCGCGCTTCATCTTCGACGTCATCATCAGGTACAACTCGGGTCACGAGACCCTTTTGGTACGCCTGCTCCGCATCGAGGAGGCCACCCTCGAGCAAGATCTCAAGGGCCCCCGAAGCACCGACCAAGTCGACGAGCGGACCCAACTCAGTGTAGGACATCGTGAGACCCAGCCGGTTGATCGGCGCCCCGAAGCGGCTGGATTCACCGCAAATTCTCAGGTCACAACAGGCCGCGATCTCCAGGCCGCCACCCACGCAATCCCCAAGGATCAGCGCCACGGTCGGGTGGGGGCAGCCCCGAAGCGCTTCAAGCGCGGACTCGAGGGCCTGGCCGTACGCCCGGACCTGCTCGGGCGTCTGACGCTCCTCAGGGAACCTCCCGATGTCGGAGCCGGCAGAAAAGGCCCGATCCCCGGCACCCTCGATCACCACGCAGTGGACACCCGGGTCGTCCCCCAGAGCCGTCATGGCCTTGGCGAGAGCCTCCCACCCTCGCCGATTCAGCACATTCATCCGGTCCGGATAATTCAGGGTGACCACGGCCAGATGACCGTCATAAACGACCGTCACTCGGTCCGACATTCTCACTCCTCGCGAGGGGGGCTCAACGGCAAAACAGCTCGACAGGCCTAGATAGGAATGGCCGAAAGCTAGGCGCCCATGAGGAACATGGCCACGAGCCGCTTGATGAGGGCGGTCTGACCCTCACCCTCGAACGTAAGAAACCCCAATCCTTATGAGTCTGCTCGTACTTCGGCTGCTCGATGACCCGCCCCCTCGCTTCTTCCCGATCAGGCGATGGGTCTTTGTTTTTTCCTGACCCCCTCCTAGATTGCGTCGTTGCGCTCGTTATGCGCGGGGATCGTGTGGCACCGAAGGTGCCAGCATCCACCGGAGGTCGAAGCATGAAGACACTCGCTGCCACCGCCACCGTGCTGGGAATTTGGCTTTCGTTATGGAGTCAGCCCCCTGGCGTCGGTGCGGTCGGGTCTGCTGCTGCGGCGACCCCCTGGTTCAGCGGCGAGTCCGTCTCGCCCACGGTCGCGCAGCCCGCCGAGCTGAACGAGGTCATCGAGGGGTACTGTGTCCGG
>JADFMD010000231.1 GCA_022564055.1 Gemmatimonadota bacterium
CTGGGAGAGCGCAAGAATCTGGTGGTTTCGGGCTCGCGAAACACCCAGAGCGTCTCGCCCGTATCGGGGTCGATCGCCACCACCTGCCGGCGCGGCGTGGCCACCGTATAGAGCATTCCGTCGGCGTAGATCGGGGTGGACCGGGAGAAGTAGTCGAGGTTGGGGCCGAAGTTGTCGCTCTTCCAGATCCAGGCCACCTCGAGGTCCGCGAAGTTGGTGGCGTTGATTTGGTTCAGAGGCGAGGAGCGAGTGTGCCCCGCGTCGCCGCCCAGATAACGCCACTCGCCGTTCTCGGTCCCTGGCAGGCGTTGAGCGAAGGCGTCTGCCGCCGTCGCCAACAGGAGTGCGCGGAGACGAGGCCGAGGCAAAACACGAGAGTCTGCGTCCGGAAGGGTCGAAGCTCAACTTTCATCATCGTCGTCATTCCTCATTCCTCGCCTTGTATAGAGCGGAGTGATAACCCCCCTGGCGCTGCAACTGTGGAGGTGCACCTGGAGAGTGGCACCTGTGGCGCTGCGCCGCGATGGAGCCGTGGACGGTAGGTCGGGCACGACATCGGCGCAACGCCCTCCGGAAGGACGGGGTGCGGTAGGTCGAGCCCCGGCGAGAATCATCTTTGTGGGGCACGGGGGGCAACCCATCTTTCAGGTACATCCTAGCCACCGAGGAGACGCCCGATGGCCCGCGTTCTAGTGATCGATGATGACGAGGTAAGCCGCACGCTCGTAAAACGTATGCTCGACGGGGAAGGCCACCTGGTCGAGGAGGCGCACGACGGGGCAGAGGGCCTGCGGCTCTTCGGGGAAAATACACCCGATCTGGTTCTCACCGACATCAACATGCCCGGTTTGGATGGGCACGACGTGATCGAGGCCATCCGCGTGATGCACGCCGACGTCCCGATCATCGCGATCTCGGGCGGCGGTGCGACCCCGAAAGACGAGCTCCTCTTGAAAGCCTCGAATCTCGGGGCCGTCGAGATCATCATGAAACCCTTCGAGTTCAGGCAACTCGTCGGAGCGGTCGAGCGGGCGCTTGGGCCCTGATCGACCCCTAGGTCTGGGATGCTACTCCGCCCTCACAGCAGCACGGAATCGTTCTCCCGCAGACGCCTGATGAGCCTCAACGCACGCTCGAGCGGACCCACCGCCTCGAGCAGCTCCTGTCGGTGCGCAGGCTCGAGTGGGAGAACTTGCGAGAGCCCGTCGACGACCTTTTCGTCCGAGAGATCCGAGGGCGGCAGCTGCGCTCGGGGCGAGATGGAGCGGAGGGTTTCTTCGAGTTCGTGGCGTCTCTCGGCGAGTAGCGGGCGGTCGGCCAGCTCGACCGCCTCCGGGAGCGCCTCCACCTCCGCGAGCCGGTAAGAACGGCTCGCGTCCTCGCTCAGGACCCGAAACTTCATGAGCCCGCCCAGGACGATGTTGTACCGCCCGTCGGGCAGCTCCTCGGCAGCGATGATGACCCCAGCGCAGCCTATGTCGAAGATCGGCGGCCGTCCCTCGTACTCCGCTTCGTGGCCCGGCTGCAGCAAGATCATGCCGATGATGCTGTCGCCTTCGAGTGCGTCGGCCACCATCGCGCGGTAGCGTGGCTCGAAGATGTGCAAGGGCGTGGTGCTGTTGGGAAACAGCACGACGTCCTGGAGCGGAAAGATCGGAATGGTGGCCGGCAGCGATACGGCTGCAGCGGATCCGGACTGGGATGTGCCGGATGCGGCTGCGCCGGAGCCCGTGACACACAGGACACCGATGAGCGCGATCGCCCACCCCGTGAAGTGGGATCTCCTCACCGGATAAAGATCTCCATGACCTCCACCGCCGTGGAGCCGCTGTTGTGGAAACCGTGTTGGGTGCCTTCGGCAAGGAAGTAGGGGTGCCACGGTTGGATGTCCACGGTCTGTCCCCCCTCCAGCTTCACCTCCATGGGGCCGGAGATGGGAATGAACAGATGGAACTGGACCCCCGAGTGGGCGTGCATCACACGTGTACCGCCGGGTTCCACGACCAGTCGCAGGGCGCGAACCTCGGGCTGATCGCGAAGGACGGCATTGCTGATTCCCACGTTGTCGCCCCCAAGCGGGCGTAGAGGCGAGGAGCGATCGCCGATGACCGGCGGTGTCTGTGCCACCAGGGCCACGGAGAACATCGCAAGCCCAATGGCCGGAACGGCGTAACTCTTCATTCTGTTTCCTCCTGTCTGGGTCGGAAAGAAAAGCGGCGAGGGCTACGCCCTCTCAATCACGCCCGGAGTCACCCGATCCCTGCGCTGCCAATCTCTCCTGATACCGCGCGCCGCTCAGAACGCTGGTCATACTGTAGTTGCCCTCGTGGCAGGCGTACTCGTAGAGCATGTCGTCGAACTTCTTGATCGGGATCTCTCCGCCCCAGGCTCGAGTGTATATCGTCGGATCCTCAACGGTGAACTCGTAAAGGATCGTCTCCTCGTCGACCCGGGTGAACCGTTCGGTCACCCGCATGTGCTCCGAGGGGAGGATTCCCTGGAGCGACTGTCTCGGATGGAGGTTCGTGGTCTCGACCACGAGTACGTCCCCCTCCCAGTG
>JADFMD010000099.1 GCA_022564055.1 Gemmatimonadota bacterium
ATCTAGTACGGTCTGTACGAGCATTTCTTGTTCAGGTATCCGGAGCTGGGGTATACCAGCGGACCCCTTACCAATGGCCACAGGCTTTCTCCCGAATCGCTGGACGCGCTACAGCGAACGGAGCCTTTTCCACCGTGTGTATATGTGCTCTATAACTATGCTTGGCTTGGCGGTGAGCATGTGCGGGAGCTCTTGAGCTACGCCTCACGTACCGACGCTCTCAACAGCGAGATCGCTAGGGAGTTCCGGGATGGGCGGTATACCATCGTTCTGATTCGCATCCGAAATGGGGACGAGAACTGTCCCGAGTAATTGGACCGCGATTGGTGCGCATGTACGAGATGACCTTCAGAATGGCGGGCCGCCACGTCCGAGGGAGACACAAGACTTGAACTTTAGGGCGATTCTTTCTCTTCCGGTCGGCTACCGCCTCTTCCAGAGACTCGTCGGAGTCCATCGCCTCAGAGTCGAATACGTCGCGAAGTACGTCCGTCCGAAGGAATCGGACCGTGTCCTCGATTGCGGATGCGGCCCGGGGGACTTCGTCACCTATCTTCCCCAAGTCGACTATGTCGGAATCGATATGGACGAGGGCTATATCGCGTCGGCGCGAGCGAACTATGGCGATCGAGGTAGCTTTAGGCTGGGGCCGGTCAGTGCCGAGACCATGTGTGACGAGGCCCACTATGACCTCATTTTAGCGAACGGTCTTCTCCACCACCTGGACGACGCCCAGGTATCAGCGTTCCTGAGACTCGCCACCCGAAACCTCAAACCTTCAGGCCGCCTGGTGACGTTCGACGGCTGTTACACCGAGAACCAGTCACGCATCGCGAAAAGGCTCCTCGACATGGATCGGGGCTCGCACGTGAGAAGCCTGGATGCATGGCTCGAGCTGGTGAAACCCGTTTTTCCCGCCGTTCAAGCGCACCTGAGGACGGATCTTCTTCGCATTCCCTATACCCATCTGGTCATGGAGTGTCCGGCGGGGGGGTGAACCCCGGACCGTGGAGCCGGCGGGTTTTCAGCTCATCAAGGAAAACCGAAACAGAAGAACGGCCCTTCCCGCGAGAAATCGGTTCCATCCAGTTGTGAACCCGAGGGAATTTCGAGCACCCCATCAGGCGCCGGCTGTCCCCTGACGGTCAATGCCGACTCCAGCGAGAGGTTGTTCTCGTCGCTATGCAGCTGGTCCAAATCGGTCGCGATCACCACGCCGGAGTAATTGTACCAAGGGCCCGCCCCAATGCGCGCGCGCGCGATCTGGTCTGCTTCACCGTCCGCCGAGGTTCCCGTGAGGTAGGCGCGCCAGTTCAGCGCCCCAAAGCCCTCGGCATATGCCTCATCGAAACAAAACGCATCACTTATGCCGAGGGCAGGGCGGTCAGCCCCATAAGTCGCTCCCTCGAGGGCGACGAAGAAGTTCATCCGGGAGCTTTGCCCCGCAAGCGGCGACGCCGTGAAAAAAACGACCGCCACCACCAGTCCCACTGCCACTCTCACCACCACATACGCTTTGGCCATCTCGGATATCATCTGCGTCCCCTCGAAAAATTCACTTCTGGGTGGTCACCGGCTCGACGGCGAGCTGTCCGCGCCCCGCGCGCCTAGCCCATCGGCGGGTGAGCAGCCAGGGTCGCCGAAAGATATGCGGCCGGTGTCGACCACCGTCAAGGCGGCACCTCCGGGAGATTCCCGGGGCTCAGTACGCCATCCCGTACGCCTCGCGCCGCGGATCCGCCGCCGCCGTGAGCGTCCCCGAGGGCTCGACGCGAATCATGTGTGCCCCGCCGAAAGTCGCCGTCCAACCGTGGATCACACGGGGCTCGTGGCCCCGCCCGCTCAGATCCGAGAGGACATCTGCGGGAATCCGATCCTCGAAATCCACGCGGAGGCTGTTATAACTCCGAAAACGCGGGGCTTCGATCGCGGCCTGGGGCGTCATTCCGAAGAGAAAGATATTGTTCACGATCTGGATCAGGGACTGGACCTGGCTGTCCCCGCCCGGCGTGCCGAGTGTGAAGGCCAGGGTGCCATCCCGGTTCAAGGCCATGAGCGGCGTGAGCGTGTGGTAGGGCCGTTTTCCGGGCGCGACTACGTTGGGATGGTTCGGGTCGAGGTTGAACAACGCCCCCCGATTCTGGAGGACCACACCCGTTTCGGGCTCCAACAATCCCGACCCGAATGAGGCGAACAGACTCTGGATCCAGCTCACCGCGTTGCCCCACTGGTCCACCGCCGTGATGTAGACGGTGTCCCCGGAGTCGTCCGCGTCCCCCTGGTGGGCGTCCGCTGAAAAAGACCCCTCGATTCCCGGGGTCACGTCCTCTGCTGCGTTCGCGCCGATCTTGGCGGCCCGCTTCCTCAAATAATCCGCGTCGAGAAGTTCTTCGACGGGAAGGTCGGCGAACTCGGGGTCGGCGACCCACCGGTCTCGATCGGCGAACGCGAGCTTCTTGAGTTCGATGAGCGTGTGCAGGTAGTCGGCGGTGTTGTGTCCCATGGCGGCCAGATCATGCTCGGCGGCCATCTCCATGAGTGAAATCTGGGCCATGCCCTGCGTGTTGGGGGGTAGCACCAGGATCCGGTGATTCAGGTAGGTGCCCTCCAAGGGAGACGTCCAGGTCGTTTGGTGAGCCGCGAAGTCCGCGGCGCGCAGGTACCCACCTTGCTTCTCCAGGAACGCGGAAATCGCCTCGGCCGGAGCGCCACGGTAAAACCCGTCTTTACCTTCTCCGGCGATCCGTTCGAGCGTCCCGGCAAGCGCCGTGTTTTTCAGGAGCGATCCAACTGGGGGCGGAGAGCCGCCGGGCAGATAGAGGCCGAGCGCCGACGCGTTCAGGCCCCGTGAGGCCCCCGCGATGTCGCTCGCGAGGCGGCTGGACACTGGGAATCCGTCCCGCGCATAGGCGATCGCCGGGGCCAGAGCCTCTGCCAGGGAAATGGTCCCGAAACGGGCGAGGGCATCGTCCCAGGCTGCGACCGCACCCGGGAGGCTCACCGCAAGAGGGCCCGAGCCGGGGATGGTCTCGTGCCCGGCGTCGGTGAAAAAGGAGGGGGTAGCGAGCGCCCCGGCCCGGCCACTCCCGTTCATCCCCACGACGTCACCCGTCGCGCCATCGTAAAAAATGCCGAAGGCGTCACCACCGACCCCGTTCATGTGGGGTCGTACGACGGCCAAGACACCGGCCATGGTCACCACCGCGTCGACCGCGTTGCCTCCGCTCCGCAGAATGGCGTACCCGGCGGCCGTGGCGAGCGGATGGTCGGAGCTGACGGCCCCATGTACGCCTCGCACGTCAGGGCGATTCGTAACGGGGAATTCCACTCCCGACGTATCGCCCGCGGGGTCGGCGTCCGCTTGAGCACATGCGAACAGGGCTAGGGTAAGGAGGAAGGCGAAGCGGGGGGCACGGATTCTCGGGTCATGGCGACTTCGCATCGTACGGATCTCCTGGAGTTCGCTGGCGGTGGACGTTGCCTTACGGTAGGGACCGACCCCTCGTTGAGCCAGAGGGGATGGTGGCCTGCGGTCCTGCAGAGATTCGGCCACTGGCCCGGCTTGGGCATCCGTCGTAGAGTGGCCTCCACCACCCACGTGTACAGGAGGACCTCGATGAAGCTGCTGACCCCGGCGCTCATCGCGAGCGGGCTAGGCCTTTTCGCCTTCAACGCTCTCGTCGCACAGCGCTCACCTCTGGCCCGCGCCCAGACACAGCCGGTCAACATGGGCGCCGCTCTCAACGCTGCGGGACGGGACTCGGAGCCGACCTTCGGGACCGACCGCCGCACGATGTACTTCAACTGCGCGGATCGCACGCCTGGGGGCGGAAACGACATCTGCACGTCGACGCTCGTCGGCGGCCAGTGGACTCGAGCCGAGATCGTTCCTGCCCCGATCAGTACCGAGTATTCAGAGGTCGAGCCCCTCCTGTCTCCGGACGGCAATCAACTCTACATCATGAGCGATCGACCCGGCGGGTTGGGCAGCGTGGACATCTGGGTGAGCGACAGGGTGAACGGCGAGTGGACGGAGCCGAGAAACCTCGGTGCGCCGATCAACTCTGCTTACGCCGACCACTGCCTCTATTTCACGGGACCCGACTGGAGCGTGGCCTACTGGACATCGACGCGGCCCGGCGGGTACGGCGGAAACGACATCTGGCGTTCGGAGAGGGTGGACGGTGTCTGGCAGGAGGCCGTGAACCTCGGTCCCCGGGTCAACTCGGCCGGAAGCGAGCACCATTCGCTCCCGTCGGCCGATGGCCGCTCACTCTACATTACCGCAACCCTGGATGCGGGGTACGGCAAAGAGGATATTTACGTCACCACCCGGGACGACCGCGGGGAATGGGGTCCGCTCGTCAACCTGGGCCCGCTCGTGAACACGGAAGAGAACGACCGATGTCCGGCGTTTTCCCCCGATTTCCAGATCTTCTACTTCGACTCCGAGAGGAATGGCGGGTACGGAGACAAGGATATCTGGTGGATCTACGCGGAGAACCTCAGGACCGGCTAGGCAGGAGCGCCAGCGGCGGAAACATGTCCCACCCGGAACTCACGATAAGGGGTGTCTTGCTGCCCATTCGCATCGGTTGCTCGGCGGAGGAGCGCCGCGACCCCCAGCCAATCGAGATCGACGTCACCGTCCGGTTCGAGACCCCTCCCCAGGGGATGATCACCGATCGCCTCGAGGACACCGTGAGTTTCGACGCCTTGGTCCAAACCATCAAGGAGGTGGTTCTGAATCGGGAGTTCTCGCTGATCGAACATTTGGCCAACGAGATTTTTACGGCACTGAGGAGCGTCGTCGGGCCCGACCATGAGCTTCGGATCACCGTTCGAAAGGTCTCACCGCCCATCCCGGAAATCACCAAGGGTGCGGAATTTACGGTTGGCGACTGAGCCATGGTGATCCTCGGCCTCGGCAGTAATCTGGGGGATCGCGCGATCCATCTGAAGAGGGCTGTTTCGTGCCTGTCTCGGGGGTGTGGGGCGGTTCTACACGGTGTGAGATTGAGCCGGATCTATGAGTCACCTGCGCTGACGCCGCCTGGGGCCCCGGGCGCATGGGACCTCCCCTATCTGAACGGCGCTCTTGCCGGTGAGACGACTCTCGAGCCGCGTGCGCTGCTGCAAAAGATCAAGGAAATCGAGAGATCCTTGGGGCGCCAAGACCAGGAGCGATGGGCCCCGAGAGTGATCGACATAGACATCCTCTGGTGGGATGGGAACGAGGTCCGATCCGACGGTCTGACCATCCCCCATCCGGAGATTCTCCGGCGCCCGTTCGTATTGGAGCCTCTGCGCGACCTGATTCCCGACGTGGTTCTCGACGGCGAGACCGTGGAGGCCCACGCCAACCGGGTCAGGGCCCAGGCGTCCGCCGCGGAGGTCCGTTTGTCCGCGGCTGAGGTCCGTGCGTCTGCGGCGGAGAACCGCGGCGGGACCGTGGAGGCTGGTGGGGCGGCGGAGCATATGCTCCCGGCTATCCACTCGCCGGAGGCAGACTTCCAGTTGAGTTGCCCCACCCTCATGGGAATCCTCAACGTCACTCCCAACAGCTTCAGCGACGGTGGGCGGTTCTTGAAACCCGAGGCCGCCCTCAGGCATGCTAGGGGGCTCGTGGAGGCGGGTGCCGGCATCATCGACGTCGGCGCCGAATCTACCCGGCCCGCTGGGGAGGCCCTCGATCCGGGAACCGAGTGGGAACGTGTCGAGCCGGTCCTGCACGGTCTGCGAGAGCTCCAGGAGGAGCTTCGGCGGCCCGGCCCTCGAAATCCTTTTCGGATCAGTATGGACTCCCGGAATCCTTCGACGGTTCGTTCGGCATTGAGATTGGGCGTTGACCTGCTGAACGACGTCACCGGGTTCCGCCATCCCGAAATGCTGGAGATCGCACGGAGCACGGAGCTTCCGCTCGTATTCATGCATAGCTTGTCCATTCCGGTTGTGGAGGGGGAGTCCATTCCGTGCGATGCTGACCCCGTGGAGTTCTTGATCGCCTGGGCGAAGGAACGGTTGGTCGAATTCGATCGCAGAGGAATTGCCCGGCACCGCCTCATTTTCGATCCCGGAATCGGGTTCGGGAAAACGGCCCACCAGAATTGGCAAATCCTCGAGCACGCGGAGCGTTTCCATGACCTGGGCATACCGCTGCTCATCGGGCACAGCCGAAAGTCCTTCCTCGAAGCGGTTACGGACAAGCCGAGTGCCGAACGGGACGCGGAGACGCTAGCGGTCAGCCGAGGTCTCATCACGAAGGGCGTAGAAATTCTCCGCGTACACGACGTGAGGGGACACGCCACGCTTTTGCGGCGGCACCATTCGGAGGGGCTCACCCGGTCCGGGGTCGGCGCCGCGGCGCCGAGCTGACCATGGGAAAATCGATGAAAGAGATGATGGGGGAAATCTTGACCGGCCTGGGTATCGAGGCGCGCAATTTGGGAGGATTCTGTGGGGAGTGGATGGGATCCGGCCCCGAGCTTACGGTCACAACTCCGATCGACGGATCGGAAATCGCGACCGTGCAGCAGGTCACCGAAGGGGAATTCGACGTGATCGTTTCCCGTGCGCACGAAGCGTTCTTACACTGGCGCACCGTACCGGCTCCTCGCCGCGGGGAGCTGGTCCGTCAGATCGGGAACCGGTTGAGGCAGCTCAAGGCCGAGTTGGGCGCGCTCGTCACGCTCGAGATGGGGAAGATCAGAGCCGAGGGCGAGGGCGAAGTCCAGGAGATGATCGACATCTGCGACTTCGCCACGGGTCTATCCCGTCAGCTATACGGGCTCACGATCGCCTCCGAACGGCAGGATCACCGGATGATGGAGCAGTGGCATCCCCTCGGGGTCGTGGGAGTCATCAGCGCATTCAATTTCCCTGTAGCGGTCTGGAGTTGGAACGCGGCGCTCGCGTCGGTGTGCGGGGATTCCGTGCTGTGGAAGCCGGCGAGTCAGACGCCCCTCACGGCCATCGCCGTAACCAAAATCGCCCAGGGGGTCTGTGAGGAGAACGGGGTCGATCCAGCCATCTTTTCACTCACCGTGGGGAAGGGTTCGACCGTCGGGGACAGGCTCCTGCACGATCGCAGGATTCCGCTCGTGTCGGCGACCGGAAGTTGCGCTGTGGGATACCGCGTCGGGGAGGTCGTGGGCAAGCGGCTCGGCCGCACGATTCTGGAGCTCGGTGGCAACAACGCGATCATCGTCACAGCCCACGCCGACCTCGATCTGGCGCTCCCCGCCGTGCTTTTCGGCTCAGTGGGCACCGCAGGGCAGCGGTGCACGAGCACTCGCCGAATCATCGTTCATGAATCGGTCCGAGAAGATTTTGTGGCGCGCCTGACGCGAGCCTATGAGGGTGTTTCCGTCGGAAATCCCCTGGAACCGGATACGCTGATGGGGCCCCTCGTGAATACTGGGGCTGTCGAAGACCTTCAGCGTGCGATTTCACGCGTTCAGAAGGAGGGCGGAGAGATTCTGTACGGGGGTGAGCCGCTCGACGGTCCGGAATACCCGGGCGGACACTATGTAAGGCCCTGCATCGCCGCGGCGGAAAACAGCTTCGCAATTGTACAGGAAGAGACGTTCGCTCCAATTCTCTACATCATCGGGTACGGTGAGGCGTCGTCGCCCCGGAAGGAGACCGTAGACGAGCTTTCCGAGGCGATGCGACTTCACAACGGCGTTCCACAAGGCCTTTCCTCGGCGATTTTCACGGAGCACGTGCGGGAAGCCGAATACTTTCTGTCGCACCGCGGAAGCGACTGCGGGATCGCCAACGTGAACATCGGAACCAGCGGCGCCGAAATCGGTGGCGCGTTCGGGGGCGAGAAGGAAACGGGTGGAGGGAGGGAGTCCGGGTCGGACGCATGGAAGGCCTACATGCGGCGACAGACCAACACGGTCAACTGGAGCACGGAGATGCCGTTGGCGCAGGGAATCGAGTTCGGCTCCTAGGTTGTCAGGGGGCGCAGGATGAATCCGGTGGGGCGGTCGCACGTATGAAAAGAAAGAATAGAGGTAGTGTGGAGGCGGGTGTAGCGTGGAAGTAGAGTGATGGGTGGAAGTTGAGGCGGATCGGGAGGCGAGCGATACTGAGCCCGACGCGATGAGGAGGTGAAGTACGTGGCGAGTTGTAGCGGTACGACCAAGAAAGGGACCCCCTGTAAGCTCAATGCGCTGAAGGGTTCCGACTACTGTCTGATCCACATCAGGCAGGATCCCAATGCCCCGTCGGGCCGCGAGGCCATCGAGGAACTCGAGGGCCGGTTGAGCGAAACGGCGAAGTCCGTCCTCGGGATCGCCATAATGGTCGGAATCGTTCTTTCGGTCCTGATCAAGCGGCGGTAGCGAGGCCCTGCGAGCTCAGTTTACGGGGATCGGCTCGATGCCCCGGTCGTCCAAGAGCCGGTTGAACGTTGCGAGATCTTCTCTGATGGCCGCCATCTGTCGCTGGTAGTCCCCTAACTCACTTCCGAGCATTTCGAAAACCTCACGCGCTTGGTCCGTCGGCCGGTCGTCGGTTCCGGTGATGTAGCCGGCTAGGCTCGTGAGGCGGGCGTAAAGGCGCCTCGCCCAGCGGAGGGTATCCTGTCGCGCGGTACCGCCCGTAAGGCGCACGTCGAACAGGCGCATCTCCAGCTCGATGAGCTCCGCTTCCAGGGTCCCACCCGCCTCTCGGATCTCCTCGGCTGCGGCATGGTCCGCGTTGCGTTCCCGCACGAGCTGGGTCTGCGCCCGGATCCATTCGATCTCGTCGATCAAGGCCACCACGGAATCCACGGACTCGCGAATCTCCCGTACCATGGTCACCTGTTCCTGGATCTCCAGCTCGCTACCGCCTGAGTTGGGGTCCTTCAGAAGCAGCAGCGGTTGTACCAAGTTGAAACCCGCGGCGCGAAGGGTCACCGTGTAGTTTCCGGGAGGGGCCAACGGCGTCACGCGTCCGCCCTCGCCCAACGAACGCCCGCTTTCCTCCGGAAATTCCACATGGGAGTGCTCCACGGGGGCGGTTCTGAGCGTCGGTGTGTTGGACGCCTCCTCCTCTAGATCCCAGTGCACCCGATTGATGCCAGGACGGAGCAGGTCGGTGTCCAAGAGCTGCACGAACCGACCACCCTCGTCGTGGATTTCGAGTTGTACGCCTTCCTCCGGAACCCTCTCGAGGAAGAAGGAAATGGATGCACCGTATGTGGGGTTGGTTCCGGCGCCGGGGTCCTCCGGTTGGCTCTGCGAGCGCTGTCGCGTGAGAAAGCGGTAGGCCGTTCTAGGAGTGAAGAGGTGGACCTCCGACGCGATCACATCCTCGGTCAGCTCTTGGAGGGGGGTGATATCGTCCATGATCCAAAAGCCCCGGCCATACGTGGCGACCACCAAATCGTTGAAGTGGCTCTGAATCGTCAGATCATGGACCGGTGCCGGTGGCAAGTTGTTCCGCATGAGGGTCCAGTTCTCACCGTCATCCAGCGACACATAGAGGGCATTCTCGGTGCCGAGATAAAGAAGGCCCGGCCGCACCGGGTCCTCCCGGATGACGTGCGCATAGCTGAACACGCTTCTCGGGATGGTCTGGCTCAGCGACGTCCATGAATCCCCGTAGTCCGTGGTCTTGTAGACATAGGGCTCGGTGTCGCCCAGCTGATGGAGGTCCACCGTGAGGTAGGCCGCGCCGGCGTCGTGGCGAGACGGCTCGATATTGGAGACCGTGCCCCACGGCGGGAGGTCCGGGATGTTCTCCGTGACGTTCGTCCACGTCTGTCCGCCGTCGAGCGAGACGTGTACGAGCCCGTCGTTGGACCCGGTCCAGATCACTCCCTCTTGTTGGGGCGATTCCGCGATTGCAAAGAGAACGGCGGCGTAGGTGGGTCCCGCGTCATCCGTCGTGAGTCCCCCTGTTTTTTGCTGTTTGGTTTTGTCGTTCGTCGTGAGGTCCGGGCTCAACACTTTCCAGCTTTGGCCACCGTTCGTCGTCACGTGGACGTGCTGGCTACCCACGTAGATACGCTC
>JADFMD010000100.1 GCA_022564055.1 Gemmatimonadota bacterium
GGTCGTTACATGTCGCGGGCGGGATCCGTTCCGAACGCGCTGGTGGGCGTCTTCCAGACGCTCGCGTTGGCGGGGGGTGGAGGGGGGAGCGTTCCCGGGTGGGCGACCACCCACCCCGACCCGGTGAATCGCGAGGAGGACATCCGCGAGTTGATCGCGGCTTCGGGTCAGGATTATTCCGAGTATATCCGGCGCGGCGAGGAATACCTGCGAAGCCTCGACGGCATGACCTTCGGTGAGGACCCGAGGGAGGGGTTCTTCGACGAGGAAACGTTCTACCATCCTGACATGGCGTTCGCGCTCGACTTCCCCCGGGGCTGGACGACGATGAATCAGAAATCACAGGTAGCGGCCGTTTCTCAGGACGAGACGGCCCTCGTGGTTCTGACGGTGGAGGCGGGTGAGACCGACGCGGAACGGGCGCTCTCCACCTTCCTGAGGCAGGACGAGGTTCGCGGAAGCGGCTCTCGCCCCACGTCGGTCAACGGGCGCCCGGGGTGGGAGGCGTCCTTCACCGCAGACGCCGAAGGAGGCGGACTGCGGGGCGCGGTCCTCTTCGTGGAACACGGGGGAGCGGTCTTCCGCCTGCTGGGTTATGCGACCGCTTCTCGATGGCGCTCCCACCAGGGCACGGTGCTCGAGACCATCGAGAGCTTTCGTCCCGTGAGCGACGCCAACATCCTGGAGGTCGAGCCGGCACGGATCGAGATCGTTCGGCTCCCCTCGAGGATGACGCTGCGGCAATTCATTGACCGGTACCCCTCAACGGTGGACGACGAACAGATCGCCATGATCAATCGTCGCACCCTGGAGGAATCCATCGCGGGTGGAACCCTGCTCAAGCGTGTGGCTGGAGGGCGCCGGCCCTAGGCCGCGACCGGCGCCCCGACCAGCGTCCATCTTTGGCCCGGATCTTGAGTCCTCTAAAGGCAAGACGGGTGTTCGGCGGTCCCACCTCCGCCGCTTTGGCGGCTTGGTATGCCAAGTCGACGGGAATGCGCGCTAAACATGCCAAAATGGCATAATGCTTCAGGGAGCCGAGACCGATATTGAGCTTTGAACGTCTTGAATCTAGGGCGGGAGAGGCCCTCGTGGGCCGGCGTCCTTGACGCTTTCGGTCCGCTCGGATAACGTCGTGCACATGGTCCCCCTCGTGCGCTCAGAAGCTGTCTCATATCCGGAGGCCGACCAGTGAAACGCCTGCTTCTGTTGTTTTTCACACTCGCGTCGGCCGGGGGTTGCGCCAGTCGGAGGGTTGTCAATCAGTCCCAGTTGTCAATCGTCGCTCCAGCCTTGATTGTGGAGCGGTTTCTGCAGGCCGCCAACGTTCGAGATCTCGAGACGATGGCCCGCCTGTTCGGGACCGACGACGGACCCATCGGAGACCGGAGAAATAGAATCGAGGTCGAACTTCGAATGGATGTGATCGCCGAAATCCTCCAGCACGACGATTATCAGATCATTTCGGAACGTAGGGTCCCAGGAACGGAATTTCCGAGCAACCGGCTCGGGGTCGACTTTAGGTTGCGTGGGGGGTTGATCGTGCGCGATGTTGGATTTACGGTGGTGTTGCAATCGGACGATCGATGGCTGATCAACATCATCGAATTGGTAAAAATCACCCAGGCCGGGTGAACGTTGCCCAACCCCCGCGATATTTCGAAGCGCTGGAGTAGGAAGAGGCGATTTCTCGTGTCAGCCGCCGTGTTGCACCAACTCGATCAGGGTGCCGCCGGTCGATTTGGGATGAATGAAGGCCACAAGGTGCCCACGGGCGCCCGGGCGGGGTTCCTCGTCGATGAGGTGGAACCCCCGAGTATTTAGATCTTTGAGGGTGGCGCGCAGGTCGGGTACCCGGTAGGCGACGTGGTGAATGCCGGGCCCCCGGCGGGAGAGGAACCGGGCGAGGGGGCTGGCACTGGATCTCGGCTCGATGAGTTCGATGGATCCGACGAAGGCTACGTTCACGTCGTGCTCGGGAAGTTCCTCGATGCTGGAACAAGTGGCCCCGGTGATGGGTTCGAAGGTCGCTACGGAATCTCGTATGGACGCGACCGCGACGCCGACGTGGTCGAGTGGAAATCCGTTCATGAGTCAGTGCAGTATTAGTCGGTACAGCAACAGTGGAAAAACTTGGGCCGGATCGTAGGTCCGGCCCGTTGAAGGTACAAGGAGATCGACCGATGGGTGCCAATGGAAATGTTGTGGAAATTACGGATCAGAACTTCGCCGAGACCGTCGAGGGGTCCAGCGGCCTGACGATGGTGGATTTCTGGGCGGAGTGGTGCGGCCCCTGCCGCATGGTTGGGCCCATTGTCGACGCGTTGGCGGACGATTACAGCGACGAAGGCGTCACTGTGGGAAAGCTGGACGTGGACCAGAACCCGGATATCACCGTCCGGTTCGCCGTGCGTTCGATCCCGAGCGTGCTGTTCTTCAAGGACGGCGAGCACGTGGATACGGTGGTCGGTGCGGTGCCGCGCCCGACACTCGAGGCGAAGATCAAGGAGCACATGTAGGGACGAAACCCGGAGTGGTTCAGAGGCGTGCGGCGGCCCGGAGCCATGAGTCTCCGGGCTGTCGCTTTTTTGCTATACTGCCCGTATGAGCACCCTGTACATCGTAGCCACCCCGATCGGCAACCTCTCCGACGCCTCGGCCCGCTCGATCGAAATCCTCGGTGCCGTCGACGGTATCCTCGCCGAGGACACCCGCCGCACCCGAAAGCTCCTCGCCCGCTTCGACCTTCCCACATCGTTGACCTCTCTTCACGAACACAACGAGGCGTCCCGGATTCCTCGAGTGGTGGCACGGTTGGATGCCGGCGAAGATCTCGCGCTGGTGTCGGACGCGGGCACGCCGCTGCTTTCGGATCCCGGGGAGCGGCTCGTACGGGCGGTGTTGGACGCCGGACACACCGTGGTTCCAGTTCCCGGCCCGTCGGCGATCCTTTCAGCTCTCATGGGCGCCGGCTTCCCCACCGTCCCCTTCGTCTTTCATGGCTTCGTGCCCAGAAAAGGCAAGGAACGGAAGGCGATGCTGGAGCAGATCGCCGCCGCACAGGAGACGTCCGTCGTTTTCGAGTCTCCCCAACGTGTGGCCGTCTTACTTCAGGATCTCGAAGCGCTTGTTTCGGAGGATCGCCAGGTTGTCGTGGCGCGTGAAATGACCAAGATTCATGAGGAGTTTTTCCGGGGAACAATGGCGGAAGCTGCGCGCTACTACGCCGAAAACAAGGCACGAGGAGAGGTGACCATAGTGGTTTCCCCGGGCTCCCCAGCCGAGCGGAGAGAACGGGTCGACGAGGTCGCCGCTAGCGCGTTGGCACGAGCTCTGCTCGACGATGGCCTCACCCCGAGCCGGGCTGCCAGAGAAGTGTCGTCCCGCCTCGGTATTGCCAAGAACGCAGCGTACGAGATCGTTCACGCCCTTGCGGACAATTCGGAGGAGTCGGATTGATCATAGAAGTCGGATGGATCGGAGGAGCCGTATTGAAGGAAGCGATCACCCGCTCTCTTCTTCTAGCGGCGCTTGCGTCCGCCGGCGTCGGCGTTCCCAATCCCGACCTGGGCGTCCAGCCACGTGTGACCCTGAGCGTGCAAGCCGATTCCGTTCTCACCATCACCCGGCTCCAATACGAGGGTGGCGGGGATTGGTACGCGAACCCGTCCTCCCTCCCAAATCTGCTTGCGGCCATTCGGGAACGAACGGGCTTGCCGGTGTCGCCTCAGCCGCAGACGGTACGCCCCTTGGATCCGACGCTGAAGGATCACCCCTACCTGTACATGACGGGCCACGGGAACGTGCGCTTTTCACCCGAGGAGCGGACGGCTCTTCGGGAGTATCTCCTGGCCGGTGGTTTTCTTCACGCCGACGACAACTACGGGATGGATGAGTCGTTCCGCGAAGAAATTGCTGAGATCTTTCCCGAGTACGAGCTCGTGGAGATTCCGCCGGACCAAGCCGTATTTCGAATGATGTATGACTTTCCGGAGGGGTTGCCCAAGATCCACGAACACGACGGGAAGCCACCTCAGGCCTTCGGGATCTTCCATGGCGGGCGCCTGGTCGTTTTCTACAGCTACGAGTCCGATCTCGGCGATGGCTGGGAAGATCCGGATGTCCACGGTGACGCGCCCGATGTGCGCGAGTCGGCGCTCCGAATGGGTGTGAATCTCTATCTGTACGTCCTCAGTCAGATGGTCCCGTGAGCCCGGCGCCGGCCCGCGTCGCTCGGATCGTCGAGGGTGTCAGGGCGCACCTTTTGGGAAGGGTTCGCATGGCACTCGGCCTGTGGGTTGGCGCTGCTCTGGCCGGTGCGCTGGCTCTCGCATGGCTGGCCGTGGCTCCCGAGGGCTGGCGACAGGGGACATCGGCGCCGCTTCTCATCGACATGCTGGTGGTGGGCACCCTTGTGTCCGCTTGGCTGGTGCATCGGAGGCTGACCGAGTCTTGGCTCCGTGAGCCGAACGTCGCACGAAATATCGAGCGGGAGGTCGGAATGGCGCCCGGGGTCCTCAGGGGATCTCTGGAGTTGGCCAGAGCGCTTCCGCCCGGTGTGTCGCGGGGTCTAGCCGATCGGGCCGCCCAAGACGCTCTCGGACGGCTTCAGGCCGGGCAGCGGAGCCTCGCTGGACGGATGACCCATGAAGTAGGACGGTGGATGCGGCGGGGTGGTCTGGGACTCGGTCTGCTGATGCCGCTGGTTGTGGTGCTCACGGTCGTGGCGCCGGGACGATCTCTCATGGCGTGGGCGGGGCTGGCGAGGCCATTCGAGTTGATGGCGGGACCGACCCTGCCGGCACTCGTGGTGACTCCGGGCACCGTCGAAGTTCGAAGGGGCTCCGATGTGCCGATGCAGGTGTCTGCGCCCGGCCGGACTACGGTGACCGTACACTGGCAGGCCGCCGGCGACGTCGCGCTCGAAGAGCTGATCGAACTTGACGGGGACCGGGGATCCTTCGTGCTCCGAAGCGTCACGGCTCGAACCGAATATTGGGTTCAGGCTCCGGACGGAGCCATGTCGCCCCGCTACACACTCCAGCCGGTGGACCCGCTTCTGGTGGGTGACCTGACGGTGCGGATTTCCTTTCCGCCACACACGGGCCGCTCGCCGGAGGAATACGGCGTCGTGGTGCCCCCACTTCAAATCCCGATAGGGAGCGTATTCTCCTTCGAGGGACAAGCCAGCCGGCCGCTTCTCTCCGCGGGATTGGAGCGGCTGGAGGCAGAGGTGGAGGGGGTGGCGGAGGCGGGGGTGCAGTCGGAGGCCGGGGTGGAGCCGGAGACCGGCGTGGAGTCAGAGGCCGGGGTGGCATTCACCTTGAATGGCCGCGGCTTCGAAGGCCGGTGGACGCCACGGGTGAGTGGTGTGTATGAGTGGCGATTCACCGGTGTCGATGGAGAGCCGGCGGAGATTCTCCCGCCGCCCCTCGGACTCACGGTGGTGCCCGACTCCGCGCCGCATATCTCCGTGTTGTTCCCCGGGCGCGATACCCTCCTTCCGGCCTCCCTCAGGCAGCCGCTCGTCCTGGAAGCCACGGACGACTACGGGTTGGACCACCTGACCTTGGTCGTCTATCGGGTGACCGCGTTCGGGGACCGTCTCACTCCGGTCGAACAACCCATACCGGTCGGGGGGACGCGGGGCGCCCTGTTACGTCCGGTCATCGACCTCACGAGTTGGGAGCTGTTACCCGGGGACACCATTCGGTACTTCGCGAGAGCGGTGGACAATGCGCCGATTCCCAACGTGAGTGAGACGCGTGAGTACGTACTCAGAACGCCCACCGCCGCTGATCTGAGGCGGGAGGCGCAGGAGCGTCTTGACGAGGCCGCGCGCGGTGTCGAGCGGTTGGCGAATCAGGCGGAGGCGCGCGCCGCGGAAACGCGGGAGCTCGAAAATGAGCTCTCGAATCAGCGTAACCCCGAGAGCCAGAGCCGGAGAGAGGAATCTGAGGAGCGTCTGGCCTTCGACCAGCAAGAGGATGTGCGCGAGGCTCTCGAGGCCCAGGAGGAGCTGCTGGCCGCGCTGGACTCGCTCGAAATGGAGATGGCCGAACTCAACCGCGACCTCGAGGCAACCGGACTCGCTGATCCGGAGCTTCAGGCCGAGATCAGGGAACTCCAGAGACTTCTAAATGAGTTGGCACCCGAGAGTCTCGAGGAGCGTCTGGCGGAGCTCGCGGAACGGCTCGACCAGATGACGGCCGAGGATGCGAACGAGGCCCTGAGGGAGTTGGCGGCGGACCAGGAGGCCCTTCGCGATCGGCTGGAGGCTGCGATCGAGGAATTCGAGCGGGCTGCGATGGAGCAGGACTTCCGGGCCACCGCTGCCGAGGCGGAGGAGCTCGCTCAGCAGGAACAGGCGTTGGCGGACGCCATGAAGGAGGGGGATTCCCCTGACCTGAGGGCGGAACAACAGGAGGCGTTGGAGGCCCGAGCTCAGGATCTGGACGAGTCCCTCGACGATCTCCAGCAGCGGTTGGCGGAGGCAGGAGAGGAGCAGGCGCGTGAGGCCGTGGAGCAGGCCCAGACGCAGGGCCAGCAAGCGCAGCAATCGATGTCCGAGGCCGCCCAACAGGCACGAAGCGGCGAACCTCAGGAGGCGTCCGAGGCCGCCCAGCGAGCGGCGGATGCCATGAGCCGAATGTCCCAGCAACTTCAGCAGGGAGAGCAACAGATGGCCGCCCAGAACGAGGCGGCTTCTCGAGAAGCTCTGGAGCGGGCGGCCACGGATGCGCTGTCACTGGCTCGTGAGCAGACGGCTCTGCAGGACCGGATGCGTGGCGCGGGTCCGGAGGATCTCGCGAATATGCGGAGCGATGAGGCGGCGCTGCTCCAGGGAGTTCGAAACATGGCGGAGGCGCTCTCGGGCGAGATGTCGGCAGATCAGGGGAGTAATGAGGTCGCCGCGCAGATGGGACAGGCGATGGAGGCAATTCGAGAGACCCTCGATGCGCTCGAGAGTCAGCGTGGGGACCGGCCGTCTCCCTCCACTGCCGCGGAGCAGGCGGTCGCGGCGCTCAACGAAGCCGCCATGATGGCGGCGTCCGCCGCCAAGGCCCCGGGGCGGGGGCCCCAGGGGCAGGCCGGTGACGAGGTCACCGAAGAGCTTCAACAGATTGCCCGGCAACAAGGCTCCGTGAACCAGCGCACTGGGCAGATCACTCCCATGAAACTCGGGCAGCAGGCGCGGGCGAACCAGCTGCGAGCGGCGGCAGAGAGCCAAGAAAAAATCGCAAGACAACTCAGTGAGCTCGCGCAACGGCCGCCAGATCGAGCTCAAGCCCTCGGCGATCTGGATGCCCTGGCCCGGGAGGCGCAGGCACTTGCCGAGAGGCTCGCAAGAGAGACCCTCGACGCCGAGACCCTCCAGCGTCAAGAAAGACTCTTCCACCGGCTTCTCGACGCCGGACGGAGCTTGGAGAAGGACGAATATTCGGATGAACGCGAATCTTCGGCCCCGGGCCAGTTCGAGCGAAATGCGGTTGAGTTGCTGTCGGCCGAGGACTTGGGTGCGTTACGCTTTCAGCTTCCTCCGTCGGAGGAGCTCCAGCGGCTCTCGCCGGCTCAACGGCAGATGGTGCTCGAGTACTTCGAGCGGCTCAATCGGGCCGAGCGCCGTGCTGCACCGCGGGGCACGATCCGTTGAAGAACATCCATTGGGGCTGGAGCGTTGGGTTCCTTCTTCTGATCCTTCTTCGGCCCGTCGGAGCCCACGCCCAGGTGGACGATGCTGGCTCGGAGACACGCCTGCTCCGCGCCGCGGCGGCGGAGGTGACCTCGGGTGACCTGACGGGAGCCGAGGAGACCCTGCGGCGCCTCCTGGGCGACCGGCCGACATCCGCCGCCGGCATCTTCGCCCTGGAGCGAGTCCTTCGGGCTCAGGACCGCATTGGCGAGATCCTGCCCTTCGCCGCGCGATTCGCGGACCTCGAACCCAACGCTTCGGGGCCGAGGCTGCTCGAGTTGCGGGTGTATACCGAGCTCGACGACAGGAACGGGCTCGAGAATGCCGCCGAGGATTGGTTGGAGAATAGCACCTCCTCCGAGTCCTATCGGGAGGTAGGCCGTGTTTTTGCCCGGGTCTTCGGTCCTGAGCCGGCCCTGTCGGTGTTGGAGCGGGGCAGGACCGACCTCGGGCGCCCGTCCCTCTTCGCCATGGAGGTGGGCGATCTCTTGAATGATCTTGGCCGCGTGGAGGAGGCGCTGCTCGAATGGGCGGCGGTCATCGGAAACGACGGGTCCCAGGTATCGGCCGTGATGCGGAGGATAGGAGAGATCGAGGAGGACCGAGAGACGCTCGTGCTGCCCCTTCTTGAACAGTTGCGGCGGCAGCCCACGACCGGCGCTCGGCTTCGGGCGGGGGCCCGCATCGCCCTGGAGGCCGGTGCCTTCGAGGAGGCGAGGGGCCTGGCCGAGTACGCCCTGGAGGGTCTGGCAGACAGGCCCCGCCGGGGCTTTTTGACGGCTCTCGCGCGACAGGCCCAAGAGGCTGACGCCATGGGAGTCGCGCTCTGGGCGTACGAGTCCCTCCGAGAGAGCGCCAGCAACGCTGCTGAAGGCCGGGCGCTGGATCAACGCATCACCGTTGCGGCGCTCGCGAGCGGGGACACGGTACGCGCCATCGAGGCCCAGCAGGCCATCGCGGACGACCTCCCCGAGGGTAATCTCGACCGCCGCCAGGCGCTCGCGGAAATCATCCGGCTCGGGATCGATCGAAGCGGAGTGGAGATGAGGACGTCACTGGCGGCGTTCTCGAGAGAGTTTCCGGATGCGCCCCAACTGGATGCGTTGGCCGTTACGCTGGCGGTTCGGCTCGATTCTGACGGCGATCGAGAGGGCGCCCAGTTGCTCTTGGCGGACGTGGCGGGCCCAAAGAGCGCTCTCGAGCGCGGGTACCTCTATCTGGCCAGCGGGGAAGTGGTGACGGGCCGGGTCGCTCTGCAGGACGCCCTCCCGGGTGTCTCTCCCGGTGTGGCCACGGAACTGATCGCGCTCCTGGATCTCCTCGACCGGATGGAGGGTGAATCCCTCACCGCGCTCGTGCGGAGCGTGGTCCTCGCGCATCACGGAAATACCCACGGGTCACTGTCCGAATTGGAACTCGCCATCGACGCCGTGTCGACGGACGAGCGACCCCGGCTGCTCGCGATGGGTGCCCGAATCGCGGACCGGGGGCGTGTGCCGGAGCGGGCGGCCGATTTCAGGAGTCGCATCATCCGCGAGCATGCGTATTCTGCGGAGGTACCGGAGGCGACGCTCGAGCTCGCCCGTTTCAGGGGCGCGACGCCGGGGGGTGTGGACGAGGCGATTCGGCTTTTGGAGGAGCTCATCCTGAGCCAGCCCAACAGCGCGATCGTACCGACGGCACGGCGTGAGTTACAGAGAATTCAAAGCGGGGCGGATTCATGAACACGTTGCGCGCGATGTGGGTCCTGACGTTTTTGGCCTGGCCGGTACCGGGAGCCGCTCAGTCGTTGCTCGTCCCCATGGACCGCGTACAAGAGAACCACCTCAAGGCGTACGGCCTCACGTATTGGGCTCTCGAACAGTACGGAGAGGCAGAATGGCTGCTCAATTACCGCGGTGGGTCCTTCCTCTTGCCCGACATGCAAGGCCTACGGCGCCAGGCTGCTCTCCGAGGCATCACCATCGAGGCCGTCAGTGGCGCCGACATCGCCGGGATCCGAGCCGTGATCGCCGATTCGAACATGGAAACGGTCATCTTGGAGAAAGCGCCCAAGGTGGCGATCTACACACCACCCAACAGCACACCCTGGGACGACCCCGTGACGATGGCGCTCGAGTACGCCCAAATTCCGTACGAGACCATTTGGGACGACGACGTCGTCCGCGGAAACCTGGGGGAGTACGAGTGGCTC
>JADFMD010000232.1 GCA_022564055.1 Gemmatimonadota bacterium
TGTCTCGGCTACGGACCAACGTCCCTCGGTTCCCGCAAACGTGGATGCAGCGGTGCGGTGTGCCTTGGCGAAGCTACCGGCGGACCGCTTCACTTCGGCACAGGAGTTCGTGATGGCGCTGGGGGATCCAGGGTTTCGACATGGGGAAATTGCAGTAACCGGAGCGGGGGTTGCGGCGGGTCCATGGAGCCGGCTGGCGTTAGCTGGCTGGAGTGTTGCCACTGTCCTCACGCTCACGCTTGGTTGGTCGTTCTTTGGTGAATCTGGGCCTGTGCGGCACACGCTGCGTTACACGATCCCGCTCCCCAAGGAGGGCGAATCCGAAGGTCTGTATTTTCATTACCACCTGTCGCCCGATGGCCAATACGTTGCGGTCGACGGGGTGACGGAGCAGGCCGGAGGAATCTTCGTGCGGGCGCTGAACTCCCTCGAGTGGCGGCACCTGTCCGGAACCCAAACAGGCGACTTTTTCTGGTCTTCTGACAGCCGCTCCCTCGCTTTCTCCGACGGCCAGAAATTGAGGAGGGTGGGCGTCGGCGGCGGGGCCGTCCAAGACATCGCTGATCTCGACTCGGGAACCCGAGCGGAACCTGGAGTCGAGACGACGTCATCGTCTTCGACGGAGGGGGTTCTCTCTTCCGTGTACCGGCGGGTGGCGGAGAACCACTCGCTCTCACGAGGGTCGAGCCTGGCGTCAGGCACCGATACCCCGACTTCTTGCCGGACGGGCAGCATTTCTTATACACGAGTGAGGGCGGCTCGAGCCCCGGTATTTATGTGGCCTCCCTCGACGATCCTGCTGGTCTGCTGCTGCTGCCAGACCCTTCCAGCGCCGTTTTCGCGCCGGGGGTGAACGGAGCCGGGGCCGGACACCTCATCTTCGTACGTGACGGGCGGTTGATGGCGCAGCCTTTCGATCCGAGTGCTCTGGAGCTTCTGGGAGACGCGTTCGTTCTGGCCGAACGGGCCTTATGGGGAGACAACGGGGCCGCGGCGGTTTCCGTGTCCGACAACGGAATCTTCACATATCTGGGAGGCAGGAACCGGGAGACCGACAGCCGCCTCGTTTGGTTTGACCGCTCTGGCACCGCGCTGACGACTGAAGGGTCCACCGGCCCGCTATCTCCGGTCTCGCTCTCGCCCGATGAAAGGACGGCGGCGGTCGTGCGGTTGCCAAGAGGGATCCCCAACGGCGATGTGTGGCTGCGGGACCTGGATCGCGGCCTGGAGGAGCCCTTCACCTTCGATGGCGCGGTATGGGGGAACGTGGTCTGGTCTCCGGACAGCAGCCGCATCGCGTTTTCTTCGGCTGCCTCGGAATCCGTGGGGCTCTACATAGCCGATGTTACGGCTTCCGGCATCGGAGAACCCGTATTCGCAAATGGAAATCTCAAGGTCCTGACCGACTGGTCCAGGGACGGTTATCTGCTCTACACGGAAGACCATCCGGAAACGGGAGCCGACCTGTGGTACCTGCATATGGACGGGAGCGCGACCGGAGATGCGGAACCTGTTCCGTTCCGTACGGACACGTTCGACACGAGCTTCGGAGATATCTCGCCGGACGGCCAGTGGATCGCGTACGTCTCCAATGAGACAGGGAGCTACGAGGTGTGGGTCGAGGCGTTCCTGTCTGGTGCCGGAAAGTGGTTGATATCTGGGGCGGACTCCGGTAGGGATGCGCAGCAGCCACGCTGGAGCCGCGACGGCAGCGAGCTGTTTTATTTCGGGCTGGGCACGATGATGGCGGCACGGGTGAGGACACCTCCAGGTCCCGGCTCCTCGCCCGTCGTGGACCCACAGCCACTGTTCGAGGTACGGGTCAACGGTGCCAGGCCTTCCCTCGGTTGGTACTTCTACGATGTGTCAGGTGACGGTGAGCGGTTTCTGATCAATGTGGTCGACTCGGCTACCGAGCCGGTAATCAACGTGGTCGTGAATTGGGAGGAAGAGCTTCGCCAGCGGGTGCCGAATTGACCCGCCAGATCCCCTGGCTTCGCGTCTTCGTGGAAGGCGTGGTGATCGTCGGCTCCCAGATGAGGAGGTGATGTTTTGGCCGCGTACATGGCGCTGGTGGTCCTCCTGTTCATCGTCGCAGGTACGGGCGCTTACTTCCTGCCCTACATCCTACGTCATTGGCGTGGGCTCGAGGGAGTTGAGTCGGGGCCGGATGTTGTGCGACTTCAGGGATCCATCGATGAGCTGACGGCTCGACTCGTCCTCCTCGAGGAGGAGATCGAATTCAATCGCGAACTGAGGTCTACAGAGGATACGCCTCGAATTGAGCCGGGAAAGGAACCTGAGAAAGACGCTTTTGCGACAGAGGAAGGCCGCGTGGAGGAGTAGAGGGCCGCGCATCTCCGGTAGAGGCGGCCACCCCCATCGTTCGGAGGTGGCCGTCTTCGCGTTCGGGAGAGTTGAGGACATCCGGGATCGTTTGCGCCTAACCAGCCGCCAGCGATAGTATCAGACCGTAGGTAACACGCGAGCCGCTCTTCTCCCAACTGAGAGATAGGTTATGGCTAAGCCCCC
>JADFMD010000233.1 GCA_022564055.1 Gemmatimonadota bacterium
CCGCTGGCCCATGGCAGCGCCCCGGGTTTGGGGGCAGGCTCCGCGATGGCGACCCCGGCTCAGCCAACGGCGTTAAAACCGCGTGAAAAGGGACGTCAGGAGCCGCCGGGAACCACGTACCGCTCGCCGCGCCAGAGGCGCACCAGTCCGTGCCGGATGTCCGTGTTCACGGAGGCACTACCCAGATGGATGTGGGTGGAGAGACCCGGATCCCAGGGCCCCGGGTACCGCTGGCGCCAGTACAGGACTCCGTCGAGGACCAAGCTCACCGTTCCGTCCGGCGCAACCTGCAGCGCATAGCGATGCCATTCCGCCGGATCGTGCGGAATGGGAAGTCTTGTCCCCTCTGGCCGGAGGTAGTTCCCGCCGAGGCCGCCGTCATACGCGGAGACGTTTACATCCGGGAACCGGTCGCGGTCACGCACCCACGCGCTCACGAGCGAATCGACGGGCGGGGTGTACTCTTCGAACCCGAAGAGGAGATCCTGCCAGTGCTGGTTGGTGAACGGGGCTTTCCCCCAGACCTCGAGGGTCAGCCCGTCGCGGAAGGGAAACTCCGTGACAGAAACGACGCCGCTGGTAAAACTCCCATCCCCGTTCGCCGCCAGGGATCCCGTGCCACTCACGCCACCTGTCAGGTACGTCGTGGGAGCCGGCGATCCGTATTGGATCCAGACCTCGCTGGGAAGTCCCCGCGCCCAATCCTCCTGGAACAGGAGTGGGACGTCCGCCTCCTGCAACTCCGTTGAGCGCACGGGGATTACCCGGCGTCGCCACCCTCGCAACGCCACCTCCAACTCGACCGAGCCGGCACGCACCACCTGAAACCACCCTCCCTCGAGAGGTCGGACCACCGTGGTATCCGTGGAGCTCCAGACGAGCGGCAGTCCCTCCACCGCGACAGGGCGTCCACGGGAATCCGAGGCACTCGCCTCGAGGAAGAGGAGCTGCCCCGGACTGACCGGGCGGGGGAAGTCGACGATGGCCAGCGAGTCGATCCACCGAGCGTCATCCCTGATGACCTCCTGGCTCCGCAGACCACTGATCTCCCCGGCACTTCCGATGCGGCGAGTCTCGCCACTGTCGAGGTCGATGAACCGCAACTCCCGTCCTCCCTCGCCGCTCTCGAAAAGGTACGCGATGGTGTTCTGGGACATCCACACCGGGGTGGTTTCGGTTCCGGGCGTATCGGTGAGCCTGCGTACCTCCACATCGTCCACCCCTACGACGTAGAGATCTTGAGCCCCAGCCTGTCCGGCCGAAAACACCACCCGCTTTCCGTCCGGCGACCAACCTGGCTGGCCTAGCCTCCGATGGTCGAGCGCGACGTAGCGGGTCCCGGTTCCGTCGGGACGGGTGAAAACCAGCACGGACGCCGCGACGCCAGGCTGCGCATTACCGTCTGACAGGACAATGGCCAGGCGTGTTCCACGAGGGGACCAGGCACCCGCTACGTCCTCGGACGAGGACGAGAGGTCACCGACGGCCCGACGCTCGCGGGTGGAGACATCGACGATCCAGAAGCTCACCCGGAACGAGGTGGAATCGGCGGACATATCGCCACTTCGGTAGAGCACGAGCCGGCCGTCTGGAGACCACGACATGGGGACCTCGTCCCCCAGAGTGGACACCAGGATACGCTTGTCGCCCGTGGCCAGCTCTTCGAGAACCAGGTCCCGTCCCCCTACCCCGGGGACGGCCTGAACCCGTTTCGTTCGATCCGGGCTCACGACTTGGGGGGCTTCCACGGCACCGAACGGTCGCGCATGCACCTCGGTGCCGTCCCGACGAATCTCGACGTCCACGAGGCGTCCGTCCGTCAGGCTCGCGCCCACGGTGATCGCCTCGCCCTCTCCACCGCTCGTTGACGTCGCGAGCCACCCGAGCCCCAGGGCTGCAAAGGCGACGACCGCCCCCACTGCCCCCCACGCCACGCGCTTGGAGATCCGAAAGTAATCGCCGTTGTCGCCCTCCCCTTTTTGCGAAGCGACATACACGACCGACGTCCGGCTCGGCTCCTGGATGGCCTCTTGGCGAAGGCGCTCCAGGCCGGCCTTCGCGTCCGGAGGAAGCTCTGCGTCCAGCTCGCTCATGAGCAGGCTTTGGTAGGCTTCATATGCTTGAAGGGCCGCGAGCTGATCTCCCACTGCCCTGAGCGTGCGGATGAGAGTGAGCTGCGCGCTCTCACTCAGCGGGTTCATCCGTGCGAACGCCTGGGCGTGCCGTAGGGCGTCCTGGACCGCACCGTCCCGAAGCCGCTCTTGCACGAGATCGGTGTAGGCGGCGCTGAGGGCCGCGCTTGTCTTGATGTCCTCGGCCTCGATCCACTGGGTTAGCTCCCGACCCGCAAACCTCTGCGCCGTCTGCAGGAACACGCCCCCATAGAGAGAGACAGCCGCGGCCGAGTCCCCGTCCCGCACCGCCTCCTCGAACGCCCACAGATCCACGGAGATCTTCCCCTCGTCCAGCCGGAGAATCCCATCCAGGACCTCGACGCCCCCGCCCTTCGCGTATTTGCTCAGGTGGTGCAGA
>JADFMD010000101.1 GCA_022564055.1 Gemmatimonadota bacterium
CAAGGACAAGTCGCGGCGGTACGAATCGATCCCTGTAGGGCTGCTCAACTACCCGGTTCTTCAGGCGGCCGACATTCTCATCTATCGGGCGGACGCGGTACCGGTGGGTGAGGACCAGCGGCAGCATCTTGAGCTCACGCGCAACATCGCCCGAAAGTGGAACGCCCGATACGGCGAATATTTCCCTGAGCCCGAGGCCATCATCCCGGAGGTTGGCCGCATCAAGGGTCTCGATGGGGAGACCAAGATGAGCAAGTCCCTGGGGAATACCGTCGGTATTCTTGCGGATGAGGAGGCCATTTGGGAGCGCGTCCAGAAGGCCGTGACTGACCCGCAGCGGGTCCGTCGTGACGACCCGGGCCGTCCCGAGGTGTGCAACGTGTTCACGCTCCACCAACTGGTTACCGATGCGTCCCTCATTCCGGACATCGAGGCGCAGTGTAGAGCCGGGACCCGAGGGTGCGTCGACTGCAAGCGAATTTTCGCCGACAGCCTCGTGCGGGAGTTCGCCCCCTTCCGGGAGCGTGCGGAGTATCTGCGGGCACACCCCGAAGAGGTGCGTGGCGTGCTGGAGGCCGGAGCCGATCGGGCGCGCTCCGTGGCTCGGGAGACCCTGGCTGAGGCTCGCCGCCGTATGGGAATCAGTTGGCGTTCCGCACTGTGAGTGCACAGCTTTGAATAGGGTTTATCCTGAAGTTGATGCCGATGGTCGGAGGGTGCGACGTTGATGAACGAGATGTTCAAGAAGGCCATCGAGGATGGCGCCAGTGATATCCACATCAAAGCGGGAGACTTCGTCCGGGCCCGCTTGAATGGGAAACTCGTTCCGCTCACCGACCAGAAGATCTCCCACGCTCAGGTCCGTGAGCTGGCGTTGAAGCTGATCCCCCACGAAAAGGACCGGGACCGCATCGACGAGCTCAAGGACTACGACTGTTCCTGGGGCCTTCCCGGGCTTGGACGCTTCCGCGTCAATATCCTGAAACAGCGCGGAGTTCTGGGAATCGTCATGAGGATCATCGCGATCGAGATTCCGACCTTCGCCGACCTCAGGCTCCCGCCCGTGCTGGAGACCATTTCCCAGAACGAGCGGGGCCTGATCCTGGTCACCGGGGTGACGGGCAGCGGTAAGAGCTCGACGATGGCCGCAATGATCGGGTACATAAACCGTAACATGCACAAGCACATCATCACGCTCGAGGATCCCATCGAATTTCTGCATCGGGATCTCAACTCTTCGATCACACAACGCGACGTGGGGTGGGATACCGAGTCGTTCTCAACGGGCCTTCGCGCGGCTCTCCGCCAGGACCCCGACGTCATAATGATCGGTGAGATGCGCGACAGGGACACGATCGACACCGCGCTCAAGGCCGCTGAAACCGGCCACCTGGTCATCTCAACGGTCCACACCAAGAATGCGGTGCAGACCCTTTCGCGCATTATCGCTGTTTTCCGTCCGGAGGAGCAGGAGATCATCCGTACTCGCCTCGCGGATTCGGTCCAAGCGGTGATCAGCCAGCGACTTCTTCCGACCCTGAAGGGGGACGGACGCGTGGTGGCTGCCGAGATCATGCTCGTCACGGGGACCATCCGGGAGTGTATTGTCGACGCCGACCGCATGGAGGAAATCGTCGATCTGGTCCATGACGGAAAGGAGCAGTACGGATCGCAGACCTTCGATCAGCACCTCATGGATTTGGTAAATACCGGAATGGTGTCGTTCGACAACGCGAAGTTGGCGGCCAACAGCCCGAACGACTTCGACCTCAAGATGAATATGCTGGGCCAGGGGCGGGGCACGCGCACGAGTAGCGACGTCGCTGAGAATGCTGGAGACAAGGTGAGCGTGTGAGCCTCGATCTATCGGGCGTTTTCGTGCCCTGCACGACCCCTTTCGACCCGGTGACCGGGGACGTGGATCTGGTCGGCTTCCGCGCGAACGTGCGGGCCTTCATGGCCCATCCCCTCCGAGGGATCCTGGTCGGAGGATCCACCGGCGAGGCCGTGCTGCTGGACGACGACGAGCGGGTCCTGCTGCTCGAAGGCGTGCGTGATCTGGTTCCCGATGACCGCCTGGTGATCGCCGGAACTGGGGCGGAGTCCACGAGGGTGACGATCCGTCGCTGTCAGGCGTCGGCGGAGTCGGGTGCGGATGCGGCGTTGGTCCAGCCGCCCGCATTCTATCGGGGAGCCATGACGGACGCCGCACTGTTGGAGCACTACCGGGCTGTGGCCGCCGAATCTCCGATTCCGGTCATCCTCTATCAGGTGCCCCTGCGCATGAGCACTCTCGAGTTCTCCACTAATCTTGTGGCGGGCCTCGCCAAGATCGCCAATATCGTGGGAATCAAGGACTCGAGGGGCAGCCTCGAATTGGTGGGGGAATTGGTGGAGCGTACGCCGGACGCCTTCCAGGTGCTGGTCGGGAGTGGCGCCGTCCTCTATGGCGGCCTCGAGGTGGGAGCCGTGGGAGGGATCCTGGGTGTTGCCAACCTGGCGCCTGGGCCGGCCGCCGCGATTCACGCTGCGTTCAAAGCAGGGCATTCGGCCGAGGCCGGGAGATTCCAGGAGGCCGTCGCCCCGGTGCATGCCGAGATCGTCGCTGCCATGGGTGTCCCGGGGGTGAAGGTGGGACTCGACCTGCTCGGCCTCCGAGGGGGAGATCCCCGGCCTCCTCTCGGCCCCCTGCCCGATGGGAAGCGAGAGCACGTCGCAAGCGTGCTCGATCGCGCGGGACTCGAAGCGGTGGAGACTCCCTCCTTCTAACCGGGCCCTGTGTCGTCCACGCTGACCGAGCCGGGTGTCGTTGACGCTGCCTTCCCTCGGTTCTAGCTTTTACTAAAGGATGCACCGCCGAAGGCCCGTTCCCCCCGGAATGGGCCTTTTTCTTTGTTTACATAAAGGTCTTCTGGGCCTTTTCAACGTAGGATGACGTCGTGTCTGAAGGCAGAAGCTCCGGCAACTGCACGGTGGTTTTGGGTTGCCAGTGGGGCGACGAGGGCAAGGGCAAGATCGTCGATGTGCTTGCCGCGGAGGTGCATGTGGTGGCCCGTTATCAGGGTGGGGCCAACGCCGGTCACACCGTCCATGTCGGGGACGATGAATTCATTCTGCATCAGATTCCCTCGGGGATCCTCCACCCGGGAAAGCGGTGTCTTCTGGGCAACGGGGTGGTGATCGAGCCGCTCGGTTTTGCCGAGGAGTACGAGGGCCTGGAGGCTCGCGGTATCACCGTCGAGGGGCGCGTAGGCGTCAGTCAGAAGGCGCATCTGGTGATGCCCTATCACCGCCTGCTCGACCAGGTTTCGGAGGATCAAGCGACACAGAAGATCGGAACGACGGGTCGAGGCATTGGCCCGGCGTATGAGGACAAAGCGGGCCGTAGGGGTCTTCGGGTTTCCGATTTCGTGCACCCCGATCGGGTCGCCTCGCTCGTCGAGGAAGGAGTTCAGAGAGCCCGTCGGCGTGTCACGCTGCTGGGGGGGGAGCTCCCCGGAGACATAGGCGCGATGGTCGAGGAAGCCTTGGTGGCCGCTGAGCGCCTGCATGGGCTCGCGACGGATACGGGGCTCGAGATCCTCAACGCCCTTCGGCGCGGGCAGGACGTTCTGCTCGAGGGAGCCCAGGGCACGGCGCTCGATTTGGATCACGGCACCTACCCCTTCGTCACGTCTTCGAACACGACCGCCGGGGGTGCGGCGACGGGCTCGGGGATCGGTCCCACGGCCATCGATGAGGTGATCGGGGTGGTGAAGGCTTACACGACACGGGTGGGGAACGGCCCCCTGCCGACGGGATTTCAGCCGGAGCTCGACGAAAAATTCCGGGAGTTGGGCGGAGAGTTCGGGGCGACGACAGGGCGGCCTCGCCGGTGTGGCTGGTTCGACGCGGTGCTCGCCCGTTACGCTGCCCGCGTGAACGGTCTGACGGGACTGGCCGTGACCAAGTTGGACGTCCTGGATACGCTCCCCGAGATTTCCATCGCCACGGCATATAGGACGTCGTGCGGAGAGATCCATGAATTCCCGGCAGACACCTGGCAACTCGACGAGGCGGAGCCAGTCTACGAGACGCTACCGGGGTGGGAGGCGCCGACGGGGGAGGCCCGCACCCTGGCGGATCTACCTGCGGCTGCCCGCCGGTACCTCGATCGCATCGAGGAACTCACCGAGACGCCTGTCCAGATGGTTTCCGTGGGGACTCGCAGGAGGCAGATCATCCGGGTCTGAGTCGTTTGCCCCTCGTCCCGCCCACCTGGACAAGGGACGACGTCCCGCGGGGCGTGCACGATCTACCGTTGTCCCGCTCATACTCTTATCTTTTTAAGCTTTGTCGCATCCACTCACTCGGGCATCTGTGGTGAGGGAGTGGGTGGCCTGCCAATCGAGGAGGACCGGGCGCCGATGTTCGACGAGCTCGGCAACAAGCTGGACCATGTTCTAGGGAAGTTCCGGCAGCGGGGTGTCATCACGGAGCCCATGATCCGGGACGGACTTCGTGAGGTCCGGCGGGTTCTCCTGGAGGCAGACGTCAACTACAAGGTGACGCGGGAGTTCCTCGAGCGCGTGCAGGAGCGGGCCCTCGGAGAGCAGGTCATCAAGTCGGTTTCGCCGGGACAGCAGATCGTCAAGATCGTCCATGACGAGCTGGCGAGTTTGCTGGGCGAGGGACGGGCAACGCTCGAATGGGCGTCGTCGGTGCCGACCGTGATCTTGGTCGTGGGCCTGCAGGGTTCGGGCAAGACGACCACGGTGGCGAAGTTGGCGAAGCGGTTCGCGCGTGAGGGCAGGGCGCCCTTGCTGGCCGCGTGTGACCTGTACCGTCCGGCGGCCGTCGAGCAGTTGGTCACGCTCGGCGAGGAGGTCGGCGTGCCGGTGCACCGGGGTGGCTCGGGCGAAGATCCGGTCGCAGTGGCGAACGCCGCCGTGGAGGTCGCGCGGCGTGATGGCAGGACCGTGCTGATCGTGGATACGGCGGGTCGGCTCCAGATCGATGAGCCGATGATGGACGAGCTTCGCCGGCTCAAGGCGGATCTCGCGCCGCAGGAGATCCTGCTGGTGGCCGATGCCATGACCGGCCAGGAAGCGGTGAACATCGCTGTGGGCTTCGACGAGGCGTTGGGCCTGACCGGCGTGATCCTCACCAAGATGGACGGTGATGCCCGGGGCGGAGCGGCGCTCTCGATTCGGGGAGTGGTCGGGAAGCCCATCAAGTTCGTGGGCGTGGGCGAGACGGTAGACGATCTGGAGTTGACCGACCCGGATCGCATGGCGGGACGCATTCTCAAGATGGGGGATGTGGTCGGTTTGGTGGAACGGGCGGAGCGGGCCCTGGACGCTGGGGAGCAGGAAAAGCTTCAGCAGCAGATGCTCAGGGGGCGCTTTACGTTGGAGGACTTCTTGACCGCGATGCGGCAGGTCCAGAAGATGGGTCCGGTGGAACAGTTGTTGAAGATGATTCCAGGTGCGGCCCGGGCGATTCCAGCCGGGGGAATCGATCCGAAAAGGATGAAGCATGTCGAGGCGATCATTCTCTCGATGACGAAGGCGGAGCGAGTCAAGCCGGAGATCCTGGACGGATCGAGGAGGGCGCGAATCGCAAAGGGAAGTGGGCGGCCGGTCTCGGAGGTCAACCGACTGCTCAAGCAGTTCAAGGAGACGCAGAAGTTCATGAAACAGATGAAGGGCATGTTGCCCGTCTGATCACTTGAATACCGCCGGATGCACCGGCGACAAAGGACGAACTGGAAAGCGCATATGTCCGTAAGAATTCGACTTCGCCGCATGGGCCGGAAAAAGCTGGCTCATTATCGCATCGTAGTAGCCGACTCCGCTTCGCCGCGGGATGGTCGCTTCGTGGAGACTCTCGGCTATTACAAGCCCCTGACCAGCCCGGCGCGCCTGGTCGTGGACCTCGAGAGGGCCGATGAATGGATCAAGAAGGGCGCCGAGCAGTCCGACACGGTTCGCACCCTACTGAACAAGGCTCGCAAGGGCGGGGACGGTAAGGTCGCTCTCGGCGAGATCGATCCTGAGGAGGCGAAGGCCCTAAGGGCCGCCGCCGTGGAGGAGCGCCGCAAAACGGAGGCGAAAGCCCGCGAGGCGGCCGCCGCTGCCGCGGCCGCCCAGGAGGCGGCGACCGCAGCCGCCGCCGAGGTAGAGGCTGAAGAGGCCGCGGAGGCCGCGGCCACGGAAGAGGAGCCGGCCGCTGAAGAGAAGGCTGAGCCCGAAGCGGAGGCTGCCGAAGAGGAGCCGGCCGCTGAAGAGAAGGCTGAGCCCGAAGCGGAGGCCGCCGAAGAGGAGCCCGCCGCTGAAGAGAAGGCTGAGCCCGAGGCGGAGGCCGCTGAAGAGGAGCCCGCCGCTGAAGAGAAGGCTGAGCCTGAAGCGGAGGCTGCTGAAGAGGAGCCCGCCGCTGAGGCGAAGGCCGAGCCCAAAGCCAAGGCCGCGAAGAAGAAACCCGCTGCCAAGAAAAAGGCGAAGAAGGCAAAGTAACTCCTCGCGTGCACCGCCATGGGTAAGACCGAAACACCGAAAAATTTGGTCGTGGGGCACCTCAACAAGGCCCACGGCACCAAGGGCGAGATCTTCATCTGGCCGCTGACCGACCACCCCGAGAGCATGTTCGCCCCCGGGGTGGATCTTTACCTGAGTGACGCGAACGGCGACCTGCCGACCGACCCGCCGACGCTACGAATCGAGTCGAGTCGCGCGTATCGCCGCGGTTTCCTGGTTCGGTTCGAGGGGGTCCACGACCGAAGTCGAATGGATGGTTTGCTGGACCGCTACGTCATGCGCGCCATGGACCAGATCGAAGAGTTGGCTGAGGGTGAGACCTTCTACCATGACCTCCTCGGCATGGAGGTCGTCACCATCGAAGGCGAGCGGGTGGGGGAGGTCATCGAGGTCTACGAGTTGAGGCCAGCGGACCTTTTGGAAATCCGAGGTCCGGAGAAGACCTTCATGATCCCGTATATCTCGGAGATGATCCGGTCGGTGAGCGTGGCGGACAACCGGATCGTTCTCGACCCGCCCTCGGGACTCCTGGAGGTGTGAGGTGGGCGGCCACGATCCGATAACGATCAACATCGTCACGATCTTTCCCGAGTTCTTCGAAACGACGTTGGCGACGAGCATCCCGGGGCGTGCGGCCGAGGCGGGCCTTGTGCGGTACCAGGTGGTGGACCTTCGAGCGTTTACGACGGATCGGCACCAGACGGTGGACGACACGCCCTACGGAGGGGGTGCGGGAATGGTAATGAAGCCCGAGCCCTTCTTCGAGGCGGTCGATAGCCTGGCTCCCAGGGGTCCGGTGGTGCTCCTTTCCGCACGCGGAAAGATCTTCACCCACGAGGACGCGGTGCGGTACGCGGTTCAGCCGGACCTCACGCTGCTTTGCGGCCATTACAAGGATGTCGACCAGCGCGTCGCCGACTACCTTGCCACGGAAGAGGTTTCGCTCGGTCGCTTTGTGCTGTCTGGAGGAGAAATCGGGGCACTTGCGGTCGCGGACGCCGTGGTCCGGCTCCTTCCCGGAGCGATCGGCGACCATGACTCGGCGGCGACGGACTCTTTTTACGACGGTACCACACTCAGTGCTCCCTCCTTTACGCGCCCACCGGAGTACCGGGGACACGCAGTTCCCGAGGTCCTTCGCACCGGGGATCACCGGAAGATCGAAGAGTGGCGAGAGGCGGAAGCGAGGCGCCGGACGGCGGAGCGGGAAGCCGAGTAACCCCCTTATCGCACGCCCTCTTCACCGGTCGTCGGGCGTCGATTACCTTACTGGGCTGCCGACGAACGGGACGTTGTCCCGAACCACAAGGACCTGACCATGTCTGATCTCATCCACGAGCTCGAGAAGGCGGAGTTTAGGGACGATTCCCTCGACTTCGCTCCCGGGGATACGGTTCGGGTACTCTATAACGTCCGAGAGGGCTCCAAAGAGCGGATTCAGGTGTTCGAGGGTGTCTGTATCGCACGCCGCGGCGCTGGAACTGGTGAAACCTTCACCGTACGGAAGATTTCCAGCGGGATCGGCGTCGAGCGCGTGTTCCCGGTTCACGCGCCGACGGTCACGGGAGTCGAGGTGGTCCGTCGCGGGCGTGTACGCCGCGCCAAGCTCTACTACATGAGAGGCCTGCGAGGAAAGGCGGCACGCATCAAGGAGAAGCGGACCACCTAGAAAACCGCACCCATACGATGAGCGCTCCCGCGCAATCGCCGGACGACGCGGGAAGCGAGCGGCTCCAAGACCCCCTCGAGTACGAGAGGCGGTTCTGGAGCCGCGGTCTTTTGGGGGTGGCGGGTGTCGATGAGGTGGGACGCGGCCCCCTCGCCGGCCCGGTGGTTGCGGCTGCCGTGGTCCTTCCGGAGGGCGTCGAGATCGAGGGCGCTACCGACTCCAAGGCGCTCGGGCCTGGGGAACGAGAGAGACTCTCCGCGCTGATCCTGGCCCATGCCCAGGCGGTTACGCTCGGCGCAGCCTCGGTACGGGAAATCGACCGTGCCAACATCCTTGTGGCGACGGGATGGGCCATGAATCGTGCGCTCGCTCGGTTGCCGCTCGAGCCGGATCACGTTGTGGTGGATGGCCTACCGATGAAGGTCCTGCGTTGGAAGCACAACGCTGTGGTGGGCGGGGATGCGCTCGTGCACTCCGTCGCGTGCGCTTCCATCGTGGCAAAGGTGTGCAGGGATCGGCTCATGGCCAGACTGGCCGTGCGATATCCAGGGTACGGCTGGGACCACAACATGGGCTACGGCACCGAGGAGCACCGGCATGCTTTGGAGCGGTTGGGCGCCACACCGCATCACCGGCGGACCTTCTTGGGATTACAGTACGGGATGGAGCTGTAGCGAGCGGGCTCGAGCGCCGGCCACGGTGGGTCGAGCTGGCCCGGTGGGGAATTGCTGAAACCGAGAAGGGGCGGTCCTCCTCTCGGAGGCCGCCCCTTCTAACACGGGCGCTGGAAAAACTCAGCTTCTACCGGAACCTTCTGAAGAAGCGTCTGAGACGGTTCCGACGGTGACTCCTAACGTCGTCATCGTCGTGATCGCGGTCGATGTCGTGGTGTCTGCCACGATGATCATCATCATCGCCGTCGTCATCGTCGTCGTCGCCGTCGTCATCGTCGTCGTCGTCGTCGTCATCGTCGTCGCCGTCGTATTCATCACCGGTGTAAAGCGACTTGAAGTGTAACTCGCCACCGAGTCGAATACGTGCCTGGCCGATGTCGGGACCGAGCGACAGTGAGAAGTCGACCGGCTCTCCGAACTCGACGTCACGCAGACTGAACTCGAACGCGCCCCTCGCGTAGATCTTGAAACGGCCGTCATCTCGAAGCTCCATCGTCCTGACACCCGGCAACCACCAAGATCCTTCGTACTTCCACTTGTGGTCGTCGCGATGGAGGGAGCCGGCCGGAATTACCAGGACGGTGCCCGCGAACCCTACCGTCAGATCCTCGCTGTCGGGATCGAAGCGTTGGAATAGGTCGAGCGGAAGCTCACCCTCCACGGTGTAGGTATCTCTGCTGAATCTGCTCCACCAACCCAGAAGCGCCAGCTTGACGGTGGCTTCGTGGATCGTCAGGGGAAAGACGACCGTAACCTCCGCCTCGTCCTCGGGTGGGAGCTCCACAGTGAGGAGCATCAGGCCCACAGCTGCAACGTGGTCGTCCTGAACACTGACCGTGACCGTGAACGGACCGGATCCGTTGCCAGCGTACATGTGGGAGAGTACGAAGGTTTTGCCCGACAGCTCGAGCGCTTGACTTCCGCTGCCGTCCCCGTAGTCGACCGTCGCGGTCCACGAGTCGTCCCCAGGATCCATGAACGAGACGGAGCTTTCGTAG
>JADFMD010000234.1 GCA_022564055.1 Gemmatimonadota bacterium
GGCCAAGAAAAGAAGGGGAGAGGCCGAAGCCCCTCCCCCAGCTGAAGACCGTGTATGTTCGCGTGTATGTTCGGGTCCACTAACCCCATGTATGGATCGAAAATCGTACTCGGGAAAAGTGGATAATTCCCTTATTCTACCCCGAAAACTGTGAAAACCGGGGTCCTCCAATCCGGCTTTACACCCAGGAGGTCACAGGTTGGAATCCGGCACACTTTTGCGGCGAGCAGGCAGGTGGATCTAGGGGCCAGCGATCCATGGACGGTTCCCGGTCGCTGTCCTGTCGATTGTCCTGTCGATTGAACCCGGCAGATCACGGCATCTAGGACTCGCGAAGGCGGCAAATCGCGCGATCCATCTAGGTTTTACCGTCATCCTGCCGTGATTCCGACCCCTACCAAGGCGCCTGATAAGCGTGAGGTCGGTAGGTCGAGTCTGCCCAGGCCCATTGTTGTGAGGATGCAGTCCTGTCGGGGCTCTCCTGCTGTATAAGCAGGCGGTCGGTACCCCGTTCATCCTTTAGCTAGGCCAATTCGGCCCCGAGCTGTGCACGTTACTGTGCACGTACACCCTCGAAACCTCTCGATCCGGCTGGTGTTCAAAATCTGATCTTCGCGGGGGCTGCCGTTGGTGGTTTAGGCGAATCGCCTCCGCCTGCTGCCAAGGCAGGCGCTCTACCGCACAGGCACAAGACGTTCTGGCAGTCTGAGTCGTAGACTGCGCCAATCAAGGTCCGCATCTCATTGGTCAAACTGCTGAATGGTTTCACGATGATCCTCGGCTGAGTGGTGTCTTCCGCGCGCGTCCTGAGACCACGTGAACCTGGCCGCGTCTGATCTCCGCGCCTTAGGACTGGCCGCGTCTGATCTCCGCGGCCCTGGCGTGAGCCTCGAGACCCTCCTGCCGGGCGAACCACGCTACATCCTCGATCAACTCGGGATCGAGATCCGAGTCCGCTTGGATCCAGGTGCGCACGCGAAGGAAGTCCATGACGGAAAGCCCACCCCGTGCTCTGGCGGTGCCCCCCGTGGGGAGGACGTGGTTGGGCCCCACGCCATAGTCCCCGAACACCTCGGCCGCGCGCCAGCCGATGAAGAGGGCGCCGTAGTGATGGAGTCGATCCGGCCAGCTCTCGGCGTTCGACACCGAGAGATGCAGGTGCTCGGGTGCGATGTCGTCGCAGGCTAGACAGGCGTCTTCCTCGGTCTCGCACACGATGACCCCTCCGTTCGCGAGGGCTGCTCTCGCCGTATCAGCGGTCGGTAGGTCCTCGAGCTGGCGCTCGATCTCTTTTTCGACCCAGGAGGGGAGCTCCGCGTCGATCGAGATCAGGATCGGCACAGCGTCGGGATCATGCTCCGCTTGTGCGAGTAGATCCGCCGCAACCCAGGCAGGGTCGGCGGTTGCGTCGGCGACGACCACGAGTTCGGAGGGGCCCGCCAGCATGTCGATCTTGATCTGTCCGGCGAGCAGTTGTTTTGCGGCCGTCACGTACAGATTTCCGGGGCCCACGACGACGTCACTCGGGGGGATGGGTCCGACTCCGAAGGCCAGGGCCGCGATCGCGTGGGCGCCGCCGGCCGCCAGGACTCCATCGGCTCCCGCCACCGCCGCGGCTGCCAGAGTGATCGGGGCTGGGTTTGGGCTCGCGACCCACACGGAGGGGACACCCGCCACGCGGGCAGTGAGGGCCGTCATCAGCACGGAGGAGGGCAGGGGGTGACGGCCGCCGGGCGCGTAACAACCTGCGCCTTCGACCGGATCGATACGATGGCCGATTCGCCCTCCGGGTACGGTGTTGTCCACCGGGGTGAGCGCGGCGAGTTGCGACTGGGCGAACGTTCGGATCCGATCAGCGATGCGCTCGAGACGGGTCCGCGCGTCCCCTGGGAGCTCTTCCAGAGCACTTGTGAGCACCGCGCCCGTCAAGTAGAGGGGCTTGCCGAGCAAACAGTCCCCGAAACGAGTGGTGTATTCCCGTAGGGCCTCCTCCCCGCCGGAGCGTACACGCTCCACGATGTCCGAGGCCTCCGCGAGAATCTCCGCGGGTACCCCTTCTCTGTTTCGGGCTCGAAACTCTTCGGCCCGACGGCGCGGGAGGATGGCCTGGCTCATCGGTCCCCTCCTTCGTCGAGTTTTCCTTCATCCGGTTTCGCCGCCATGGGACGCCGCCGAACCCGAAGGCTGCGCTGAGCGAGCTCCCGGCGGAGCGCACCGACTCCGACCCCGTGGCTCGCTGCGGCCACGAGTGTGAAGTAGAGGAGGTCGGCCGCCTCGTGGATCACCTCATTAGCTTGTTCCCTAGCTGGCCCCGTCGAGCCATTCGTCCCGACATCGTCTCCACCCGAGGGCCCGGATCCGGCGTCGTCGCCATAAAAGGAAAAGGAGAAGAAGGAAAAGGGAGGAAGAGAAGGGAGAAGAGAAGAGGGGGAGGAGAGGAGAGGAGAGGAGAGAAGGGAAGGGGAGAAAAGAAGGGGGGAGGGAAAAGAAAAAGAGGGAGAGGAGAGAAAAAGGGGGGAGAT
>JADFMD010000102.1 GCA_022564055.1 Gemmatimonadota bacterium
CCTTGTGTGGCTTTTCAGCGGCAGTCTGCTCGGGATGCTTCTCTTGCACCCCGTCTTCACATGGCTCGTGGCTCGGTATCCGCGCCGAACCTTCATCGCGTGGATTTACCGGGTCTTCATCCTGACGCTGGTCACGTTCTACCTGCTCTTCACAGCCGCGGACGCGACGCAGAGCATTTGGGTGGGACGGATCTTCTACATCTGGGTGAGCGTCTTCAACCTTTTCGTCGTGTCGGTCTTCTGGTCCTTCATGACCGACACCTATAATTCTTCGCAGGGAAAGCGCCTCTTCGGGTTCATCGCGGTCGGTGGGACGATCGGGGCGGTCACGGGATCCTCTATCACCGCGGTGCTTGTAGGCCTCCTGGGACCGATCAACCTCCTGCTCGTGTCCGCACTTCTCCTCGAGCTCGCGGGACGATCGGCCCTGGCGTTCGAGCGGCACGAAGGCAAGCTAGCGCGCGTGGCGGCGGAGAAACCAGAGTTCGACGCGGAACGGGCCATCCCGGTCGATGTCGAGACGGAGGAGAAGCAGGAGGAGGTCCTGGGCGGCGGCGTTCTGGAGGGCGTGGTGCACGTCGCCCGGTCGCCCTATCTACTTGGACTCGCGGCGCTCATCGCGCTCTTCGCGACCGTCTCGACCTTCCTCTACTTTCACCTGATCGCGATCGTGGAAGATGTCATGGCGGGTGACGAGGTGGGTCAGACGCGGCTCTTCGCGGTAATGGAAGTCGTGGTCCAGTCCCTCACCCTAGTCACGCAGATCTTCCTCACCGGGCGCATCCTCAGGTGGCTAGGGGTGGGGTTGGCGTTGGCCTTCCTCCCCCTGGTCAGCTTGGTCGGCTTCGGGATCCTGGCGACCGCACCGATCCTGGTGGTGGTCGTCGTCTTCCAGGTCCTGCGCCGTGCCGCAAACTTCGCGGTTCAGCGTCCGACGCGTGAGGTGCTCTACACGGTGGTTCCGCGGACCGACAAGTATAAGGCGAAGAACTTCAACGACACCTTCGTCTACCGCGCCGCCGATCAGGTCGGGGCATGGTCCTACACCGCCATGGGTTGGGTGGGCCTCGGCCTTTCGGGGCTCGCGCTCACTATGCTCCCGGTTTCCGCTGTTTGGTTGCTTCTCGCCCTCTGGCTCGGAAGGAAGCACAAGGAGTACGGCGCTGCTTAGAACCCGCCCCCCCCACCGCCCCCGAAGCCACCTCCGCTGAAGCCGCCACCTCCGCTGAAGCCCGAGCCTCCGCTGCTGCGCGGCTGCGAGCTCATCACGCTACCGACCCTGTGGGACATGCCCCCCAGGTTCGTCACGAACACCGTGGGTCTAAAACGCCGCCCATGCGGACCGGAATACCATTCGGGGGGCGTCTTGTACAGGTCGTCGAAAGCTCGAGCCCACTTCTTCTCCACCTGGAGCGCCATGGCGTGTGGGAGGTACCGCTCGAACATCTGGGGTGAATCGATCATGCGCCGGAAGTGATCGGCTTCGACCCGGTCGAGAAACTCCTGGAAACCTAGGACGTGCTCCAACTGGCGGGCGCCCTTTACGGTTCGGGCCGGCATGACCATGCCGAACCCGATGATCGGAAGGGCCGTGAGGACAGCCGCCAGGATCCCAGCGCTCAGCGGAAAGTAGAAGGCCTCGAAGCTCTCTCCCAAGAACCCCAATCCCACCAGCAAGAACACCATCGTTGCCATTCCACCGCCTATATAGGCTTTCCGGACCTCGTCCGGGCGGTGGTGGTAGTAGCCGAGCTGCAAGAGCCGGCTGAATATTCCATCCTCGATGTCCTTAATGTGCTTGTAGAACTCGTGCTCCAGGTCGTCGAGATCCACGACTTTGCGGAGGCCCCCCTCGAACAGCCCACTCATGAGCTTCCGCTCGTGGGAGGTCAGCTCCGACCACTCCTCGGAATCCTTGAGAAGCTCGAAGGAGTAGGCGTTCCCCTTGAGCCAACCGGCCAGGCCCGTTTGCTCTTTCTCTACGATCTTCAGATAACCCCGCACCGCGAGGTCTACCATGGACGCCGTGATGTCACGCATGTCGGGACTGTTGTCGATCAGGGTCCCAATCTCGGCCGGGGTCATTCCCTCGGGCGGCTCGTATTGCGGTGTCACGGCCAAACGCGACGGATCCCGGCCTCGAGCGTTCCAGAGGCGATACATCAGGAGAAAGGTCACGATGGGTACGAGGAAGATCCAATTCGAGCGAAAGAAGCGTGCGGTCGTGACGAAAGACGTGGGGCGCGCGATGATCCCGGGTGCCCACGCCATCGAAACGGTCATCCCTTCCCGCGGGCCGAGCGTCTCCGCTGTGACAAAATAGAACCCTGATTCTATTTCCCTAGCGGTGGCGTTACTGGTAGTGCTCGAGCCCATCGGACCCGTGTAGACCCGGGCCGCGAGACCCGTGACCTCGGGGGGTACGGTGATGCGGGCGGAGGCGGCCAGAATGGGGATCTCCCACTCGTCACCGGTGATGTTCCAGTAGAGCTCGTCATGACCGGCCTCGAAGTCACTGTCTTCCGGATCGATAAAACGCAGGGCGTTCTCGACGAAATATTCGATAACCACCGTCCGCGTCTCGTCGGTGGCGCCGGGCACCCAGATCTTGACCCGTTTATACTGCCCCTCCCGGCTTTCCTCATATTCGAGGGGCTGGCCACCCTCGTCCAGGACGGAGCTCACCCTGAGATCCAAGTGGTAGTTGAATCCCTGGGGAGTCTCATAACGAACCGGAATATCACGAAACACCCCGTTCCAGGATCCCGTGAAACGAAATCGAATGGCCTCGCTGACGTGAATTCGACCACTCGGAAGGACATTGATCTCGGCGTCGAACTGCTCGATCACGAGGGCCTTGGTTTGTCCCGCAATCGGTGGGGCGAAAAAGGGATTACCGAGGAGGAGTAACGCGAATACCAGAGCGAGGGGGCTGAGGCATCGTCCCGTCATGGTCCGGAGACCTCCCTGAGGAAAGGGCGCCCGCTAAGGAAAAGGCGTCTGCTAAGGAATGGACGTCAGCTAAGGAATTGGGGTCCGCTGAGGAGGGTCAGTTGGGCGTACCGTCGCTGAAACTCACGTTGGGTACGGCCTTCTCACCCTCCGGTACCTCGAAGAATTCCCGCTCACGAAAGTTGAAACTATTCGCGATGAGGTTCGACGGCACCTGGTGAATTTTGGTGTTGAGATCCCGAACGACCGCGTTGTAATACCGCCGCGCGTTCTGGATGGAGTCCTCCATTTTGGCGAGCGTTGCCTGGAGATCCTGAAAGCCGCCGGCTGCTTTTAGATCCGGGTAGGCCTCGGAAAGGGCGAAGAGCGATTTCAGCGCTCCGGTGAGCATGCCTTCGGCCCGACCCTGTTCTGCCGGACTCTTGGCCGACATCGCTGAAGATCGCGCCGCCACCACGGCCTCGAGGGTCTTGTTCTCATGGGCCGCATAACCCTTTACGGTTTCGACCAGGTTGGGGATCAGATCATAACGACGCTTGAGCTGGACATCGATGTCCGCCCATGCCGCGTCCGCCTGTTCCCTCAATTTTACGAGCCTGTTATAAAGCCCGATTCCGCCTATGAAAAGCGCGGCAACCGCGAGCAATCCCCACATGTGAACCTCCGACTGAGTCGGAAAAACGGAATGGGCAGTCCTACCAACCAAAATATGCCCAAATCCCTCTCCAAGTAAATGAATTTCGCATTAACTTTCGGGACTATTTCCCACCCGCTCGCCGTTTGGCGAACAGACCACTTTCGAAAGAGGTAAGGCGTGCCAGAAAACAACTTCGACGTACTTATCATCGGTGGGGGCCCCGGGGGCTACGTTGCGGCAATCCGTGCAGCGCAACTCGGATTGACCGTCGCGTGTGTCGAAGCCGACAAGCTCGGCGGTGTCTGTCTCAACACAGGGTGCATTCCCACCAAGGCGCTTCTGACCAGCGCCGCCCTGGTGAATGAAATCAAGACCGCCGGGGCGCACGGGATCACCTTTTCGGGCGCCAACGTCGACCTGGGGCCAGCTCAGGAGCGCAGCAGGGCGATCGCGGAACAACTGGCGAACGGTGTGGGCCACCTCTTCAAGAAGAACAAGGTCACCCACATCCAGGGACGGGGCCGCCTTCTGGGCAACGGCGGCGTAGAGGTCGAGACGGCGGACGGCGTCCGGGAGGAATATCAAGCCGGGCACCTCATTCTGGCGACCGGGTCCCGCCCGAGAGAAATCCCGGTCCTTCCGATCGATGAGGACCGAATCTGGTCCTCCACCGGGGCCCTTTTCCGGATCGAGGCACCGGATACGTTGGCCGTCGTAGGAGCTGGTGCCGTGGGGATGGAGTTTGCCGATATCTATAGCGCGTACGGCACGAAAGTGACGGTCATCGAGGCGCTGGACCGTATCCTGCCGCTCGAAGACGCCGACTCCTCGGCCGCGGTCGAGCGGAGCTTCAAGAAACGGGGTGTCGAAATTCACACCGGAGCGGTGGTGGAGAGCGCGAACATCGCCAAGCGGTCCGTCAAGCTCACCTTCAAGGACAAGAGTGGCGAGCTTCGGACCCGGAAGGTCCAGCACGTTCTGTCCGCCGTGGGCCGCGTACCGAACACGGAGGACCTGGGGCTGGAGGCCGCAGCGGTCGAGCTGGATGATCAAGGCTTCTTCGTGGTGGACGAATTCATGCGGACCAGCGCCGCGGGCGTCTACGCCATCGGCGACTGCGCCGGTAGACAGCTCCTCGCCCACAAAGCCATGCACGAAGGCGTGATCTGCGTCGAGGCTATCGCAGGTAAAGCACACGGCACGGTGGATTATGGAAACGTCCCGAACTGCACGTATTGCAGTCCTGAGGTCGCGTCGGTCGGCCTCACCGAGGAGCAGGCCAAGGAGCAGGGGCTCGAGATCGAAGTCGGGAAGTTTCCCTGGGTCGCCAACGGTCGCGCGCTAGCCGGCGGCCACACGGAGGGCTTCGTAAAGGTCATTCGAGGCGCCCAGTACTCCGAGATCCTCGGGGCCCACATCGTGGGACCCCACGCTACGGAGCTGATCGGGGAATTCGTGGTGGGGCGCCACCTGGAGTCCACCGCCGAAGAGATGGACCGGGCCATGCATCCGCATCCCACCCTGTCGGAGGCTATTGCCGAAGGTGCGTTATCGGCGTTGGGAAGGGCGATCCACATTTAGGTCAGTCCTGGCGGGTACAGATCAGTCTTGGTGGGTAGGTCAGTTCATGGGGGGGTAGGTCAAATCATGGGGGGCGCCCGTGTCCCCATTCCCTCGCCCCGGTAAGATCCCGTTCGTTGCAGGGTAGTCACCCCAGGTCTGCTCTCGGGAGCTTGCAAGGAGGGTCCCGATCTCCGCAACAGTACCACCGGATCGACCAGGGCCGAAGCTGCTCGAGCAGCTTGCCCGCGCCATTCGCGCCAGGCGGTACAGCCCGCGAACAGAGGAAGCATACGCTTCGTGGGTGCGACGTTATGTCCGCTTTCACGGCTTACGCCACCCCGATCAACTGGGGGTCGAGGACGTGAACGCGTTCCTGACGCACGTGGCCGTAGAACGCCGGGCCAGTGCCTCCACGCAGGCGCAGGCGAGGGCCGCCCTGTTGTTTCTTTATGACGAGGTGCTAAAACGTCCGCTCGACGGTGTTGGGCGCAATGTCATACTGGGGAAGAATCCCAGGCCGCTCCCGACGGTCTTGACGCGGAACGAGATCGGCAGGGTTCTTCGGAAGCTCAGCGGTACACCCCAGCTGGTAGCCAGCACACTTTACGGGTCAGGACTCCGTCTGAGCGAGGGACTTCGACTGCGGGTGAAGGACCTCGACCTGGAACGGCGCGAGGTGACAATCCGCTCCGGGAAAGGCGGGCGAGACCGTATCTCCGTAATTCCAGGCACCTTGGTGCCCCGGCTTACCGAACAGATCCAGATCCGTCGAGCGCTACATGATAAAGACCTCGCTGCAGGGCTTGGCAGGGCCGTGTTACCTGACTCGTTCGCGATCAAGTCTCCATTGGCCGGTGTCGAATTCGGCTGGCAGTTCGTTTTCCCGGCGTCGACCTCCACCACCGATCCACATACCGGGGCCCGAGGAAGATTCCATCTTCACCCCACCTCCATACAGAGGGCCGTGAGGCAGGCGGGTCGGTCGCTCGGCCTGACGAAGCGAGTCACGTGCCACATCTTCCGACACTCTTTTGCCACCCACCTGTTGGAGGATGGCTACGACATCCGAACCATCCAGGAACTGCTTGGACACCGAAGCGTGAACACCACAATGGTCTACACTCATGTGCTCAACCGAGGCGGACGCGGGATTCGGAGCCCGCTAGACACGATTTGGGAGACATAGACCTGGAGCCGACACCGCAGAACACCACCGCAGTCCAACCCCATCACGGCATTTCGCGGAACGCAGTCTTTCCGCATAAATTTATGACGAAAGACTGCACCACCGGGCTCAAGGACTGGCGCGGAGTCGACCTTAGAGAGCATTCTGTCTGCTGGAAAACGTCCTATGTTATCATGACCGAGTGGGTCGGGGGCGTTGGATAAAGAGAGTTAGGCCGCAGCATCCGATCACCGAAACGCGCTCGGACATGGGTACCCTGGCTGCTCGCTTCCTGGTGGTCCCTGGCGCATGTCAGAGTTCAGACGCACGCTAGGAGCATGACCGCTTTCTAGGAGGCTCGTGATGTCGATCCGCACACGCACGTTTGGACTCCTCCCCGTGGCCGTCGTGGCCACGATCCTCGTGGCCCAGCCCGCCCTCGCCCAGGACGCCGATGGCTGGCGCACGATTGAATTTGAAACCACCGAGGTCACTGAAGCCGATGTGGCCCTTTCGCCCGACGGTCAGTCACTAGTTTTCACCATGCTCGGCCACCTGTTCAGCCTGCCGGTCGAGGGCGGCACCGCCGAACAGCTTACTTTCGGCCCCTACTACGACAGTGAGCCCGCGTTCTCTCCCGAAGGCCGCCGGGTGGCCTTCGTCTCCGACCGGGATGAAAGTGACGGCAACGTCTTCGTGCTGGATCTCGCGAACCAGCAGATCACGCAGATCACGCACGAGCCGTGGGCGGCTCGACCCGCATGGTCTCCCGATGGGGAAGCGATCGTCTACCTCAGCTTCATGCGCGAGCGCCAAGGTCCCGCAGGCTTTGATTTCTCCGTAGTGCGTCGAGTGGACCTGAATGGGGGACCGCCGGAAACAGTGAGCGATCAACCCCAGCTCACGAGTTCGGTTTTCCACCTACCGGATGGCCGCCTCGCATGGGCCGTGCTCGAGAACACCGAGTCTTCCCAGGTCTCCACGAAGATCGAGGTCAGGAGCGAGGATGGCGTAGTGTCGACGCTCCATGTGTTCGAGGGCATCGCGGATCGAGTGGTCGCAAGTCCCGCTGGTGACGGGCTCTATGGCCGTCGATACCTCTCCCCCCCCTTCCGAGGATCGGAAGACCTGCTGTTCGTTTCACTACCTGACGGTACTGAGAGACGTATTTCTCGCCTGTCAAGGCTCCACTATCCGCGACCGCGCTTCGCTGTGTCTCCTGACGGACAGAGCCTCTACCATGGCCAGGCTGGACGGCTCTGGAAAGTGGAGCTGCCGGGGGGCGCCGTTGAACCCGTTGCCTTCACCGCCCGGGTTCGGCTCGAGGTTCGCGACCTCGTGGCCCCGGCAAAGAGCGATCTGGCCGTTGCAGGAGATGCGAGGCAGCCCCGCAGCATCCTGAATCCCAGGCTGGCGCCAGACGGGCGTAGCCTGGTGTTCGGGGCGGCCGGCCACCTTTGGCAACAGCCGCTCGAGGGCGGGCAGGCGCGGCGATTGAGCCAGGGTAGCGCCTTTGAGAGCGAGCCGGTCTTCTCGCCGGACGGAACCCAACTCGCGTTTGTGCATCGCGAGAAGGGAAAGGAAGAAGTCAGGGTGTTCAGCTTTGCCGGCCAAGAAACGCGCACGCTCGCCTCCGGGTCGATCTACTGGGATCCGAGTTGGAGTCCCGACGGGAGGCGCGTGGTCTTTGTGGAGCGGGGCGGCGCCCTTGGAGGTGCCTCGCAGTGCCCCTGCCGGGTGGTCGCGGTGACGGTCGAGGATGGCAAGAGGGAAGTACTGATCGGCTCGCGTTCGCAGTGGAGTACGCGCCCCCACTTCTCGAGTGACGGGCAGTGGCTCTACTTCGTGGCATCCCCTAGTCCCCGGACGCTCTATCGCTTGCGCCTTGGGGAAGAGGCGGAGCCCGAACCCCTCAGCCAACTGACCCGGCGGGGGATAACCCGAGCGCTTGTCTCCCCCGATGGGACGTGGGTGGCCTTCCAACGCAACCTGGAAATTTGGTTGGCGCCCATTGGAAACGCGCCGATCGGCGACGAGGACGTGCGACAATTCAGTCCTGAAGGTGGTGACACCTTCGCCTTCACCCCGGACGGCTCGGCGTTGATCTATTCGGCCGGCAACCGCGTTTGGCGGCAGCCAGTGAACGGCGGCTCACGGCAGGAGATTCCGGTCCGGCTCATACTCGAGCGCCCCATCCCGCCTCCTCTCCTGCTGAGGCAGGTGCGGGTGCTCGATTTCGACGCGGGCGGCTTTAGTCGAGAAACCTCGGTTTTCATCGAGCGGGGCCGGATCGAGTGGATCGGCTCCGAGCAAGACCTTCCACCCGAGACGGTGATCGTGGACGCCGATGGGCGGTTTGCTATCCCGGGTCTCTTCGACCTGCACGTTCATACACCGCTGGGCGGAGCTAGCGAGGACGCTTATCTAGGATACGGGGTCACCTCGGTGCGCGATGTTGGGGGCTGGCTCGCGTGGCTGAACGCTTTAGCTGATCGCAGCGAGGCAAGCGGCGACCCCGTGCCCCGCTACTTCTTTTCGGGCGCGCACCCCGAGCAAGCAGTCCCAGCACGGCCACAATACTACGGCCGCGTGATGCTTGAGGGCGACGAGGAGGCCCGAAGCTATGTGAGATGGTTGAAGGAAGCAGGCGTGAGCTTCATCAAGGTCCACCCTCCCATCTCCTGGCCACTCCAACGCGCAGTAGCAGAAGAAGCCCGGAGGCTGAATCTGCCTGTGGTGGGCCACGGCGTGTTTCCCGGGGAAATCATCAGGAGCGTGACGCTCGGATACTGGACGCTGGAACATCTGATTAACGTTCATGACGACGTGCACCAGATGCTGGCCGCTGCGGGCACACGCGCGACTCCAACTCTGGCGCTTGGAGGGACCACCCTGCTAATGCGCGATGAACCGGAGCGGCTGGCGGACCCGAAGCTCCGCGCCTTCGTACCGGAGTGGTGGATGCGGAAAGCCCCCCGAGCGACCCAACGCTCCCCGACCCGCACCGTGCTGGCCGGTCGGCTTGCGAGTATCCAGGCGGCACATGCTGCCGGCGTCTCTCTCCAGATAGGCACGGACTCCCAGCTTGGTGTGCGCCAGCTTTTCTACGGCGCTGCCCTGCACTGGGAGTTGGAGAACTTCGTCCAAGCCGGGCTTTCGCCCCTTGAAGTGCTGCGAATCGCCACCCAGCAGGCGGCAGAGGCCGTCGGTGCCGAGGACGAGTTGGGCACGCTGGAGCCCGGCAAGCTGGCCGACATCGTGTTGCTCGATGCCAATCCGTTGGAGGACATCAAGAACACGCAGCGCATCTGGCGGGTGATCAAGGGCGGTTGGGTCTTCGATCCGGACGAGTTGCGGCCGCCCCGTAATTGAGCGACGCGGCCAAGCTGCGGCCTTACAAGCGATTGCTGCAGTCGCGGCAACCTTCCCCCTCGCGCGCTACGCTTGCGGTCACCACATTAGCCGCGCAGCAGAATCGCAGAGACGTTAGGCGGCGGAGACGCCT
>JADFMD010000235.1 GCA_022564055.1 Gemmatimonadota bacterium
GCCTCTAGTTCCTCTAGCCAGTTCTGGACGACGATGAGTTCGACGGCACCCTGCTCACCGGTCCGGAACATCACGAATCGTTGATCGTCGGGGCTCACGTCATACTCCCGGTAACCGTCCGCGGAGAGGTAGTCGGCCATGGAGAACAGCACCTCTTCCTGCACGACCTCGAACGAAGCGTCGGCGTTGACCTCCACAGACACCAGCTGGTTGGCCTCATTTCGATAGAACAGCTCATCACCGCTATGTGCCCACAAGGGCTCGGTCCCTCCGTTCGTCGAGACGTTCGTGAGAGCCGAACCCGCGTCCGGGAACGGAACGACATAGACCTCCTCTCGACCCCCGGCGTCAGACACGTAGGCGAGCCAGCGACCATTGGGCGAGAGAGTGATGTAGCGTTCGCTGAACTCCGTTGTCACCAGCCCGACAGGGACGCTGTCCCCTGCCAGCGGAACCCCGTAGATATCGTCGGGCGCGTCACGAAAAATCAGCCACTGGCCGTCCGGGGAGTATAGGACCTCGTTGATCGGCTGCTCCCAATCCAAAACCAGCCGTGCGTCTCCGCTCGCGTCCGCTCGCTTCGTCCAGATATCGTACTGATCGGCGCGATTCGACAGAAAGGTCACGAACCGCCCGTCGGGTGACCACGTAGGTCTGCGGTTGATCGCTCCCTCGAAGGTGAGCCGTTGCTGGGGTCCAGTGTCCAACTGCTTCACCTGCAAGTCGGTCGTACCCCCCGGGTCCTGGATCGACAGTGCGAGGCGGTCTCCATTCGGAGAGAGAGCGAGACTGGCAGTGAGGGGGGTCCCGACCACGCTCCACGTCGGATCGATCTCCTGGACCCTTCCAGCGCGGTCCACCCACACGGGGGTCAGCTCGGTGTCCGATTGGCCGGACCAATACACGAGAGTCCCCGTCTGCGACACGCTGAAGAGCGGAGACTGGTTGGTGGTAAACATGATCCCCTCGACGATGGGGACGGGTGTGCCCAGCTCCATCGCGTCGGGGTCGAAGCTTGCCGCGAGGATTTGGCCGTCCACCGAGGCGAAGACCAGGTGTCCCGTCGGCATCACGTACGGCTTTAGACCTGGCGTGAGAACCGTCCGTTCCCCGGTGGACAAGCGCATGGCCTCGATCCTGGGCTGCCCACCCCACATGCTGAAAACCGCCACGTCCCCACCTGGAAGCACCTCGAACCAGCCGTGCGCACCCTCAGCTTGGCCCCGTGTCGTGACCTCCTCCACAGCACCACCGGCTGCAGGCACACGACTGACGCCCCGCCCGATGGGCGAGTAGTACACGTAGCCGTCGGGTCCCCAACGCGGACAGCACACGGCAGACCCAGCCAAAAGGCGCTCCACGCCCCCCCGCAGCGGCGTGACCTTGAGCTCGCCTTGGGCGATAAACGCCACCTCCTCCCCGTCCGGAGAGATGACCGGGTTACTACCGCCTACGGTCCCCGGTATGGGCGTAGCCGTGAGACTCTCCCAACGCCTCAGCCAGAGCAAAAATTGGCCACTCGCGTTCTGTTGCCTGAACACCATCGTCAAACCATCGCGGGACACGTCGAAAACGCGGGGGCCGCTGAACTCCTCCAGCGCCAGGGAATACCGCTGCACGACCTGAGAGGCCTCCGGACGAAGGAGTGACCACCCCGCAACCGCGCCGAACACTGCGGCGAGCGCTGCCATGGCCACGGCCAGCCGATTCCATGGTCCCGCTTGCGCACCCGCTAGGGCTTCCATCGTCTCGCCGTGCCGGAACCCAGGATCTGCCAGCGCCCTCACGAAATCCTGAGCCGAAGTGAACCGATCCGCCGGCAGCTTCTCCAAGGCACAACGGAGGGCGGCGTCCACGTTGGCCGGAACCGATGGACGCTCCTCCGTCGCCGAGATGTGCTTGCCCGCGATGATCTTGCCGAGCACCGCTTGAGCCGTACTCCCCGGATAGGGCGGATCTCCGACCAACATCTCGTACAGAACGGACCCCAAAGCATAGGTGTCGGTGGAGGCACCCACCGCCTGATCCCCAGTCGCCTGCTCGGGGCTCATGTAATACGGCGTGCCCAGACTCAGGCCCGTCTCCGTCAGTCGGTTACTCCCAGCAGCTCCCACAGCGAGAGCGATCCCGAAATCGGCCACCACGGGCTCGCCGTCCTGGAGCAGGATGTTGCCCGGTTTGATGTCGCGGTGGATGACCCCGTGTTCGTGCGCGTGGTGGAGCGCACCGGCGACCTTCGAGGCGAGAGCCACCGCCTCATCCACGGGAAGTTGTTTCTCGCGGTCGATCCGGTCGCGGAGGGTTTCGCCTTCCACGTAGGGCATGACGTAGAACAGGAACCCGTCGGCCTCCCCGGAGTCATGCAACGGCAGGATGTGCGGATGCTGGAGGTTGGCCGTTGTCTTGATCTCGGCCAGGAACCGTTCGGCACCGACCACGGCTGCCAATTCCGGCTTCAAGACCTTCAGCGCGACTTTGCGT
>JADFMD010000103.1 GCA_022564055.1 Gemmatimonadota bacterium
CGAACAGTAAACCGGCGAGGCGCCCTACGAATGGGTGACGCTCACCCAGGACGAGGGGAACCGACCCGAAACGACCCTGGAAGCGCTCGCCGCTTTGAAGCCGGTTCTCGGCGAAGACAAGTGCGTGACCGCAGGGAACGCGAGCCAGCTTTCGGATGGTGCGTCGGCTTGCGTCGTGATGGACTCTGATTTGGCCCAGGAACGAGGCATCGAGCCTCTCGGCATTTTTCGGGGATATACGGTCGCGGGATGTGAGCCGGATGAGATGGGCGTCGGGCCCGTTTATGCCGTACCACGTTTGCTGGAACGGTTCGGCTTGACGATGGACCAGATCGATCTCTGGGAGCTCAACGAAGCGTTCGCTTCCCAGGCGGTCTACTGTCGGGATAAGCTGGGCATTCCGCCCGACCGTTTGAACGTGAACGGTGGTGCCATTTCCATAGGCCATCCGTTCGGGATGAGCGGCGCCCGAATGGTCGGGCATGCCCTGATCGAAGGGAAGCGCAGGGGAGCCAAGTATGTAGTGTGCACCATGTGCGTAGCCAAAGGGATGGGCGCCGCGGGCCTGTTTGAGGTCGCTTAGTGAATCCGTCAAAGGTCGACTCTGACGACGCCCGAGGTCGCTCCGTGACTCCGTCCCTGCGTGACGTGCGGGTCTGCGATCTGACCCAGAATCTCGCTGGACCCCTCTGTGCTCAGATCCTGGGAGACCTCGGGGCGGACATAATCAAGGTGGAGGCACCCGGTGGTGACCCGGGAAGGGCCTGGGGGCCGCCTTTCTGGGGGGCTGACAGCACCCTTTTCTTGTCGGCGAACCGCAACAAACGAAGCGTCATCCTGGATCTCAAGAAAGCTGAGGGGCGGGAGATCCTTCATCGCATCGCAGGCGAATCCGACGTCCTCGTCCAGTCGGCACGTGTTGGCGTGCCGGAGCGGCTGGAGTACGACTACGAGTCGATCCGGGCGCTCCGGGAGGACATCATTTACATGTCGATCAGCGCCTACGGTGATCGCGGTCCGTTGCGGGAGCTTCCCGGATACGATCCACTCATGCAGGCCTTCTCCGGGATCATGTCCGTGACCGGCCATCCGGAGACACCGCCCGCCCGAGTCGGGGGATCCGTGGTGGATTTCGGTACCGGTATGTGGGCCACCATCGCGATCCTCAGTGCGCTACGCACCCGAGAGGCGACGGGCCGCGGTGCCAAACTGGACGCGGCGCTCCTCGATACCGCCGTCGGATGGGTTTCGTATCACCTGATAGGCTACTTCGCCACCGGCCAGGTACCGGGCCCGATGGGGTCGGCCATGGACTCCATCGTACCGTATCAGGCGTACCGGACCGCGGATGGGAGCGTGATGATCTCGGGCGGGAGCGACAGGATTTTCGTTCGACTGTGCGACGCCCTCGGGCTCAGTGAGCTCGCCGAAGATTCCCGCTTTCTCACCAACCGGGACCGCGTGGAAAATCGAGCCGAGCTTTCGGAGCTTCTCGAAAGCCAGACCAAACGGTACAGCACCGAGGACCTGCTCGAGCTCATGCACGACCATGCGGTTCCGTGCTCGCCCATCCAGAACATGGCGGAGGTGGCCGCGCATCCGCAGGTGGTCGAGGCCGGATTACTGCCCATGGCTTCTCATCCCGAGATCGCCAACTACCAGGAGGTGGCCTTGCCCCTGCGCGTGGACGGTGAAAGGCCCCGAGGCGATCGACCGCCCCCAAGCGCGGGTGAACACACCAGCGAAATCCTGGCTGAGTTGGGCTACACCGAGGAAGAGGTGCAGGGGTTCATCGAGCGTGGGGCCGCGTTCGAGTCCAGTTCGAGCGCGCCCTAGGGCATCAAGCTAGGCAGCCAGAGAGCGATCGCGGGAAAGAGGACGAGTAGCAGGATCACCACGAACTCCCCTAGAACGAAGGGGGCCACCCCCATGAAGATGTCCTCCATGGGAACGTCGGGCGCGATCCGGCGCATCACGAATACGTTGGCCCCGATCGGGGGTGTGACGAGGGCCACCTCGGCCATGATCACTACGAAAACACCGAACCAGACGGGGTCGATGCCCAGTTCCAGGACCACCGGCATCACGAAGGGGATGCTGAGCACCAACATGCCGAAGACGTCGAGCATCGCGCCGAGCACGAGGTAGAGCAGGACGAGAAGGAAAAGAAAACCGGCTCGGCCCAGCTCCAGCTGCACGAGGACTTCCACGATCGACTCAGTCAGCCCTGTCACCGCCATGAGTCGGGCGAAAACGTAGCCTCCAACGATGATGGCGAGGAGCATGACACTGATGAGGACGGTGTCCGCCAGGGCCTTGCGGACGGCCTGAAGATTCAGCCTACGTCGGGGAAGGGCCGCGAGCAGGACGCCGCCGCACCCAACGCCGGCTGCTTCAGTGGGGGTGAAGATCCCCCCGTAAATGCCTCCGATGACCAGGACGAAGAGACCGAGGATCGGCCCCAATCGTTTCACCGCGTCGAGCCGTTCCTGCCAACTACCGACCGGTCCCGGAGGGCCGAGCGCCGGGTGGAAGACGCACCGGACGTAGATGATGGCTGAGAACATGGCCGCCGTGAGGATTCCCGGGAGGATCCCCGCGATGAAGAGAGCGCCGATCGAGGTCTCCGTCATCACCCCGTAGAAGATGAAGATGACGCTGGGGGGGATCAGGATTCCCAGGGTTCCGGAGGCCGCTAGCGCTCCGGTGGCCAGGCGTTGGTCGTACCCGAAGCGTTTCATCTCGGGCATCACGATCGCGCCCATGGTCGCCACCGTGGCGATGCTCGAGCCGGTGACGGCACCGAACGCGCCGCAGGCCAGAACGGAAGTGATGGCCATGCCCCCGGGGACCCATCCGATCCACGCCCGAAGACCGTCGTAGAGCTCTGTGGCCAACCCCGTGTGAAAGACGAGTTGCCCCATGAGCACGAACAGCGGGATGGTGACCAGGACAAAGCTCCGTCCTTCGGCCCAGGGTACCAGGGCGGCCTGCGCCATGGCCGCGGCGGGGCCCTCCAGGACCAGAATCCCCATGAGCCCGGCGGCTCCCATGGCGAAGGCGATGGGTACACCGAGAAGGAGGAGAAAAAGCAGGAGCAATACAGCCAAGATCCCGACGGTAGTGAGCATTACTGCACCTCACCGTCGGGGACCGTGCGAGGCGCCTCAGCTCCGAGCCCGATCTGTTCTTCCCCGCTCGGATTCCCTATCAGCCGGGCCGCCAACACCAGGGAGCAGAACCCCATATAGGCCATGAACGGCCAAAAGGGTAGCAAGAGATCCTCTCCCGTCTCGCCGGTGGCCGCCATATAGGTTGTGAACCGAAGTGCCTGGATCCCCATCAAGCCGAAAAAGAGGATTCCGGCCGCGGCCGTGGCCACGTCCGCCAAGTTACGAGCCCGCCCCGGGAGTCGGTTGTAGAACACCTCCATCCTGATGTGGTATCCCCGGTCCCATGCGTGAGGCAGAGCCGAGAAAATGGTGATTAGGAGGAGCAATCCATTGACGTCTCTGCCCCACGGGAGGGGGGCGTTGAACACGTACCGGAGGACCACGTCCAGGGTGACGATCAGCATGAGAGCAGGGAGCGCTGCGTCGACCGCCACGCGGTAGAGCGCTTTGGAGACCCGGTCGGACCAGACGTCCACGCCCTCCAGCGCGGCATCCAGGAGCGCCAGTGGACCCCTCACAAGTCGATGAGGCCCTGGATCGGGTTCTCGGTCACTCTCGTCATGATCTCTTCTCGGGTCAACGGGGAGTACAGTGCGGACAACCTCTCCATCTCTTCCAGCATCTCCGTCGCCGGACGCCCCTCCGCCTCGTTCTCCGCGATGAATCGGTCCCTGAGTGGTAGGAGGGCCTCGCGCCACCTCTCTCTTTCGTCCGGCTCGAGGTCCATGATCTCGCATCGGCCGGCCCGGAGCTCTGCATAGGCCTCCTCTTCGACCGGGCCGGAATAGTAGTCCTGAGCGCACATCTGGCTCCGGATGCGGAGCAGGTCAGAGAACTGGCGGCGGAGGTCGTCCGGAAGCGCGTCGAAGGAACGCCGGTTGAGCGCGTACTGGAGCACGGTGACGTTCAGGTTCACACGGGTAAGGAATTTCCCGATCTCCTGGAGGCGGTAGGAGGCGATGTCCGGCACTCCCAGGGACACCGCGTCTATGATGCCCCGCTGAAACGCGGGGTAAACCTCGGCGGCTGCCATGACCACGGGGACGGCCCCCAAATCACGATAGATCTCGGCCACGATGCCACCCGTGGCGCGGATCTTCAGCCCACGAAGATCCTCGAGGGTCAGCACCGGCTCCCTGGAGATGACCTGATAGGGGGACGTGGAGTCGCAAGTGGCGAGGTAGACGCCCATCGCCTCGTACTCCGACTTGAGGAACCGCGGGTAGATTTCCTCCGCAACGAGCGAGGCCACGGGAGCGTTCGGGAAGATGAACGGGAGTTGGAGCCCATGCATGAGGTGGAAGCTGCCCGGTTGGTACGTGACATAGCCGTGCGTGTAGTCGGTGAGCCCGGTGACGCATGCCTTGAACCCGTCCAGGGGCCCATGGAGGAGCCCATTCCACATGGGCTCGATGCGGAGACGACCCTGGGTCTCCTCCTCCACTCTTTGGTAGAAGCGGGTGAAAACGGGGACAAAGCCGTGCGACTGGGGCACGTGGGAGGTGAAGCGAAGGACCACCTCTCCGCTACTACCACCGCGGCTGCGTCCACGCGGTAGGAACGGGACACCCGCCGCCGCGGCTGCGAGGGTCGTTACGACCCCCCGTCGGGTCCAAATCCGGTCAGACATATAGGATGGGCCGGGGTTCTAGCATGACCTAGCCTATGGTTGCGGGGGTGATGGCGCCAATCGACGGGTGTGCCTCAGTACCTGTACCTGAGCCCCGTCTTCAAATTCGTATCCAGCGCGCTGATATCATCGGGTGGCCTGCTATCGTATCGGAGATCGAAGGATACCGTGAGATCCAACTCATCCGTCACAGAAGTGGCAAGTTGAAAATTTGCGAGTGTCCGAAGGTCACCCAGGTCGCCGATCGCGGGTTGTAGATAGGTCGTGGACGTGATCACGAGCCGCTCGCTGGGTACCAGGCGCAGCGTGAGAAAGTAGCTTCCCCGGAACGTCGTCGTTTGATCGGGGTGAACCGCGGTATCGGGAAGGGCCAGTCGTTCGTGTTCCAGCATAAGAGCAGCGCCCATGCCGAACTGTCCCCAATCCCCCCTGGCGAAGGAGGTCCGGACCCCGCCTCCTGTGACGGCTCTGAAGTTGAGGAGTTGAGGCCGGTCGTAGTTCCATTGCGCATACCACTCGGGTGAGATCAGATCGTTGAGCTGATAGGTCTCGCGATAATGGAAAAGACCCGACGATGCGAAGCGGCTCCCACCCTGCAGGCCGAGCCCCGCGTTTCCTACGATCAACCTGGTTACCGATTCCCTGACCCTGTAGAGGCGTGCATTCAGACCGACCTGGACCAGATCCACGTTTCCCGTCCGTATGGTCAAATCGCCACCGAAGGTGCCCGAGTATCCGAGCGGAGGATTCTCTTGCCGGAGCGCCTCCACGTTGACCTGCGCGGACAGGGGGAAAGGAAGAGCGCCAATGAGGGCGACGAGCAGCAGCAGGCCATTGCGGCTCAGAGGTGTGAAATGGGTTTCCGGAGTCATAGGGCGTTTGGTAGGTGGCTCGAGTGAAGGAGGTGCTGGGCCGTAAGCTAAGCAAGAGCGGGGCCAAGTCGCCCATGCGACCAAGCTCTGATCCAAGTGCTCAATTGTTGAGCCGATTATACGCCCTCAGAATCTCACGCAGCCGGTCGTGGGGGATCGCTTCGCTTCGGTTGCCGTCGCGTCCCACCATAGTCTCCGCGGCGATCATCGCGTTGATGATGGCCTCCTCCGTCGCCTCCACGGTGGCCTGGAATAGCGTCGTGATCTGGGAATTGCTCAGGAGGGTGACCTCGATCGTGGATCGAGCGGCCGCCGTGGCCGCGTTGGCGGTGGAGAACGCCACGAAGATGTCTCCAGAGCCGTTTCCGGAGATGCCCCCCGTGCGCGCCACGCCGAGGGAGGCTCTGCGGGCGATCCTCTTGAGCTGGTGCGGAAGCAGGGGCGCGTCCGTAGCGACGACGATGATGATGGAGCCGCGCCCATCCGGTTCCAGATCGATTCCGGATCCGGCGTCGGCTCCGGGCTCGGGGCCATTCGCCCGCTCCCGTGCGAACTCCATCCCCACGGGGACGCCCGCAATGGTCAGCCCACGTCCTCCCCCGAAGTTGGCCTGCACCAGGACACCCAGCGTGTAATCACCAACGCCGAGATCCGCACGCGACGAAGTGCCGATGCCACACTTGAATCCGAGGCACCGCATTCCGGTGCCGCCCCCCACGTTGCCCTCTGCGACAGGACCGGACGAGGCGCTCTCGATGGCGTTGACCAGGTGCTCCGTTTGGACGTGGAAGCCATTGATGTCGTTGAGCGACCCGTCGTACGTCTCCGCCACCACCGGAAGCGACCAGGGCTGGAAGCCGGTACCGTTGTCACGCTGCCAAGCGATGATCGCGTCCCGCACGACCCCGACGCTGTGCGTATTGGTGATGGCGATCGGCCCTTCCAGGAAGCCGGACTCCTCGATCCACGTAGTCCCCGTCATCTCGCCGTTCCCATTCAGCGCGAACCAACCGGCGAAGACAGGGTCGGCGGGATCGTCACCCCGCGGCAGTATGACCGTAACGCCGGTGCGGACCGGCCCCTCACCGACCCGAAGCTCACCTTGTCCGCGGATGAGCGTCGTATGGCCCACGCGAACGCCGGCCACGTCGGTGATGGCGTTGTTGGGTCCGGGGTTGCCCGCGAACGGGACGCCGAGGTCTCTGGCCCTGGGCTTGGACTGGGCCGAAGCGGTCGAAAAAGCGACGGACGAGGCCACGAGGACGAGGACCAATCCGCGAAGGGTAGCTCGACGAAGGTTAAATGGGAGCAAGGGTCACTCCCTCGATGTCGACGCGGCCCTCACCCTGGTGCGGCTGCGCCGGGCCCGGCTTCGAACGGTGAGCTGCTCCCGGACCGCACGGTGCGCCTCGTCGATCGCCGCGTCGGTATGGGGCGTGGCGGCCGCGTCGGAGTTGGCGATGGAAATGAGACCGAATCGCCGCCTCCCGATCACGCAGGGCCGATCGTCGGGGTCGAACAGCGCCCACTCGATGGGGTCGTTCAAGGTGTCGTAGCTGTAGGCGTAGCCGTGCGGCCAGCGATTCACGGTGATGGCTTCGATGTCCCGGGCGGGGTCGAAGCCCCCACCCTCGAGGGTTCGACCGATCTGATCCCGGATCTTGCGCTCGTAGGTCTCGAACGTCGTGGCCAACAGATCGGCTCTTCCAATCCGATGCTGCTCCTTCTTCGGCCGGCCCGGGGCGCAGGGCGTCCTGGTCATGTGCAGGACCATCGGGTCGTCGGGCGATCTGGAGGGTCGGTAGTCGCCGAGCTGCACGGACCGGCCCAGGCTGACTCCGGTGTGGTACATCCCCGGAGCGCTCGCGCCTGAGATGCCCAGGTTCGTGAACGCCGTCCACTGGCGAATGAGGACGCTGGTGTAGACGATGGGCATCTTGACGCCATACATGAGCGCCGCCCCCTGCTCGGCGGACAACTCGGGGACGAGGTGCGGGATGACCCCATTGTAGCACGCCATCACACAGTGATCCGCCCGTACCTTCTCGGCCTTGTCTCCGCGCACGTAGGTGATCTCGACCTCGCGGGCCGCGTCCGGATCGCCCAGGTGCCGGACGGAGACCACCGTGCTGTTGAGTCGAATCCGGGCGTCGGAGCCCTCGCGGTCGATCCGGTCGTACGCGAGGCGCGACATGATCGAGTCCTCCAGCGAAGTCCCCGGAAGCGCGTCGGGGATCATGGCCCGGACCAGGAGCCTGGCCACCGTCGCGTTCCCGTCGGGGAGGTCGATGGTCGGTCCTCCATCAAACTCGTTCTCGCGACCGTGTTGTCCGCCCCCGATGTGGGCGAGGGGGCCCACGCGGGAGAGAGGCTCGAGGTTCATCCCCTGGAACCCGGGGTACCCCTCGGCCCATCCATAGAGCGCCGGATACGCGTCGATGCCCACGCAAAAGAGGCCCTTCGGGCGGTCATCGAAGAACGGGATCACATCGGGGTGGACCTTGATCAAGTCGAGGAGGAAGTCGCGATAGCTGATCCGGGCCAGCCGCTCCTTTTTGTCCCCATCCGACAGTCCGGGCAAGTAATCCGGGTTCGCACCGTCGTCGTAGAGGCGTGCGATGTCCCTGCGCGCTTCGGCGGACAGGGGGGTCTGCGCGAGCCAATCGGCCCAGTCGATGCCCGGACTCCCCCCGAATCCCCTTCCAGGCCGGCCCATCACGAGCCGATCCTCACCGAACAACTCTTTCGCGAAGAACGTGGCGTTACCGAGGCCCAGGGACCGGTAGAACTCTCGGCTCGCTCTGGAGGCGGCGTTCGCCCTTTCCAGGTCGATGCCGATCGCAGCGAGGAGTGTCCTGGCGACGGTGCTGAAGTGGTTCACGGACTCGAGGTTCGAGGTGCCGCCGTTCAGCAGTAGCGTGCGGCCTCGGTAGGTGAACTCGTTCCGCTTGGCGTGGCCGCCGAAGTCGTCGTGGTTGTCGAGGACGAGCACACGTGCGCCGGGGCCCGCCGACGTAAGGAAGAAGTAGGCCGCCGAGAGCCCGCTCAGCCCCCCCCCGACCACCACGAGGTCGTAGTGCTCACCCGTGTCGGCGACATCGGTCCAGGTGTTCCCATCACGGAGCGCATGGGCGACCTCGAACGAACCGGCGTGACTTCCGCGCATTCCGGTCCGGGCCGGTGGATAGTACTCCTGCACCTGGGACCCAAAAGGCGTGCCCTCGAGTGCCGTGAGCCAGCCGGGTGCGAGCAGCGACCCCGTCACGGCAACCCCCACGCCGTTGACGAAGTTGCGTCGGGTGATATCCCGGTGCATCCCGAGATCGCGATCCTGACCCTTGTACATGGTTGGCTTCTCCATCGTTCTGGTGATGCGACGTCCTGGTCGACGAGTCGTGCACGGCGTGTAAAGCCATCAACATATAGCGCCCGCAACGGGTAACCCCGGCAACGTGTGACGCCGGCAACATAGACCCTCCTGATCGACCTTCGAAAGCCGGCCCCGAGGGTATGGCGGTGAATGTCATGCTGCCGTCTCACGTGGAGTCACGCTGTTGACAGGGCGGCCTCCGCCACTCACTCCTGTCGGGGGCCGGCTGATCGCTCCAGCTTGACCCAGACCTGCACCGACTCGACCCAAAACTGCACCGGACCGAGGAGCCATCATCGCCGTGAGTGAAACTGCCCAGAGTCGCTCGACCGACGACGTCGAACTCCCGATTCCCAACTTCATCGGAGGAGAGTGGATCCGGTCATCGACATCCGACGCGCTCCCGGTCCACGACCCGGGCACCGGGGAGCTCCTCGGACGCGTGCCGCTCTCGACTCGCGACGACGTGAATGCCGCGGTGGCGGCGGCGAAGGAAGCGTTCCCGGCCTGGCGGGCGACACCTGCCATGGAGCGCGTGCGGGTCTTGTTCCGCCTGAAGGCGCTGCTCGACGAACATCGGGAGGACTTGGCGCGAGAGCTGACCCGCGAGCACGGCAAGAACCTTGCCGAGACCTCGGGCGAGATCCT
>JADFMD010000236.1 GCA_022564055.1 Gemmatimonadota bacterium
GACCAAGAGTCGGACCCGGACCTCGGGTTCCGTGGCGTGGACGCTCACGTAGAGGGGACTGATGCGCTGTTCCACCAGGCGCTCCATCCCCTTCGGCCCCAGGTTCGTCAGCGTCACGTAGCTCCCGTACGTGAACGAGAGGCGAAAGTCGTCGTCGCGCAGCCACAGGGTCTCGCGGACGTCCTTGGGATTGCCGTCGATGAAACAGAAGACGCACTTGTTCCCGCATTCCCGAATCACGTCGGGGGCGGGGATGATCCCCACCGGATCCCCCGGCTCCCGCACGATTTCGTAAGTGGCCGCCTCGCCCTCGGGGCTCACCGTCTCCAGCTCGAGGGTCGTGTCGGCCAGCAGGAACGTGAGGTCGATGCCGTCGCGGACCCGTTCACCGTTGATCCGGATGATACGCGTACCGATCTCCAGGTGGAGCTCTTCGGCGATACTGCCGGATTCGATTTCAGCGATACGTACCAAGGGATCTACCGTGGGTGGAGAAGAAGGTCCGAAGTTATAGGAATTTCGCCATAATGGTTGAATTGTTGTAGTGTGGGGCGAAACTTACCGGTCGTCCGATTGATTTCCATAGCCGGTTCGTTGTTGAAGGTAGTAAAGAGTTGAGGTTGGGAAACAAATGAAGTCTTTTGTGAGGTTTCTGCAAAACGTGAATGCCCCGTTGTCCGGATGGACGGCGTGGGCCTGCCTGGCCGTTCTTTCGCTGAGCGGGTGCGATCAGGTCGATCAGATCCGGAATGGGCTTCGTGACCAGACCCCTCACGAAGCCTACCTGGAATCTCTGCGTGCCGTAAACCTCGCCGAAACCGCGCTCGGTGCGCAGTGGGTCAGTGCCGCGGTGCGATCTCTTAGGAACGCTCCCACGGTTACCCTTCCGTTCGAAGAGGAGGGCTTCCTGTTCGCCGAGACGCCCGAGGCCCGGAGCTACCGCGTCGAGTTGAGGCGCGGCCAACGGCTGTCCATCGATGCGAATCTGGACGGAGGCAATCCGTTCCGGTTCTTCATCGACGTGTACCGGATGCCTGAGGATGCCTCCCAGAGTCCCCTTCCGGTCCTGTCCGCCGAGTTTCACTCCGAGGGGCTCGAATACGTCTCCACGCGGCGAGCCGAATACGTCGTGCGGCTTCAACCGGAGCTCCTGCGCGGGGGCCGGTATCGGATCGCGCTTCGTGTGGACGCGTCGATCGCGTTTCCCGTGGCGGAGCGGGACACGAGAGCGATCTTGAGCTTCTTCGGCGACTCCCGGGACGGTGGCAGGCGAGGTCATCGTGGCGTCGACATCTTCGCGCCGCGTGGAACGCCGGTGCTGTCGGCGACCAACGGCCGTGTTTATAGGGTGAGAACCACATCCGTCGGTGGCAAGGTCATATGGGTCCGTGACTCGGAGGGGCAGCAACGGGTCTATTACGCCCACCTCGACAGTCAGGTCGTACGCAACGGGATGGAGGTCGAGCGAGGTACGCTCCTCGGATTCGTGGGGAACACCGGCAACGCCCGGACCACGCCGCCCCACCTGCACTTCAGCGTCTATAGCCGCGGCGCCGTCGATCCGTGGTACTATCTGTTCCACCCGTCGCAGACGCTGCCGGACGCCTCCGCCCCGCTGGAGCACCTCGGCAAGTGGACCCGCACGATCAGCGAGGGCATTCGCCTGAGAGAGGGGCCCAGCAGGCGCGCGAAGGTCGTTGCTGAGCTCGAGGAGTCCACACCGCTGCGTGTGCTCGCAGCCTCAGGATCCTGGTACCGCGTCCGGCTTCCCAATGGTCAGGACGGATTCGTCGCCGCCCGCTTGACCGAGGCCGTCGCTCAGCCCCTCCGAAACCAGTTCATCGAGAGCGCATCTGCCTTGTTCAGCTCCCCGAGCCCCATCGCGCCCGTGATGGAAGACGTGGCCGCCGGCACAGAGGTCGCCGTGCTGGGGAGCTACGAGGGCTTCCTCTACGTCCAGTCTCCGGACGGAAGCACCGGCTGGCTCGCTGGAGCGGCGGACCTCTAGAAGCTCCTGAGCCTCAGCTGCAGCAGGCCCTCCTCCTCCTTCAGGGCACGTCAGCACAACCAACAACGCGTGGCTCTACACCTATGACGACGGGAACACGCTATTCATCGCCCTCGAGGTGGAAACCAACGACTTGGGCAACAAGATCTTCATCAACCTGGTTGAGAGTTTCAACGGCGACGGCGTACCGGCGGCGGGTGACGACCTGTTGGTCCTCGACTTCGGTGACCTGACGGGGCCCGTCGACTGGCACTTCACACAGCAGTGCGTGGGGAACAACTCCAGCAGCCTGTGTGGTGACCCCGACACGCAGGGCGATGATGGCTCCGGCCAAAGTGTGGTAGCCAACGCAAAAGTCGGTGGTGCGGGCTCTGGAAAGGTCTTCTATGAGTTCAGCCGGCCGTTGGAGAGCCTGAACAGGTTCGCCGGATCACCCCCCAAGGAGGATCTCTTTTTACCGAC
>JADFMD010000237.1 GCA_022564055.1 Gemmatimonadota bacterium
CTGGACGCGCTCAGTCGGGCTCGGCGAATCGAGCAGGGCGATCAGCAGGGAGCCGCGGGAAGGGTCAATCGCCAAGACAGCAAACCCGCCTTCGTCGTTCTCCTGGTAAGGGGCCACGGTCTCGAGGTAGCGGGCCGGGGGCTGGCGGTTGAGTTCGCGGATCGTCTGAATTTCCGTGTCCCAGACCAGGTACTCCCCTTCCGATATGACCGAGAAGACGCCGGCGCGGATCACTTCGCGCTGCACCTTGTCGCCGTCGACGGTGAGCACCGTGCCGATGCCCAGGCACTCACGGCGGAGCCCGCGACGCTGGAGCACGTAGGGCGAGCCAGCCTCGACCACCCAGACGTCCTTGGTGCCATCCAGATTCGTTATCTCGAGGTGAATCGACGAGTGCGGGTTCAGCCACTCGAGCCGCACGACCGGGCCCGTGAGCCGAATAGGCGCGTTTCGGTCGAACTCCGCGCTAAAGACGTGATGCGCCACGAGGGGCGCCGCGACCAGGAGGAGGGCGAGGGCGCCCATCATCAGAGTTGTCCATGTCGTTCGCATCGAGAATGCCTCCGGTCAGGCTGGTTCTTCGGTGTTCCGGCCCTACGACTCCACGATAGCGTCGCCGATCATGGTGGTGATGTCGGGATCCTCCCACGGGCAGCTGTGGGGAATCTCCCGGCCCGGGTCGGCTGCACAGCCTGTCAAACCGTCACACTTCCTCTAGGAGGCCGATCCGCTCACGAGCGCTCAGTTGCACGGGCCGCGGCGTGTGTCCGTCCTGCAACGCCCGCCGCATGGTCGAGACCGCAGCCCATCTCGTCGATCACGTCTTTTCCACCGCTTCCCGTGCGCCGGTGGGTACTCTCCGCGCCGAAGCGTCTCCGGCCCTTCTTGCACCACAACCCCACGATCGCCGGCGCGGTGCTGCACATATTCCTGCGGGCCGTTCGCAGCATGCTCCGACAGGTTACACAACTGGCCGGTTCGCGAGATGAATCGCGGCTAGAGTAACGTCCGCCTTTCGGGATGGGATCCCATAGGCCCCTCGATTCGGGGATCGGTACAGAAGTCCCCCCTACCGTCGTGATGAAGCCCACCGTGACGATGAACCCCCTGAAGATTACCGTCTAGGTCCACCACGTGTCCTCATGGGTGGTGAGGGACATGGAGGGAAATCCCCACAGACGGTCCCGTAGTATTCCCCACAGCCGTTTTCGCCTGGGACAGCAACCTTTCCCTTGAGACGGTCAGACGAGCGGTCTTATAAGAGTACGGCATGACACGGGGGAGAGACGATGAACGCGAGCCATTCCCATTGGGGCGGGGACCGACACCCGTGAGACTGAGTTTAAGGCGCTTCATGCCGGGGGAGACGCTCGAGGCCGCGATCGAAGCGGCCGTGAGGCTGAGCGCGTCAGGAATCACGTCCGTGCTCACTCTTTTGGGGGAAAATGTGACGGAAGCGGATGAAGCCGCCGATGTCGCCCGACATTACCAGGCCGTGTTGAAGGAAATCGCGGACCGGGAGTTGGAGGCGGAAATTTCCGTGAAGCTGACACAGCTCGGAATCGACATCGGGCCCGACGTGGCAGCCGCCAACCTCGAGAGCATCTTGGGCACAGCCGAGGAGCGCGGGCAATTCGTTTGGATGGACGTTGAGGGCAGCGGCTACGTCGACCAAACGCTCGACCTGTACCGAGCCGTGCGTTCGCGGCATATGAACACCGGTATCTCTCTCCAGGCTTACCTCTACCGGACGGCCGAGGATGTCGCCGCCTTGCTCCCGATCGACCCTTCGATCCGGCTCGTGAAGGGTGCATACACCGAGGCTGTGGAGGTCGCGTTCCCCCGGAAGAAGGATGTCGACCGGAACTACTTCGAGCTGGCGAAAACACTTCTCGACGAAGTGCGCCGGGGAGGCGTGCGAGCGGCGTTCGCGACGCACGACGAGCGGCTCATTCGGGGGATCGAGGAGGAGGCCGCAGAGCGTGGGATCGCCCGTGGCGATTTGGAGTTCCAGATGCTGTATGGCATTGGGACCGCCCGACAAAAGGAGTTGGCCGCGGAGGGTTACAAGGTCGAAGTACTGATCAGCTACGGGACGGCCTGGTTCCCGTGGTATATGAGGCGGTTGGCCGAGAGACCAGCAAACCTGTGGTTCTTGATGAGAAAGATGGTTTCTTCCTGAACGACGACGGGTCAATTGGGCGCTAGGCGCTCTTCGCAGGCTATAGTAAGATTAATCGACCTAATTGGCTGACTCGAAGGCCCGCGCCTCGACCGTGCGGTCTCTGTTCACGCAGACGACCTGATCGATCGGGTCCAATCGGAAATCCGGCCTTCTCTCGTCCACACAGTACCTCCCAACCTCCTGAGGGACATGGAGGGAATCCCCACAGACGGTCCCGTAATATTCCCCACAGCCGTTTTCGCCTGGGACAGCAACCTTTCCCTTAGG
>JADFMD010000104.1 GCA_022564055.1 Gemmatimonadota bacterium
GGTTGGGTGAGGTGGGTGGTACCGTTGGGGGGCGGAAGAGCGGTGGGCATGTGGCGGAGTAGCTCAGCTGGTTAGAGCAGCGGAATCATAATCCGCGTGTCGGGGGTTCGAGTCCCTCCTCCGCTATCCGTTGCGAACCGCGAGTCCAGTAGGGGCTCGCGGGCTTTGTATGCGGTCATGATTGACGGACTTCGCGCGGCTACGCCGCGCTTGCTCGCTCTCGCCTCGTTTCGGCTCGAGTCGAGTCCCTCCTCCGCTCCTTTCGCGCCCACCGCGCGTTCACAAACGTGGCGTCCAGGTACAGATAGGGATGCTCGCCATCGATCGGCGACCGCTGCAGCGCCTCCACCTCGGCATCCAGCCGCTTCGCCACACGGCTCACCGTTGACCGGGAGACGCGCTCCCCCAACAAGGCCTCGGTGAGCTCGCCGGCCTTCCGGTGCGACACACCGTTCACGTACGCACTGGCCAAGAGGTCGTCGATCTCCGCCGTCCGACGCTGGTAGCGGCCCAGCACCTCGCCCGTGGCCCGTGCTTGGGGCGATCCCGTTCTACGGGCCCGTGCGTGTCGCGCTGCTCCTGGCCACGATGGCAACGCCCTGGCGCTTTCGTACCAAACGGAATCTGTGGGCCTATGCGGGGCTGGCCGTGGTGACCTGCTCCGGTGCCGATCATACGTTCGTAGTGGGCCAGCCGGTCCGGCGCCGGCCGCCGCGGCGCGGCCCGGTCCGCTGCAGGACTTTTACAATGAGCTGGTGGCCCGCGGGCTGCGGGAGGAGATGGCACGCCTGACGCTCGCGCGCAAGATCGCAGCGCTCACGCTGCGCCTGTGGAAGACAGGAGAGTGCTACGATGCGACGCAGTTGACGCGACAATCGTCCTAGGACCCGGAGCCCCGAGGCGCTGGTGCGGGTGAGTTTACCTCGCCCACGGCTCCAGGATCCAGGACGACGGTGCGAGGGGCAGTCTCGACAGATCCGTCTGCCCGGCCAGCAGTCACGCCGAGGCACTCGCCTAACTCTAGGCCCCCTCGCAGAACCAGAAGAAGCGTCAGGCCGGCTGCGTGCCGAGTCTCAGATAGAACTATGGTTCGCATCGCGCGAACGCGACGCTTGCATTCGTCCCGTCGGATCGGGAGTCGAAGCGAGGTGAAGGATGCGGAAGAAGACTGCCCCGCGTACCCGGAAGCCCTCGCCCTCAAAAAAGTTGGGGCTGATTGCCAGGGAAAAGAACGCCAAACAATCAGCGGTGACGAAGTCTGCCCTTGACAATCGCTTTCATAGAACGACTCTGCAAATCAGCTGCGGGCGACCCCGTCGCTTCCAGCTGGATGGTGAACGCATCCCGATTTCGATTGGCGGCTAAACCAACGGATTCCGTTTGAACGAACGCGCCCGTCAGCTGCATTGGATTGACCAGTCTAGTTCCCATTGCAGGTGGCACCTTGCCGTTAAAGCCCGTGCCCTTACAGGACTACTCCTTGAAATCCCGTTTCCTGACTTGCTCTTTCTGTCCCCGATCTGCCCGCTTTTCTTGAGAAAAACAACGAGACCTTTGGCGTCTGACCCCGTGTACCCCGCTTCATACTAGAGTCCTCAAAAATGCAGGACCAGTATGGCTCACCGTAATTGGTTCCGCCAGGAAGTCCCACTGGCTGGACGCCTCCAGTACCAAGGGCGATACTTGGGATAGGGGAAAGCAGATTCCTTCTATGTCTTGTCTTTGCCCCGCCGACTGCCAGATGCTCAGCTTGCTCCCGATTCGAGGGTAGCCCCATGATCACGCGTCCTAGCTTCCTGCCCCTCGCCGCCGTACCGTCCTTCATCCAAAGACCCGCTGGGTCGGGCCTGAGCCTCGGTGCGCTGATTGGCAGTCTCGCCGTCGGGGCCTGTGGCGGGACGCCTGTGCGCATCGCGGATCTTGACCTCCCTGGTATGCTCTCGGAAGCGGGTATCGTGGGAAAATGGGAATCCGTCGACCGATCCCAGGGCGGTATCGGTAACACGCTGGAGTTCCACGCCGATAGCGTGGTGACCCAAGTCTTCGGTGCGATGGTTGACTTCACTTACCGGGTGGAGGACGCGCGTCTCATCACGACCTTCATGGACGCATCCACCGGCGAGCTATCGGAAGACAGTTACGGCTTTCGGATCAGCGGTGACACCCTGATTCAAACGGATGAGGGTAGCGGTCAAGAAATTCGTCGTATGAAGCGAGTGGAGACTCTGAAGGCCGGTGTTCCACCGATTGTTGGCACATGGTCGTATCAGCACTCGGCTGGTGGCACCGCGTTCGAGACGTTTACCGCCGACGGGAACCTGTATCTTCGACGGCCATTTCGCACTGACACCCTGGGCACGTACAGCGCGTATCGTGGTGATAGGCTCAGGATGATCGTCGTGGATTCCGCCACAAGGCGAATAGAGATTACCACGTTCCGCTTCGTGATCGAGGGAGCTGAGCTGATGCTCTCTCCAGCGAGAGGACCGCAACGGCGATACAACCGGGCGCCGCCGCGACCGCGCGCCCTGGCCCTCACCGTCCCCGGGCCGGTCCGGGGACGGGAACTCCTTCGTTGGGGATTCCAGGCCGGGGACACCTGGGAATACCGCCTGACCCAGAGCACGTTGACCCGCGGTGACCCACTTCGCTCCCCAGAGTCCGGTCAAATGATGGGGCAGTCGATTCGCACCTCCCAGCTTCAGACCCTGACGCTCGAGGTCGCTGTGCGCCAGGTCGAGGCAAACGGGAATATCACGGTCGACTGGACCTACACCCGGATGCAGATGTCGACCGAGCTGGGCGGAACGAGCTTCGACTGGGATTCGGACCGTCCCGACACGAGCCTAGCCGACACACCGCAGAGCAGCATGATCGCACCGCTGGAGGCCATGCTCGGGCGGACCCTGACGGTCGTCATGACGCCTCTCGGCGAGATGCTCGAGGTGCGGGGGGGCGATGCCATGCTCGCCGCCATGCTCGAAGGGCTGGATCCGCGGATTGCACCCATGATGGAGGAGCAACTCGGGTCGATGTTCGGCGAGGAACGGATGGTATCTGAGTTCATGGGGGGGGTAGGAACGTTGCCCGAGGCCCCGGTAGGCTTGGGCGATTCTTGGACCACCCACTCCGAGATGTCCTTGCCGATGTTCGGGGGCAATATGACCTCCGAAACCCGACACACGGTCACCGGGTTCGAGAATCAATCGGACGAGCGCGTGGTCCTGATCCTTCACGAAGGCACTATTGAGCTCGACGACTCGGGGCGAGGGGAGGGCCTACCGTTCACGGTTAGCCTGAACGACGCTAGCCTGAGCGGCTCGACCACGTTCTCCCTCGATCGCGGGTTGATTCTGAGCAGTGCCACCAAGACTGAGCAGGTGATGACCATGAGCATGCCGGCAGCGGGCATGCGGCAGCGGATGCGGACGGAAAGCTCCACTGTCCTGGAGCTCGTGGGTCCGGTCACCGGCCGGAAGAGGGTAGGACCGATCGCCCCCGAGGCAGACGCTCTCATGAGCGTCACCGATCTTGCCGAACTCCCCCGGGGCGCGGAAATCGTCGCCACCAGCACGTACCCGGAGGACATCACGGTATGGACGTTGGCCAACGGAGTCAGGGTTGTCCTGAAGCCGACGGATTTTCAAGCGGACCAGGTTTTCGCCCTTGGGTTCAGTCCGGGCGGCACGTCGCTGGCAAGCGATGAAGACTTCGTCTCGGCTCGCACCGCTGCCCGGGCGATCAGGATGGGTGGTGTCGGAGACTTCACACCTCTTGCCCTACGTCAAGCGCTCTCTGGTAGGAATGTGACCGTCGTGCCCTTTTTCTCCAATTGGGAAGAAGGGGTGGGGGGCGAAGCCTCATCCAGCGATCTGGAGACCCTGCTTCAGCTGATTTACCTGAGGTTCACTGCACCGCGGGCCGATGAGTTCTCCTTCGAGGGCTGGAAGCGAGCGCGCGAGCAAGAGCTGAGGGACCGGCGTCCCACTGTGGGGAGACTGTTCCGCGATGCTTGGAACCGGATCACCACGCAAGACCATCTCAGGAGGCGGCCGCTGACCGCACAAATGCTCGAGGAAACCGATCTGGAGCGGTCGCTCGCCTTCTACGAGGACCGTTTTGCCGATGCCGGCGACTTCGCGTTCAACTTCGTGGGTAGTTTCGACCTCGATACCATACGTCCCCTGGTTGAACGTTACCTGGGAGCGCTGCCCTCGACCGGACGACAGGAGACATGGCGCGATTTGGGCATACGGATCCCAAGCGGTGTGGTCGACGAGACCGTATACACGAGAATCGACCCCGGAAGTAACACGCGGATCCTGTTCCACGGCCCCTTCGAATACGGGAGTTTGGAGCAACGCGTAAGGGTCCGCGCGCTAGCTGCAACGTTGCAGGCCCGGCTCCGCGAGGTGCTCGCAACCGACCTCGGTGACGCCTATTTCGTCACTGTCCGATACCGTATGGGATACCAGCCTGACGACAGGTACGAGTTGTCCGTCGCGTTCGGGTCGGACCCGGAGCGCACCGATGAAATCATCCAGCGGGTTTTCGTTGAGGTCGAACGCCTTCAGACGCTCGGTCCGTCGGAGGAAGAGACTGCCGACGTCAAGTCGAGGCTGCTGGACGGTTACGAAATGAGCATTCAGCGGAACAGGTTCTGGAGCAGCGAGCTCCGGACGAGTGAACTGAGGGGAGAGGACCCACTCGAGCGCATCCTAGGCTTTCCACCAGTGGTAGAAGCGCTCTCGCCCGAGACCATTCGAGACGCCGCGGGGACGTTCCTCGACGTAGAGAATTACGTGCGGCTCACCGTGCGCCCCGATCCGGTTGAGTCCCTGGGGGTCGGCGGGTCGGGGAAATGGCTGAGCTCCCGCGAAATGCAGGAGCGGTTTGATGCCGAGGTGTCGGGACGTTTCTATCCTGCCCGGCTCGAAGGCCGGCTTCGTGACGGACGATCCGAGTACCGTGCGGCGTTCGCGGCGTACCAGACTCCGTTCCGGTTCAACTCCGTTTGGGGGTGGGCAGAGGACCGTTTCTTGGCACGAGACGCCGAGCTGACGACCGAGGGGTTTCGCAGGGTGTGGACCCAGGAGTTCACGGACGGAAATGGTACCCGCCGCTTCCAGGGCACGTGGGTGAGACCCGCAAGAGGACGCTAAAGGACCTCCCGCGGGCGGTACCGAACGAAGAAGACGCCCTGCTGCATGCTTGTGACCACGATCGTTCCACTCTCGAAGAAGGGGTAGTTCGACCAAGAGCCCTGCATCCTCACCGACTCGTCCCATGGGACCGTGTCGAGGAAGCCGACCTCGACCGGACTCTCCGGGTCGCGGATGTTCAGAATCCTGAGCCCGCTCATGTAATTCGACTGGTACATCAGGTCGCCCTTGATGTACAAGTTGTGGTCCGTCGTGAAGGTCTCCCCGAAGTGCTCTTTGATCAGGATCGGGTCATCGAGGTCGGACACATCCCAGATCAGGGTTCGCGAGCCCTGCATCTCCGGTGTTTGGCCCCTACTAGCTTGCCCTTCATCCAGCTCGTCGCCCAAATAGAAATATCTGTGGTCCTCGGTGATCCACCCCTGGTGTGCATAGGCGACGTTGGGATGTGAGGCGCTGGAGAGCGCGACCGGGTTTGCCTTGTCGGATACGTCCGCTATGGAGAGCGCGGTCTCGTTCGCGCCGAAGCAGATCTCCTTCCCTGCGTATTCCGTGTCGGGTCCTTGGTAAATGATGCACATCGCATCGTGGGTGTATCCGGTCCCCGCGCGTCCGGTGCTCATGTCCTGGAAGCATCCTATGAATGCGGGACGAAGCGGATCATTGATGTCGATCATGTGGAGGCCGCCCCCGCACGTCTCGCCACCCATGCTCGCTCCCAGGGCGTAGGCGGTGCCGCTGTCCTCGTTGATGGCGATGTTGTGCGCGCTCGCGATTCCCTCGTACAGCGCGTCGGGCTCAAAGGTGGCCGGCGCGCCGCTGACATCGCGAAGCCGCGTGAGGTCGAACACCTGCATGCCGTGCCGGCCGGCGCCATCGGCCACCACGAAGGCATGGTTGTCGAACACTTTCACATCGCGCCAGGCGGTCGACCGTGAACCCGGGGTCTTCGGCAGGTCGCCGAGGTACACCGGGTTGAGCGGGTCCGAGATGTCGATGAACGATGTGCCGTCCGTACGGCCCACAATTGCGTACTCGCGGCCCGTCTCCGGGTCGGTCCAGCCCCAGACGTCATTCGTTTGGGTCCTTCGGCCTCCGCCGATTGCGTCGATCGGAAGGAATGAGAGGATGGCAACCCGCGAGCAGTCGAACTGATCCGCCTTGCCGGTGTCGCCGCAGGCGATCTCACGCCCGACCAGGGCCGGAAGAGCGGTCTTGGAAGGGATCAGGAGCTTGGCCTCAGATATCCACGTGCCGCCCTGGTTTCGCATCACCACCGCCGATCCGAGGCCGCCGTCGTTGCCCGGCTGCCCGACGATCGCGAGATCACCTCCTGTGGCCACGGCTCCTCCAAACCCATCGCCTTCGGTCGGATCGATGGTGTTCGTGATCTTTGTCGCCGGCCCAAAGGTGCGGGCGTCGGAGTCGAAAGTGAACCGGTAGATGGCACCAGTAAAATCAGCGCCCGGTGCGGAGATCCAGAGTTCGTCCTCGGTAGTGTGGAAGCGGTGACCGAAAAAGGCACCCGGTCGCCGATCGAAAGCGCTGAGTGTCGTGCCGAGAACCCAGTCGCCCGTCAGCGGCCGATACGTGTACGTGTAGACGGCGCCCTCCGTGTCATCGCGGCCGGGGAGCCCCAGAAGGGCCATGCCCTCAAACCACCCCACATCGAGCGTGCCGGCGCCTGGAATGCCGGGCAATCCGATATCGGCGGGCCGCGACTCGCTTGCCGGGAGCGCGAGGCGTGTCTCCTGGAGCCAGCTTCCAGCCTCATCCTGGGAAAAGATGTACGCTGCGCCGGTGCCCGCGTCGCCCGCGAACGAGCCTACGATCAGCTTCTCCCCGTTGTAGGAAAGCCTCCATCCGAAGAATTCACCCTCGGCGGGACTCTCAGGTTGTAGGGTCGCACGCTCGACGAAGGAACCCGAGCCGTCACGCTCGTAGACCCACACCGCGCCGATTCCCCCGAACCCGAGCGAAGACACGAACAGAAAGTCCCCGTACAGCTCCCCAAAACGGCCAAAAGCCTCGCCCTCCGCCACCGCCTCTGGCTGGAGGATCGATTCGAGCTCCAAGCTGTCGCCGTCCCTGCGATACACCCAGACCGCGCCGGTCGAGTTCTCGTAGAGGGTGCCACCCACGATCATCGAGCGGTCATCCATCGTGAAAAAGCGACCGAAGTTGTCCCCACGACCGTCATGGGGGGGCGCCAGCATTGTGCCGATTTGCTCCCAACTGTCGCCGGATTGCCCGTATGTGTAGATCGTCGAGGGACTGCGCTGATTCGTCGGCTCGGCGATCATGATCTGTCCATCGCTGATCGCCACGTAGGCGCCGAACTGCTGGGCCTCGGCCGGAACAGTTAACTGTTCGAGACTCACCGACTCTTGCTCGTAGGTAGGAAAGCTAAGCAGCGCGAGGCTTGGACCACGAGTGCAGGCGACCCTATCCGTAAGGTTCACGTTGCGGACCAGGTTCCGGAACGCTTGGTCGTCCAGTTTCAGCGCACACGTGATTTCGGTATCCGGATGAGTCGCTAGAGCCAGGAACCTTCGACCATCAGCTTGTCGTATATCAACTCTTGACCCACCAAAGGGACGCCAGCTGGATCCGCCGTCCCCATCGTGGGACCATGGCAGGGCCGTGTCCCTAGTGAGCGTTCCATTGTCCCGGAAATCGGCCTCCTTCGCGGCCGCGAGCGTCAACAGACTTTTTTGCATAGCCATGTACGCGGCCTCTTCCCGATGCACATCTGTGGGATCGCGTTGTTCGCAAACAGGAGACCAGCGACTCTGGCCGGGGGGACCGTTCACGGTCACCCGACAAACCGCGTAACTTCGATGATGGATAACCTCGGCGCTCCAGCTCGTGGAATCGCCGTGCGTGATCCAAATCGAGACGCCAAGCGGACTCGCATCTCGTACGTCTACGTGCGCCATCCATCGGCGAACGTTCCAGCGTGAGATCGGCTGCGTCTGGCGCAGCGCGGCCACGCGCCGCATGTGTTCCTGTATGTGATGATGTTCCGGCGCGTACCTCCGATGTTCCGCGTAGAAGGAATCCTGCGCCTCGCGCAACAGCCACAGTGCTGATTGCATTTCTTCGCTACGCTCCGCGTGATAAGCGGTACAGGTCTCCCGCCACCGTTCCGCCTCAGCGACTGCGACGTCAACGGCAGTCTTTGCCAACTCGAGGGGCGAGATCTCGACTAACCACTGGAGTTGCGGATCAGGAGTGGTGAATGCGGATCGGAACGCCTCCCAGTGCGCTTCGGCAGCCACGAATTGGCCGAGCCGTGCGTACAGCGACGCGAGTCGGCGCTGAGCGAACGGATAGGCGAATCCGCGATCCATAATGGCCGCGCGGGGTTGTGGAGCATCATGGACGATCAGCAGGAAGTAGGCGATTGCAGAGTCGAGTTGCCCCAGGCGCTCGTACGCCTCGCCCACCAACCACCGGAGCGCCAGCGTGCCCACGACGCGATGTTCTCCTCGGCCCGCAGCCTGGGCCGCCGCTTCGACGACGGCTGGCCAATCTCGCGCGGCGCGACTGCTGAGGGCGTCGACGAGTGTGTTCCACGTCTGAAGCGGTAAGATCTCATGATTCGGTCGCTGGCTGGCCGACTCTCGGAGGTGCCGCGCCCTGGCTGTATCTGCAACAGTGGCCGCCCACATCGCTTGGCGCACGAGGATGGCGTACGTGGTATCGGGCAGGGCGGCGCGAATCGGCATGATCCGCCCCACAGCATTCACGCATTCTGTGGCGAGGGCGAGAATCAAACGGTGCTGCTGCCAGCTCCCCGTGGTAGAGATGTGGAGGGTACTGTCTGCCGCCCGGATAGCACCTCGAGCCGCTCGGGCACTGGCAACGACGACCCGCCACCACGGTGTTGATGAATACTCTCTTTCAGTCGCCACTCCCAAGCTTTCGGCGATCGCCCAGTGGCGTTGGGCCATCGCCAGGGTCATGGCCCCCACTCGTCTATCGACCTCGCGCAGATTCGGAAGAAATGTCTTGGCCTCTTCGATACGACCGAGGGAGACGAGCGTGCGAAACCGAACTCTGGCGGCCGGGCGTGACATACCTTGCGGTGAGAGTTCCCTGACCCGGTCGAGATGAAGCAGAGCGTCGCCATAAGCGCCCAGCCGGCGGAGCGCCAAAGCCCGATTGTAGTGCGCAAGGCTGTCGTTCGGACTTCGCGCGAGCAACTCGCCGTAGAGGCGGATGGATTCCTGGATGTTGTAGTCGGAGTACTGCGCGTGGACCGCAGCGATGTGGAGTTGTTCCGTTGCGCTGGCGTGCGAGCTGTACTCGAGAGCCTGCTGCAATGCGTGGCGACTTTCCCCAACGCGTCCCTGGGCGTTGAGATTGACCGCTAGCAGCCTCCACGCCATCGCAAACTCAGGATCCAGCG
>JADFMD010000238.1 GCA_022564055.1 Gemmatimonadota bacterium
CATCGGCGGTGAGGGTCCCTTCTTCACCCAGAGGCATGCCGCGATTGATGTAATCCCAGACCGCCGTCGCATAAGGCGAGCGAATCGGCAGGATTCGCCCCAGTGACCAGGGGTCGGCATCGGGTCCCCTTTCGCGTTTTACCAACCTGGGAGCGCGGCCCTCTGTCGCATCCACCCCGTGGCATCGCGCGCACCGTTTCTGGAGATAGAGCCGCCTGCCTTCCGCGGCCGTTCCGCGCCCCGGTGGGAGTTCCTCTCCCGTAGGACTGATGGAGATATCCCAGGCGCGGATTTCTTCGTCGTTCGGGGTCCTTCCCAGACCAAAGGTGGGCGACTGCGCCAGCGCAGAGCCCGCCCCCAGGAAGATCAGAAACGGGAGAAGCTTAAGTGATCGCATTGTGGACACTCCCGTCTCTCTCGATCCTCCACGGCTGAATGGAGTTGTCCTGGCCTTTTACACCGGACCGGCCCCAGAACTCGGCGACCTGCTCCCGCGACGGTTGAACCTGACCGATCTCGTCCGTGCAGCGCGACATGAGCACGGCCTCTGATCCGTCCCATGTCCAGTTGAAGCTGAATGCGGTGTGTGCCATGCGCTGCGGCGTCCCGCGGATGTCGGCGTCCATCCAGCTCTCGCCACCGTCGGTGGATACTTCCACCCTACTGACCACCCCGCCACCGGACCAGGCCAAGCCCCTGACCTCGTAAAATCCCGTGCCGGTCAGCTCCTGTCCCCCGGACGGGAACGTGATGACGGATTTCGGTCCGATCTGGTAGCTCAGCGCGGCGTCGTCGGAGTCCTGACGAAGATGGCCGTAGTCGTTGTAGGTCATGTAGAACCGGTCGACCACCTTGATTCGCCTCAGCCACTTCACGGAGAGGATGCCCTCGAAGCCGGGAACCACGATCCGCAGCGGGAAACCTTGCTGGGGGCGTATTGGCTCGCCGTTCATGGCGTAGGCCACCAGGATGTCGTCCATAGCCTTCGCCATCGGAAGGCTCGACGCCCCTTTTACTTCCTCCACCCCTTCCGCCACGATCCAGGTGCCCTCGTCCTGCACGCCGGCCTCCTCGAGGAGCGTACGCAGGAGGACTCCGGTCCATTCGGCGCAGCTGGTCATCCCGTGCGAATCCACGATCGTCCTGTGTCGGGAACTCGTGCGGTTCCCGGCGCACTCGATGAAGTGAAGGCGGGTCACGGACGGAAAACGCTTCAACTCATCCATGGTGAAGATCAGCTCACGGTCCACCAAGCCGTGGATCATGAGACGATGCTCGGCGGGATCGATGTCCGGCACGAAGGAGCCACGCGTGGTGCCCACGTAGTGGAGCGCGGACGGGGTGATCGCTCCCATCTGATCCCCCAGCGGCGTCCCAACATGAAAGACGAGCCCGAACTCATCGGGTGAAGGCCTGCCGTTGACCGGTTCCCGTACCGACGTCACGTGGTGGGAGCGCTGGCCGTAGGCGATCAGCTCATCGCTTGAATAGTCCTGGGCCTCTTGGGATTGTCCCTCGACGGACTGTCCAGATGCTGGTGTCTGGCCGATCGCGGGCTCTACCGCTCCCAAGCTCAAACCACCGGCCAACGCGGCGCCGCGTTTTAGGAATGCCCTTCGATCAGGTTGTTTCGAACCCATGGGTCTCTCCTTCGCAGATGAGGTTACCCGTAAATCGCTTCCCGTCCGTCGAAACTAGACGCCAAAGGACAGTTAAACCAGAAGCACTTTGGCGGGTCGGGACAACGTGAGGCCAGGTCCAAACCCGTCAATTTGCGGCCGCTCGCCCGGGTCGGAGGGTGAGGCGGGCCACCTCCTCGCCCTCGCGGTCCACTCCGATCATCATCCACTTGGCGTGATCCTGAATCCAAAGTAGGGTGTCTCCGATCAGGATCATGCCGTTGGCTTCAGTTAGCTCTCCGGGCCCCTCCCCCTTCGAGGCAACGGTGTGCAGGAATCGGCCTTCTCGGTCGAAGGCCCTGACCTCTGACGCTTGGTAGTCCAGTACATAAATCGTACCGTCACGTCCTGCCTCAATGCCCCTAACGTCCCCAAAGACCGTGGCCAGATCGCCATCCACAGTACCGATTGTGAGGTTGGCTTGCGCCCGCGCGACGTCATCGATCGGCAGGCTCGGATAACGCACTAGCACCGTCCCGTCGGCCAGTGTCTCTCGAGACGAAAACGTGTTCGTGTCGGGAGCCTCGAACGCGCAGGCTGCGACCACGGCGGCGACAAGGGTGGCGTAGGAGGGGAATAAGCGCGGCATCACATGTCCCGGGCATCTCACATCGACAGCGAACCAAGCTATCCCGGTGCCCGGTGCGCGAACAGGCAGATTGAGCGTTCTATCAAGCAATTGCTACAGTCGCGGGTGGAGGGGGGGGGGTAGCATACTTCGCTTTCGCTCAGCATGTTTGCCGCGCAGTACAA
>JADFMD010000239.1 GCA_022564055.1 Gemmatimonadota bacterium
CGAGCCTGGAGGCCCAGCATTGCCCGGGGGTAACGGATGTGATCGCGCAGACCCTCCGGCATTTCACTCAGGGGCCGAAACAGCGTCGGAAAGCCTCGGGCGTACGCCTGGAGCAGCGAATCCGTGTCGTCGACAACGTAGAAAGTCACCTGGCCCGTGATTGCGTCGACGGTAATTTTCACACTGTTCCGGACGTACGCGACGGGCCCTCCCGCACCCAGATCGTGGAGGGTCGACAGAGGGAACCACCGCGTCCCCGTGAACCCCTCTAGAATCCAGACCACCCGTCCCTCGTAAACGACGGGGTACGGAGCCTCTGGGTACCGGAGAAGTCCTCCGGAGATCTGTTGCACGCGCTCCAAAACACCCCTTCGAAATACGAAACGGCTCGTCCGGTTCACCTCTGAAGCAAAAAGCAGATTCGCATCCCTGAAGCGCCAAGCAAGTGCCAGGGTCTTCAGGGGCGAGTCGAGTTGTATGCCTGGGGGAAAGTCGATCCCGGGCCGCTGCGGCCCCCCGTCCACTCCCCCCACACTCCCCGGACTTCCAGGATTGATCACCGCGTATTCCTGGCGCCGTGCTCCTATGTAAATATCCGGACGGGTGAGCCTGAGGCCTTCGGGCGCGGCGTCACTCGCTGAAAACTCGGGAGGGATTCCCGACACGAACATCACGGGACGCCCTTCCGGCGTGCGGGCCGTCGCCGCACTGACGACCACACCCATCCCCCGGATGTAGTCGTCGCGAAGATGTAGATTCTGCCAGTTCGGATCCTGGATTCCCTGGCGGAGCACCTCTCGTACAGATAGCGCTACCGGGACCAACCCATCCGGCCCCTCGTACCGATCCATCGTCACACCCGAAAAGTCGTAATAGGGGAATCGGGCCTCCAGCTCTCGGTATGTCGTCAGAAGCGCCTGCGAACTCCAGACCGGCAGACCCTCGAACTGGGAGGCCGCCGCCTGCCAATCCACTGCGGAGCTCCGCTCGTAGTCGAACTCCCGTCGCTCCAGATCCGTCAGGTCGAAGCCCATCCGAGTGAACCGCATGTTCTCCAGGATGAACGGCGATTCCCTCTCCAGCTCATTGGGCTCCACTCGGAAACGTTGGATGAAGGACGGGTACGCCTGTCCCACACCGAGCCCACCCACGACCAAGAGTCCAAGCGTTACGGTGAGGGGCAGCGGGCGATTCTTGAAACAGCTCCACAGCGCACCGGCGGACACGAAAAGAGCGAGCACGGCGAGGAAGCTGTACGCGGGCATGCGCGCGTGGGCGTCGGCAAATCCGAAAATTCCCTGTACGCCGGACGTTCCGTCGAGAAGGAGAAGGTAACGCGCGAGCCAGAACTGCGCCGCCAGCATGACGAAGAACGCAGAGATGATGATTCCCAAATGCACCCGAGGTCGGTGCTCGACTACGAATCGCCCCTGTCCCCACTGGAGCGCCCCGGTGAGGGCATATCCTCCCGCGGTCAACGTGAAGACGAAGAAGGCAATGAAGAGCCCGAAGGTCACCAACGCTCTCAGAAGGGGCAACACGATGACGAAGAACGCCATATCCTGTCCCAGAAAAGGATCCGTCACGCCCCAATCCGGTGCGTTGAGGAGAAAAAGAACGTTGAGACCGGTGGACCGAGGGATAGAGGCCCCCATCCAAAGCCCGACCAACGCGGAAAGAATGCCCACGCTCCAAGCCACAACGGTCTCGGAGAGTTGCTCCGAGATCACGAGGTCGCCCACTTGGCGCTTGATCCGGATTCCACCGAGGGACCGGGCGATGAACCGCAAGTTGAAGAAGAGGACCACGCCCACCAACACACCTCCGATCAGGCGCGCACCCCACTCCCAGAGAACCCGAGTCCAGAAAACCGAAGAATACCCCAGGGAATCGAACCACAGAATTTCGATATAGGCGTTTGCCGCGATCCGCGCGACGAACAAGATCGTCAGCAACGCGATGCCCAGAGCAATCACCAGGCGCTGGCCTCTAAACTCACGGAGCTTCATGTCGCCGTTCCGGTGCAAAAATTCAAAAACCAACAAAAGGGTCGGAACATTATATTTGCACTCCCTGGGTCCGCAGCCACGATTCGATCTCGCCGCGAATCGCGGTCAGTTGCTCCTCCGTCTCGGCTTCATAACGCGCCACGATAATCGGCTGCGTATTGGACGCCCTGAGGAGCCCCCATCCACCGTCGAATTTCACTCGCGCGCCATCGATATCGATCACGTCTCGAGTCTCCCTGAAGTGATCCTTTGCCGCCATCACGATCTCAAACTTAGTCTCCTCCGTTACGTCGATGCGTAACTCCGGCGTGGACACATAGACCGGAAAATCCGAGACCATCTCCGAGAGAGTACGTCCGGACCGTGCGATCAGGTCCACGAGCCGGCAAGCGGCATACGGGGCATCATCGAACCCGAA
>JADFMD010000240.1 GCA_022564055.1 Gemmatimonadota bacterium
GACGCCCTGCTCGACACGGGTGAGTTGGACGCGCTCCCCGCCGCTTAGGGCCAGCGTGAAGACCTGCGAGCCCTGGCCGCTGCTGCTACTCGTCATGAAAGTGAGGTACTTGCCGTCGGGGCTCCACCTGGGCCGACCGGCGAAGCTACCGTGGCCGTCATTGGGAGCGCCTCGCCGCCGGCGGTCGGGACCATCCACAACCGCGTCTCGGACCGGTCGTTCTCGAGGTCCTTGGTCCCGACCGTGTAGGCGACCCAGGCGCCGTCTGGGCTGATGTGCGGGCCGCCCACGCTCTTCAGGGCGAAGTAGTCATCGACCTGGAGATTACGGAGGGTGCCGGCATCCTGGGCCGAGGCCTGGGACCCCGCGTTCGCGCCTAGCAGCAGGAAAGTGAGCAAAGTGAGTTTGATCAACGTATGAGTTCTCATGGCAACTGACCTTTCTCGTTCGTGTGGCGCGTCACGCCGGCACGTGCGGGGCCCTTGAGGTGCCTATCCCTTCATCAGCGGGACAGCAGAGGCCCAACCTCTTCCTCAATGACCTGGTTCAACCGGTTCCGTTGGACCTCGAAGCGTTCCGAGAGGTCCTCGAATACTGCGTACATCGATTCCGTGGGTTTGGCATCGGCCGCGCCGACAGCCCTTGAGAGCGAGCTCAGTTTTTCGGTCAACCCCGGGGGGCTCCACATCATGGGGTGGGCCTCGGACCCCATCCATATCGTGAGAATGCCCTCGATCTCCCTCAACTGCTCCAGGATCCCGTCGGCCTCGACCCTCGAATCCTCTGGCAGCTCGTCCCAACGCCCGTCAACCTGGGCTCGCACTTCTCTGATCCTGATCACGGCGTCGGCCACTTCCGAAAACCGATCCCGGAGGTCAACCATGAGCTCGAACTGGGCCCTGAGATCGGCGTCGCTGGCCGTTACTCTCGGATCTTTCCGAATCTCAAAAGGCCGCTCGTAAAGCTGTCCGTCCACGGAGAGTTGGACGATGTATCGTCCGGGAGGCGCAGTCGGCGATGCGGGTGGTGAGTAATCGATGCTCAGGAAACCGTCCAATGCTCCAGGGGACGGGGGCATCTGGGTACCCGGATATCGCATGTCCCAGAAGAATCTGTTCATTCCTGCGCTGGTGGGGGGGCTACCGCGTTCGTTCGACCTGCTGGAGAATTGCTGGATGATCTCGCCGCCCGCATCCGTGATGGTGACCATCACGTTTGTGGATGCTTGGGCGAGGTGATATTCGATCATCACCCCCCTCGGTGGGTTCCTCGCTGCGTCCGAAGGTCCCGAGTACCCACTCCCCCCTCCCCGAAGTCGACGAAGAGCGGGAACTACTTCAAACAGATGGACCGGGGCCGAGGCGACTTCGGTGGTGATGGCACGCAGGGACGAGATGTTATCCATGATCCAGAAGCCGCGCCCATGAGTTGCCACCACCAGGTCGTCGTCCTTCACGACCATCTGCATGACGATCACCGGCGGCAGGTTGCGCTGCAGGGACTGCCAGGAGTCGCCGGCGTCGAAGGAGACATACGCGCCAGTTTCTGTTCCCGCGTAAAGGAGACCCGGCCGCACCGGATCCTCCCGGATGACCCACGAGTAGTCGTTTTCCCGAATCCCGTTCGTGATCCGCTGCCAGGTGCTGCCGTAGTCCGTGGTCTTATAGAGATACGGCGTGCGATCGCTCACCCTGTGCCGTTCTCCGGAGATATAAACCGTCCCCGGCCGGTGCGGAGACACGTCTATGGCCGTGATCGTGGTCCATTCCGGGAGATCCGGAGGAGAGACGTCGCGCCAATTGCTGCCACCATCTTGCGATACCTGAACGTTACTGTCGTCGGTGCCCACCCAGAGTTCACCCTCTTGGAGGGGAGACTCGGCGATGGTCCGGATGAGACTCACGTGAAAAAGCGAGGACGCGTTGGAGCTAATGGGCCCTCCTGATATTTCACCCATCACGTCCTGGCGGTTCCGCGTGAGGTCGGAACTGATCTGGTCCCAGGAGTTGCCTTCGTCCGTGGATCGGAATAGGTACTGGGCGGCGGTGTATAGAACGCCAGGATCGTGCGGCGAGAGGAGTACCGGGAACGAGTAGTAGAAACGGTACTTCACGTCCTCGAGCGCTGTGCCGAACTCCACCTCGGGCCAAACGCTGATTTGCGCGGCCTGGCCTGTTTCCCTGTCGAAGCGAACCGTCCGGGTCCTGTCGTTCGCATAGACCACGCTGCCGTCGGGCTTCACAGCCGTCTGCCCGCCCTCGCCCGCCGGGAGGGGAAGGTAGTGCGCCCATCCGATGCCCCGATCGTCGGTTCGACTCGGAATCGCGATGTGGCCGTTGTCGTTCTGAGCGGCGTAGATCCAGTAGGACTCATGTTCGTCCACGGCCAGACTGCGAAGGT
>JADFMD010000241.1 GCA_022564055.1 Gemmatimonadota bacterium
CGGAAACAACTTTTCGCAGCGCTTTTCGCCGAATGGAGAGCAGATCGCCTTCCAGTCCGGTCGCGGGGGGCATTCGGAGATCTGGCTTCACGACGTGGCGACCGGCATTGAGACGCAGCTCACTTATCCGCCTGCGGCCATCGAGGATAGAACGCCCGACTGGTCCCCCGCTGGGGACGAAATCGTGTTTCTCTCCAATCGTGAAGGCCCATTCCAGCTGTGGATCACCAGTCTCGACGGGGGTGCACCGCGTCGCCTCTCGGAGCAGGCGATTCCGATGGATGGCGACTGGTGGGTCAACGCCCGCGTAGCCCCACGCTGGTCATCGGATGGAAGCACGATCGCCTACCTCGCTCCCGGTGACCGGGGCACTACCCTTTGGCTCATTGATCCCGACGGAGGCAATACTAGGCAGACCGACATCGGAGGGGTCTTGCGTTTCGATTGGTACCTAGACCGCCATCGGGTGATCTATACGCGCAATACGCGTGATGGCTCCGGCCGGATCGAGATGATCACCACCGATCTACGGACCGGTGAAGAGGCGCTTCTTCTCGAGGCGAACGCGACCGAGTTGAGCGTGGCGCCCGATGGAAGTTACGTAGCCTATAACAGCGCGGATGGTCACTTCAGCATGAACCGCTACCTACTACCGCTCACTCCGGCGACCGCAGATCAGCTTCCCCGCGCCTCAGGAGAGCCGGAGCAGATCACGTTCGGGCAGGGTGTGTGGCACGTTCACGGCGGCGCGTGGTCGCCGGACAGTAAACAAATCGTCTACACCAAGGATTTCGATCGGGGAAATCTCTTCGTGATCGACGGCTACCGCTGATCAGCGGACTCCGGTAGCGAGCTCTTCCCGCTCGATCCGGCGGCGCATTACCTCCAGTTCGTCCGCCATCCTTCCCACCAAGCGTTGGAAACGGAGCTCCTCCTCTGGTGGAACTGGAAAAACCGTACTGAGTTGGACGGCGGACACGGTACGTGAACCTCCCAGCCGAGCCGAGCCCAGATCAACTTGAAGTGGTCGATTCTCCGGAGGGGGGTCGAGAGATCTCAAGAGGCCCGATTACGTCCCTGTATAGCTCGGAGTATCGGCGGCCGATCTCCTTCCAGTCGTACTCACCGCGAACCAGCGCCAGCCCGTTCGCGCCTCGGCGTTTTCGTTCCATCTCGTTCGTCACCGCGTGGCGCAGCGTCGCCGCCAGGGATTCTAGGTCGTCGACCTCGCAAAGCCAGCCGTTCGCGCTGGGTCCGGTATCGACCACGAAGTCGAGGGGCCCACCGCTTCGGGTTGCGATCACTGGAATTCCCGCCGCCATCGCCTCGATGTATACCTGGCCGAACGGCTCGTTGTAGGACGGTGCGACGAAGACATCGGCGAGGTTGAGTCCTTGGGAAAGAACATCGTGCGGCAACCATCCGCAGAAAAACACATTGGGCAAATCGAGGGAACGGGCGACCGTGTGCGGGTGCTCGCCTTCCCACTCGCCGGGCATCCCTCCCCACACCAGCAGGTTGTAGGGGAGATCATCTCCGCCGTCGAAGGACTCATTGACTCGCGAGACGGCCCTGAGCAACAACGGAACGCGTTTGAAGTCGAGAAAGCGACCCACGAAGAGCGCCAGCGGCTTTAGGTTGCCAGATTCGTCCCTCAACCTTTCGGTGTCCGACGGGTCGTACCGAACGTCTCCCGGGACACCGCCCTCGTCCCAACCCCGTGGCTCCTCCACCAGGATCTTCTGCAGAAAATTCCATTTCTCGTCCGTGGACCAATCCAGCGGGTGGAACAGAGACGTGTCCACACCGTTGGGGATCGTGGTGACGTGCTTCTTGTCGATAGCGAAACGTGCGATCGCCCGCTTACGAATGTCCGGGCTGATCGCCGCGAAGTGGTTCGTGATGCCGACTGCGTCGGTGAGGATCCCGCGCCCGACGTAGTCCAGGCGACCAGAACGGCCAGACTTCTCACTCGGGTCGTTACTCGGGTTGTCACCCAGCACGCCACCCAGCTCGTCGAGATGCTCCAGCATCTTGATCTCCGTCCCATGGAGCTGAGTCAGCTTGGGCACCGTGGGGAAGACCTTCGCCGCGGCAACGTGCGCGTGAGTGAGATGGTGCAGGTGAAGCAGATCAGGCTGAAATTGCTCTCTTACGCCCTCGAATACTCGGGTCCAGCACCGCAACAACGCGGCATATTCGGCCTCCGTGAGCTTGTAGAAAACACGATCGGGTACGCCGGACTTGTCTTCATAACTCGGGTGGAAGGGGACTTCCCACTCGGCGGATAACGGATCTTCACCCCGTCCGAAACCGTGCCAGGCGTCGGTATAGTCGACCAGGGTCAGAGGGAGGTCCCCGAAGAACACGTTCGCGTCGTGTTTGGGGTCACCGTC
>JADFMD010000105.1 GCA_022564055.1 Gemmatimonadota bacterium
ATCCTCGTGGCCCGGTGGTTACCGCTGTCGAAGTACGACGACCTCATGAGCCAACGTCACGCTCTTTCACCTCTCGACGCCGATGGACCCCTGCTACCCTTTGAATACCGTACGACACGGCAATTGAAGTTGATGGACTGACCCGCGGCTTAGGCCCAGCCCGAACGAGAAGACGGCCACCTCCGAACGATGGGGGTGGCCGTTAGGGTTAGGCGATGTCAGGTCAGGTCAGGTCTTTACGGCCCTAGCGGTTACGCACTTCAATCATATCCTTGGCCTCTCGACACCTGTTCACCGTCTCGTAACCCGATTTGGCCGAGAAACCAGAGAGGATGGCCCACGCTGCCTTGTAAGTAAAATTAAAAGCGCGGTAATCTGCATCACTATCCGACGCGATGAGGATGGCGGTGGCAGCGTTGAACCCAGCCCACACGACATCAAGGGTTGGGAGAAGCCGGCTCTCGGTACACCTCACCGATATCGCGTCTTCCGGAATTATTGGTGGTGGACCTTCAACGAACACGAACCCACACCCGGCAACAACGAACACTAGGACACCAATGGCAAGAATACGCACAGCAACCCTCCCCTTCTTTTTACGCCGATAAGGGGTCCGAAAACGATCAACGCCGACTCACTTCAGAACCTCACTCGCACCAAGCTGAGGTCGATTCGCCAGTCTCTGTGCAACGACGGGAGCCCCGCAGACCGGAGGCCGCCCATCGCGGATCGACTTTGAGGCACGATCAGCTGTGGTCCGATCTCCAAGGCCATCTGGCCCGCATCGATCCTGCGGTTGATCCCTTTGGCGGCAAGCGGGGCATCGATCACCGACCACACCCAGAACCCGGCTATCCCGACGAGGCCGGCAGTAGTGAGCCAACCGCAATTGTTAGTAGTATAAAGAAAACCGCAATTGTCGCTGAGGAGGACGCCAAAAGAGACAAGCTGACCACCCAGCATCAGGCCTCCCTTGCCCCACTGCTTGTTGTAGGCCTGTCCGGTTCCCGTTACGAAAAAGCTCAACGCGAAAGCTACGCCAGGGGACTTTCGAGACTCCACTTGGGCTTCTACGGTACGTGCCGTCCCGCCGATCAACGTCGCTGTGAACAAGAGGAGCAACAACGGATGCGCGTTGAGCCAGCGCTTTGGGTGGGGGCTCATCATGGCAAAGCTCCTTCTCATAAGCGGCAGGTCGCTCGGGGGGATAGCGGCTCGCGGTTTACCCACGGTGATTCTATCACTGAGGTCTGGTTAAGGGCAAATGAGCAAAACGCCTCGCACCTCCTGAACGAGAAGACGGCTACCTCCGAGCTGCGTTGGTGCATGGCTCCTGCTCTAAGTTGATGAGGACTGAAGTTCCTGAGCCGGAGCCGCCACCGATGAAGTATCCGAAGCGCAGCCAGTACAAGTATGCGAAGTCTCAGTATCGGGTACGGAATTGGTCTGAGTACGAGGCTGGTCTGAAGAAGCGTGGTGACCTGACTGTCTGGATTGCGGGGGATGCGCTCGACGCCTGGCGCGAGGCACCCAGCGGCAAACCCGGTGGCCAGCGCACCTACAGTGACGTTGCGATCGAGGCCGCATTGACGATGCGCATGGTCTTCCACCTTCCGCTTCGCCAGACCGAGGGCTTCCTCCGTTGCCTAGCAGATCGGCTCGAGGTCGATCTCCCGATCCCCGATCACACCACGCTGTCTCGGCGACTGAAGAAACTTGGTGAGATCCGTGTTCGGCGGCTCAAGACGGGTCAGCCGATCCACATACTCATCGACAGTACAGGACTCAGGATCCACGTCGGTCATGTCCAGAAACCGCCCAGAAACAGGGCTTGGAGGAAGCTGCACCTCGCTGTCGATGCTGAGACAGGTGAGATCGTCGCATCCGATTTGACCGCTGGCCAGACGCATGACTGTACCCAGGTCCCGGCCTTGCTTGAGCAAATTGCTGATCCCCTCGCCTCGGTCTCGGCCGACGGTGCGTACGACACTAGAGCGGTTTACGAAGCCGCCCATGAGCGAGGTGAAGGACGAGCGGTGCGGGTACTCATTCCACCGGGACGCAACGCCCAGCTCAGCCGGAAGCCCGCGGCCGCGCTCCAAGAGAGAGATCGCAACATTCGCTCGATCCGAGAACTCGGACGGCGCGAGTGGCACACCCACTCCGGCTACAGCAGACGCAGCATGGTCGAGAATACGATGTACCGATACAAGACGATCATCGGTCGAAGTATGCGAAGTCGGACCTTCGTTGGACAACGAGTTGAGGTACAGCTGGCGAGCAAGATCCTCAACACGATGACCCGATTAGGGATGCCCGACAGCTACCGAGTGGCGTGATCTTCGCCGGGGGACGGGGGATCTGTCCTTAACCCGGAGCCATGCACCAACGCCGCGACCACCGCTCGGGTCACCCTTCAGATAGGCAGTCTTGAGGGTGACGGCCCAAGTGTATTTGGTCGCATCGGTGGTCTCCTAGAGGACGAGGGCGGGCGGATTTTCGTATTGGACTATCAAGCAAGTGACATCCGGGTTTTCATGCCAACGGGAGAGCATCGTTTCACGTTTGGTCGAGAGGGCTCTGGCCCAGGCGAGATGCTCAATCCCTGTTGTATGGCGTGGGATCCTACGGGACGTCTCTGGGTTCGGGACGGAAATAACCACCGGTATAGTGCTTACACAGTCGAAGCCGACGCAGCTCAGTTCGTGGAGCAGCGAGAGATGGCGCACTCCGACATCAATTTTTGGGCACCAGTGACGTTTCGGGATAACCGCACCCTGATCGACGTTGGACACAGGTCTGGTGGCTCCGGTGACCTGGAATTGGCGCGGTTCTTCATTACCTCGGAGGGGCTGGAGGGGCCGCCCGAGGTGGCTCCCTCGTATGAGCCGTCGGAGCTCGGGCAACATTCGGTCATGCGTTCACCTTCGGTACGCATGTACCTGCACCAACCCTTCGGCCCGAGGGAGCTTGTGGCACACGGACCTGCGGGCGCATGGGCTTATGGTCTCAGTTCCGATTACGACCTGACCGCCCAGACCTCCTTGGGCCCCGTGCCAATCTCTCGTCCCGTGGTCGGTCCCCCGTTGTCCGAACGGGAGCGGGTGGCCGCTGGTGAGCAAATGGACTCTCAGGCCAATCGAGCCGGTCTTCGTGCGAGGGACCTCCCTTTCAACATCCCGGATCGCAAGACGCCTGTTCGCGCAATCTTCTACGATTCCTCCGGTAATCTATGGGTAGAGCGGCAGGTCCCCGACGGCGAGCCGCGCGTGGCGGACGTGTGGACGCCAGATGGAGAACTCACACGGGAGATTCGCTGGCCCGCTGATGTGAACCTCAATTTGCCCGGTTGGGTAGGTTCGACATCGGCGCTCGGCATCCGCACAGACCCCCTTGGAGTTCAATACGTCGTGCGGATCGAATTCTGAGGTTCTTTGGCTCGACCTTTCATCTTCGGCACGCATGTACCGCCCGACATCCCGCGCGGGCCATCTGCGTTCTGAGCTGTCTTCCGTCGTGGTGTCGCGCACATTAGGAGCGAGGAGTACGTTGGTGGCTGGCCCGGCCCTTCGGGACACTCCGGTTGCTACGCCACCTTCGCGTCGGGAGTCGTTTGGGCCGTTATCGGACGTGAAAAACTCAGCCAACACGCGTTAGACCAGCTTTCCTGGGAGGACGGTGCATGACGAGCGCATCGTCAGAGAACCAAATGAGACGACGAGTACTCGGGTCGATGATTTCCATGCTCCTCGCGTCGGGTTGTACCGAGAGACCCGCCCCAGCCGAAACAGGCGCTCCGATCCGCGAAACCACGCCGGGCGGCTTTACTCTTGTTTCTTATTCATCGGTCCCTGATGGACCTGTCTACGAGTTCGAGGTCGTGGCCGAGATCGGGCGTCGAGATGATGTAGTGTTCGGCCTCGTTGCTGACATCGGACTGACCGACACGAACGACATCCTCATCCTCGATATGCAGAGTTCGGAAATCCGGCGCTTCGATGCTGCTGGGCGGGAGGGTGAACCAGTCGCGGGTCCCGGGCAGGGCCCAGGAGAGCTGGGACGTGTCAACGGTTTCTCAATAGATCGACTCGGAAGCGTCTGGGTGGTCGACTGGGGTAACATGCGAACTCATGAATTCCCGGTGGACGGAGCCGTACGTACGCATCCCTATCCTGTGGATCTGTTCGCCGGGTTATGGGAGGGCGCGGTTGCCGAAGACGGGCGCTTTTGGTTCCGCGAGAGCGGGTCGGATCGCCAACCGGGCCCCTCGCAGGGGGGCATCGCCGAAGGGACCGAGTTCGTCTACCTGACTAGCACCGTGCCCGAGTCGGAAACTGTCGACAGCATTTTTCTCGGCACGTCTCCCTTCGTGACCTTCTCACTCAGCCGAGGTCGCTACAGCCAGCGTTTGCCGTTTACGCCGCAGCGATTCGTCTCGGTGGATCCGAGTGGGTCTGTCTGGACGGCGCTCTCGAACGAATACCGCCTCGTGCGTATCGACCTGGGCGGCGACACGCTGCTCGTGATCGAGGTCGAGGCTGCGGCGGCGCCTCTTAGCCGGAGGGAGCGCTCAGCCGAGATCGAAGCACTAGAGAAGCTGATCGGCCCAGATGAGGATTTCACGGTCGACTGGGACGTCGTGATGCCGACATCGAAGGCCGTGGTCCAGCAGATCACGATCGATGAGCAAGGGAACGCCTGGGTTCAGCGGTCGAATGGCGATGGAACTGCCTTCGATGTCTTCACACGAGACGGAGACTTCCTTGCTCGGTTTGAGGGACCCTTCACCCCCTGGCGGTATGCTAATCCCGTGGTTCGTGGCGACCGTATGGTTACCGTGCTCAGCGACTCCCTGGATGTTCACACGGTTCTCGTTTTGGGGATACCTCGGTAACGACCAAGTGGGTGGCTGAGTTTTTCACATCCGATAACGCCAGTCGTCCCGCACGGGCCCTTGGTGTATTTGCTGCGGACACGGTAGGTTGATCCCAACAAGGGCCCGGCCGCTTCGCTGACCTACGCTTCACTCCGGTCGGGAGCGCCTGGATCGTTATCTGGCATCATGACTGGTTGGTTGGGAGGAAGGAACGCGGACCGTTCTTGAGGGGCCATGAACCATAGTGATTAGACGCAGAGTGAGCGTAGGTACCCAACCCGGGAAGGGAGTGTTCGAATGAGATCAAGGGAGGCTCTCCGTCGTCGCACGCCAGCTTTGCTGCTGGCAATAGCGCCGGCCCTGTCCCTGATGCTCGTCTCCTGCGACACGCCGTCTCCTATCCCAAACACGCTCCATGTGGATGACCTTCCACGCCTCGGGTACGTGGAGGAGGTCCGCATCGGGAATCGAGACGACCCCGACGCGGGCTTTTCGAGGATCGGGGATATCGAGGTTGCCGTCGACGGTACGGTGTACGTCGTGGAGGCGATGGCCCGCGAGGTTCGGGTGTTCAGTCCCGATGGCCGAAGGATTCGCACGATCGGCGGGCCTGGCGAGGGCCCAGGGGAGTTCGGTCGACCCAGTTCGATTGGCCTGGCCGGAGATACGCTTTGGGTGCGTGATTCGAGGAGGCAGCGCATCTCGTGGTTCGGGTCCGACGGTACGTTGGTCCACGAGACGCCGGGCATCACCCTCCCTGTAGAGACCGACGTCCCAGGCATGCGACTTCAGGTGGTACTCGGCGACCCCCGCGCTGACGGTTTCGTGGGAAGCGGCTACAGGCTAATGATGGGCGGCGGCGCAGCGGATCGGCCCTTCTCCTATCCAGTGGTGCGTTTCGATCGGAACGGTGCGATCGTCGACACCCTCCGGTGGGACACGGTCCGTCTGGGGCCCACGGTGCGGGTCGGAGGCCGCGCTCTGCACCCGCCGTCCCTGCGGCCGACAAGCCCTGTGGAGGTAATGGCAGGCGACGAGCGCCTCAAGCTACGGTGGTGGACCTCCGAGAAGGAATCCGACGGCATTCTCGAAGTCGTCCGAATCGATGTGGCCGGAGACACCCTCTCCCGAACCGGACTCCGGTATCACGTCATGTCGCTCCCCGGAAGCGTCCGCGACAGTCTCCTAGACCTCCCGGAAGGGATGGGTCAAGTATACGGGATCAGCGATCGGGCGTTGAGGGCAGCCATGGCATCCGGGCTAGACCTCCCGGATCACCGTCCGCCCCTTCGCACCACCGTGGTTGGTCGCGACCGTAGCCTCTGGGTCGAGTTGAACGGCGAATCAAGTGATTCTACAGCCTGGGTCCTGTTCCACCCGGATCTGACCCCACGGGGAAGACTGCTCCTTCCGGCACGGCTTAGGCCCCGCCACATCGACGGCCCTACTGTTTGGGCCGTCGAGCTCGATGATCTGGACGTCCCTTGGCTGGTGCGGCTGCGAGTCCAGTGACCCATTTACGAACCTTCCGGCCTTTGACCCGATCGTCGGCACCGTGGCCTGGCCGGTCTTGGGCTCTGAGCTACAGGGAGTGATCCATGCCCTGGTCGCTAGCCCACCAGAAACGGAGACGCTAGATAACAAGAAACCCAACCGGCCTAGCGAGGTGGGCGTCGCCTAGCAGAGGCTGATTTTCGGTCATTTTCGGCCTGAAACCACTTACAATCTTGAGTCTAACGTTGAGTCTCGGACCGGAGCGTTTACGGTCGTGAATCAAAAATCCAGTGATCACAACGGGTTTCGAGGGTTTTGACACTATCAAACCACGCTGACACCTCCTGCTGACATAGCAGATGGTCCCGGGTGACACCTCCTGTTGGAATAGCAGGTGGTTGCCTCTGCCTATTCCCCCGCCAGCGCCCGGCGCACGGAGCCCGCCTACAGATCTCGTGCCACCCGAAAACCGTAAAGGTAGGTCCGCTCCCTCCATGGTCCGGGCCCCAAAAAGCTCCGGTAAGCGGCCCGCGCGGTCCAGGCGTAGAGTGCCCATGCGGAGCCCTTCTTCATCGGGCCTCTACACTCGCCCTCTATCCACCGGGGCGAATCCTCCAGCCTCGCGGAGCCATCCTTTGTCGCACCTTCATGCGAAGGGTTCCAGCAATCGGCTACCCACTCGGTGACGTTTCCTAGGGTGTCGTGTAAGCCGAATTGATTTGGCTCGAACGAGCCAACCGGAGCGGTCCTACGTCCGTCCCACCTGCTTCCGCAACCGTCGCAGACCGCCCGCCCTTCTTCTACGGCGTCACCCCAATAGCGGGCCGTGGTGGTGCCGGCTCGGGCCGCATACTCCCACTCTGCTTCACTCGGCAAGCGATAGGGTTGCCCGGTGTGGCGGCGAAGCCAACCGACGTACTGCTCCGCGTCTCTGCGGGCGATGTTCATCACTGGGCGTCTCCCACGTCCCCAGCCTTCATCCGGGGGGCGGTAAGAGCACCCACCTTCGGCCAAGCAGTAGTCCCACTCGGCGAACGTGACTTCGTACTTGCCGATGGCCACTGGATAATCAATCTCGACTAAGACCTGGGGCTTCTCGGCAAGAACGGACCCTTCGGGACGCGGGGCGTTGCCTGCCAGTTCCTCTTCCCCGGGCGGAGATCCCATCAGAAACTGCCCCGGCGGAAGCTGCACCATCCTCGGGCACTCGGGACAGTCCCGAAATTCTCTTAGACCCGAGGCGGGATCAGTAACGCTGGTCGTATCGCGAACCGACAACTGGGTGAGATCGCTTCCGCCCCCCGCTCCACACGAGACCAGGAACACCGAAATGAGCACGGTTGCCCATGTTGCGGTCGCCGCTCCCCGGTCGCCGCTGACGTTCGTTTTCCCATTCCCTCGGAACTGTCCCCCACCGACCTTTGAACAAGAGATGTGAGGCATTAGCTCCATAGTGTGACGACTGGATCTGTTCGAGAAGCACGACGGGCCGGGAGGTACGCCGCGATGCTGAGGAGGATGAGCAGAAGAAGGGGCAGTCCGCCGAACACGACCGGGTCCAGCGGTTCTATCCCATAGAGAAGAGATGAGCTGAGGCGGGCGATGCCGGCGGCGAGAATGACTCCACCCGCAACACCGAGGACTGCGGCTCTCATACCGCGCCACATGGCCTGGCGGAGTACATCGTGTGGATGTGCTCCGAGCGCCACCCGGATACCGTACTCTTGGTCATGGCGTACGACCAGATGTCCAACCACGGCGTACAGGCTGGTCAGGGTTATCAACAACGCGGTTACGGCATAGATCGCGACGAGTAGTGCCAGGACCCGCTCGCCCGCAAACAGCTCATCGATGGCCTCATCTATTGTGATTGGGTCTCCGAGGGCAATCTCTGGTTGGGCGGTCCACAACTCTTCTCGCACAATCCCTGGCAGACCTCCAAGAACGCCACCGAACTCTAAGGCTAAGAACCCTTGCCTTGTGGGGAACTGCGCCTGCGGAACGTAGATGGTCGGTTCGACGTTCTCCCCGGGCCGAAAGGTGTGCACGTCCCCAACGACACCGATGATCGTCCAGGTCTGCTCGCCCGCCACGAGCTCTCTTCCTACCGGGCTCCCGCCACCTTGCCAATGCCGCTGCGCGAGGGCTTCGCTGACGAGAGCGACACGCTGGGCGTCCGATCCATCCGTTCCAGCGAACTCTCGGCCCGCGACTAGAGGAATCCCCAGTGTCCGCAGGTACCCAGGTGTGATCGAGCGCCAACCGGCTCGATTGTCAGAAGTTTCCGGATCGGACGTAGGCAGCCGATAGCCTCGCGTGACGGCGAATCCGGCTCCAGCCGCGGGAAGGCTCGACGTTAGGGCCACGGATTCGATGCCGGCCAGTCCCGTCACACTCTCCACCAACCGATCCTGACGGCGGAGGACTTCCTCCGGGTTCGTGGCTAGCTCCTCCGGTATGGTCCAGCTCACGAACAGGACGTTCTCCGTCGCAAACCCGGGCTCGACCGCTACGAGCTCTGAGAAATTTCTCACCAAGAGACCAGCGGAGAGAAGGAGCGACAGCGATAGCGCGACTTCGCATACTACGAGGCCGGAAAGAACCCGGCCGCTTCTCTTGCCGGAGGTTGCCCGGGTCGCGCAATTCCGAAGTACGGCGGTGAGATTCTTGCGCCCGATACCGATAGCTGGGACCAATCCACAGACTGCGCCGGCAAAGAGCGCAAGCACGACAGAGAAGCCCAGTACGCGGGAGTCCAAGCCGAGCTGCTCCCACCCCAGCATTTGCCGTGTCTGGGAGACAGGGACAATCCTCTCGATCGCCTGCAGCATCAGGTAGGCAACAAGCACGCCAGCCGCGGCCGCCAAGCACGCAATCACCAGAGATTCTGTGAACAGCTGGGTGACGATTTGCCTTCTGCCCGCGCCCAACGAGGCACGCACGGCCATTTCGTGACTCCGCCGAAGTGACCTAGTGAGCACCAGCCCCGCCGCATTGCCGATGCCAATAGCGAGAATCGATCCT
>JADFMD010000019.1 GCA_022564055.1 Gemmatimonadota bacterium
ATTCTCAGGCGGTTACAGGCGGATCCGTGGTCACGAATTCGACGTGTGCCGTGAGGCGGGCCATCCTCAACAACAACGGCCTCACCCGCGTGCGGCCCTTGGCCTCCCGCAGTTGGGTTGATCTTTCGGCGATCTCTGGCAGTTAACCCTCCGTTCGGGTGGCCGAAATTTTCCTCAGATGTTTCCCAACGTTTCGCCCCTCTCTATGCGAAAAATCTCTTGACATACCTTGGGGCCTGGTGAATCGTGAATTAGGTGTTCGGTAAAGATATGTTTCCGTGCTCTGCGAGGTGGGGGCCGAATGGTTCTCCCCGGTAGTGGCCCGACGGCCCCCGACGTCGGACGGAAGACTGATGATCGCCTTGAGAGCGAGAGTCGTTTGGCGGAGAGTCTATGTCATCTTGGTCGCGAACGTTCTACATAACCGTCCTGGTCGTGGGCGTCTTACTCGATGCCATGGTCCTCTACTTCCCCGTCGACCCGGCTCCACGCCTGATCATCGGATTGCTCCTCGTTCCCATCATTCTCTGGGCCGGCATCCGCCTGGAGGTCAACGGAATGCTCGCCAACCAGAGCCGTTTTGCCTCTCGCGGTCGGGTCTTTCGTGAGCTGCGATCTCAGGTCGTGCTGCTCCTCGAGCAGGTGCGGCGACTCAACTGGATTGCCGTGGACGCCGAGCGCGGTTTCCGGAATCAAGACGATGCGATGCGTGAAATGGACCAAATCGAAGACGAAATCAGAGAGATCATCACCGACGTCCGTCGAGCGGCAGGTAGGGCCACCCTGGAGCCCGAGACGGGTATCCTCCGCAAACGGGGGGAGGAGAGGGTCGTTTAACTCGACCCAGACGGCTACGCTTGCGTCCCCAAGGCCCACGCAGTATCGATCGAACAGTGTCCCGGTATATATGACAGGCGCTCCCCAGACCCGTGCGCATCATGGCCAACGTGTTGATAGTCGATGACGAGGAGATGGACCGGCTTCTGGGAAGTAGGATTATCGAAGAGGCTGGGCACACCCCCTTCTTCGCAGGCGACGGTGAAGCCGCGTTGCAGATGTACAAGGAGAATGACATCGCCCTGGTGATCACCGATCTGCGGATGCCCAAGGTGGATGGGCTGAGCCTCATCCGGGGGATTATCGCCTACGATCCGTACGCAGTCATAATCGCGGTGTCCGGTCTCGCCCAACACCTCGACGCCGCCGAGGAGGCGGGAGCGGTCGCGGGGCTCGTCAAACCCGTCGCTCCGCAGGACCTCATCGAAACGGTCCAGGATGTCCTAGGGAAACTGCCAGCCGAAGCGGCGGGGCGGTACCGGCGACCCACGGGAGAGGATCTCTTTGGGAACTGACGGGAGCGTGGACGCTCGGCACTTGCTAATCTCCAACCCGCCGCACGGAAGTGTGGACGCGGCCGGTGCTACGTCCTACTTCGGGCTCACCGCTGCCGAGGTGGGAATGAAGGCCAACTACGGCCTGCCTGAAATCTGGTTTGCGGCGGACGACGAGGCCACCCTTTTGGAAACCGCAGCGTCCCTCAAGACGGCCGGTCTGAATACCGTTTTGATCGAGGGGGGGGAGCTCGTCGAGATTCCGGAACAGAATCCAGTGGAATCGTTCGCGTTTACCGACGAGGGGCTGCGGGTCGCCCGCGAGGATTCCGAATGGACTGTGGTGTATGATACGCCGGTCATGGTGGTATTCGGCCGGCCGCAGGTCGATGTGCAGGTCGCACGGTCGCCCACCGGCTCGGTCGTTACGCGGCTTTCGAGGTGGGGACGGGGGTTCCGTCGCCCGGGTCCGGATGCGAACCTGGTCGAGCTGGGCGCCTCGCCTTTTCTCGACCTTTACGCGCCTTCGGACACCGGGGTGTTGCGAATCTCGATCGTCCAGGAGATAACGGATTTCTCGCAGCTGTCGGAGAACCTTCCCCACGGGCTGTCGAGCATGCAAAATCTGGTGGCCGAGTGCGAGAATCGTTTCGAGAAGATTCACGTCGATCGGCGCCTGGTGGACATGACGCTTCGTGGAATAGCGAGGGTGGTAACCGAGGCTCCCCCGTCGGGGCCTGCACGCACCGGATTCTCGTTCGCCACGCAGGCCCTGGCCGAACTACTGAGCTCCCTGTCTCCGAACCTGAAGGACCTACCCCAGGCCGACCTCTCATCGCGACTCGCGTATCTTACGGCCCGGTCGCGAATCTCCTGAGGCTCTCGGAGCGCGGCTTGCCCCGCTCCCTCAACAGGTATTTGGGCGAACTTCCGTCAGGGACCGGGGCTATTCTCCGACCCCAGTAGGGTCTATGGCCTCGGACTTTCGGGCCGTATCGATCACCGTCTCGACCTGAGCCGGCACCTTTTCCTTGATCGACTGGAAGGCGTCGTCGTCTCCCCGGACGGCCGCGTGGTGTAACTCCTTGGCGAGATCGACGAATTTTACCACTTCCCCCCTGAGCTCCGGATAACGGCGCTCATTCCTGACGAAGGGATGGGCTGCGAACCAGACTGCGAGCAGAAGGCAGAAGAGCCCCACCGTTACCCCGAGGATTCGCCGAAAGTCGTCTTCGCCGAAGAACAAGACCGCGCTGCTCAATGAGATCACCATTCCAGCCACGCTGGCGAAGAGCGGCGCCCGGCCGGCCAATTTTCGCGAAAAGGAGGTTTCGGTCGTCATTCCAGCTTCCTTTAGCGGTCTCGTGGGATCCCCCGGTACGCTGGTAGCGTCTTCATTATTTGGCCGAGAGGATAGAGCTAGGCGGGGCTCCCCACAAGCTAGGCCGGTTCCGATGGACCGCGAAGGAGCGCCCGACAGAATGCGCTGGCTCCGAAACCGGGCTAACGGTTCCTCTCATACATGAGGTTGCGCGGATAGAGCTTCCATTCGTAGGTCCTCGTAAATTCCCCACCGCGGGCCACGCGAATGTCGGGACGGTTGGTGCCCAATGTCGCGATGATCCGCGTGCCGAGGATATCGTCGAAATCGTTCGTGGGGTCCGAGTCGCCCGGGTTGGCCTCGGTGGCCTCGTCCAGGTCGAGGAAGATCATGTGCGCTGACCAGGACTTCACGCCGTACGCGAGCGGCGACCCGATCAGGTCCCCGGTCGGGGTCAGCCGGTCGGCGCGGTAGAGGATCTCATTCTCGACGTAATAGATGATGGGCTGAAGCTTCTGAACGGTGGTGCTGAAGCGATCCAGCAGCACGCCGCCCGAAAGCGCGGCTTCGTAGTGGAGCAGCGCGGGGGCGTCGGAAAAAGTGAGCTCCACTGCGTTGCCCCTGTCCCGGACGTCCGTGACCAGGATCACCCGCCGTTCGGCGTTGATCTGCAGGCGAGCCATGTCGCCCGGCACCAAGTCGAAGGTGTTGCCGGGGCCCTTGATCAAGTCGATGCAGGTATCCCCGCACGTGCCCCCGGGGTCGAGCGGGTTGTTGTTGCCGCTCGCCCGGCTCTCGTCGATCACGTACGGAAACGCCTCCGTCGGCTCCCATGGGACGTGGAGCACGACGAGCGTGTCGTTGAACGTGCTCAATGTGCCGAATCGGACCTCGCTCGCGATACCGACGCCTGTGGTCTGGATGTCCCGCTCCAGGGTCATGCCGATGAATCGGGCGCTCCGGTAGACCTCCTCGCGAAGCCTGTTCCCCTCCGTGCTCCGGAATGTGGCGATCGCGAAGCTGAGGGAGGCTCCCATGATCACGACCGAGAGCACCACCGAGATCAGCAGTTCGATCAGCGTGAAACCCTCGCGGCGAGTCGAGCCGTGGCCGGGCATGTCGTTTCGCTTCATTTTGATACGCTTCATCCTAGTACACACCATCGTAAATCCAGGTCACGAGCCTGATGGGGTTGGATCGGGGCAACGTGACGATCACGGTGGCCTCGACGAGGTGAAGAGAAACCGTTGTTATGAGGAGCTCGCGGGTGAACATCCCGTTCGCGTCCACGTCTCCCCTTTCGTTCACCCTGACCTCCGGTGTCGCCGCAACCAGAAGCGGATCGAGACCCTTCACCTCTTCCATGTAGGAGCGGGCTACGTCGAGCGCGGTGGTCCGGCCTGCGATGATCGTCTGCATCGACACCGACTGCGTGAGCACCTGCGAGAGGCTCAGCACGCCGACGGAGAGCAGGACGATCGCCACCATGACCGACACCAGGCCGAAGCCGGCGTCGTGCCGTAGGGTGGATCGCTCGTGTCTCTGTCGCGTTTTCATCGCCATTCCTGTCCGCCCGGCGACCAGCGCCAGGCCTTGAACGAGCCCGAGGAGGCGATGGAGATCGCCATGACCGCGTCGGCGTCGTCCCGATGGACCAGATACACGGTTCCCATGGTTCCCCACGGCTCGGGCACACCCTGAACGCTCAGGTCGAGCGTGGCGCTCGTGAGCGTCACGGCGTCCAGCGACGGGTCGCCCGGAACCGGCGAAGCGTTTCCCTGACCGAAATCGACGAACCTCTCGAGCTCCCGCGACCCGAACTCCGGGAATGCACTCACCTCGGCGTCAATCTGCGTGACGTTGCCGTCTCGGTTGTGGTCCACATAAGCCGTGTAGGTGCGGGCTGTTTCGTCGAAGACGATCTGTGTCATCAGGCGCTTACCCAGAGCGTTACTCCGAGCCAATTCCAAGTGGGCCGCCATCTGGTGGGCCATGCCTTCGACCCTGCGTGAAGGACTGACCTGGAGGCGTGGTGCCACGACTCCGACCATGATCACCAATATGGCCATCACTATGACCAGTTCGACGACCGTGAAGCCTTGTGCGCCTCGGGGGGAGCGCTTGCCGTTGCCGTTTGCGATGGGGCTCATGCCGAGGTCCTCTAGAAGACCGGCCGGAAGGCCGTGTGGATCACGTTGCCCACCACGGGCGTTCCGGGCGGCATGTTCACGGGGTCGTCGAAGCGCGTGTCGAACTCCCAGTCACGGATGGGCGGGCCGTAGTAGTCACAACAGGCCCATTGAGCGGTCGCCTGTTGCGAAAAGGTGAGCGACACGAGCGAGCCCCGGAACAATAACGTCGGCGGGTTCCAATCCTCGAGGAAGCGGAGAAAGTTCTCCAGCCCGCCACCGTAGGGACTCGTGAGGCCGCATCCCACCGCCTCGTGGTCGCACGGCGTACCGGTGTGCCCGGCCAGGATGGCCGCGTATATGTCCGTGTCCGCCGCGGCCGGGTTGGTCACCACCGGGTTATGGTGCACAGCGTCGTTCCAAGCCGTGGAGAGGAACGTGACCGCGTCGGCGACGAGCGCGGAGGGCTGCCAGCCGACGGTGTTGTAGTCGCCCTTCACATACAGCGGGTGTTCCGTGGCGAAGGTGATCGGGTTGGCGAGGGTCTGAGCGTTCACGAGCCGGACCACGGGGAAGACGCCGTCGCCGGCCGGATCCTGGGCACCCACGGTCGACATCGTGATGTATAGGACCGACGTCTGGCTATTAACGTTAGCCCAGGCGTTCAGCTGGGCCACGTCGATATCGAGGACGTCGATATAACGTGTCTCACGACCCTCGTAGATCCAGTCGGCTCCGAAGGAGAAGATGTTTGCGCACTGCGTGGCGTTCGGAACCGGTACTCCGACGGGCCGCGTGTGCGTCATGGCGTTGCAGAGTGAGCCGGCACCGTTAGCGACGCCGCCGTTGAGGCTGCCGTTGGCGTTACCGTTGGCGGCATTGGCGTTACCGTTGGCGTTACCGCCGGCACCGTTGGCGGCGCCGCTGGCGTTGCCGTTGGCGTTGCCGTTGGCGTTGCCGTTGGCGTTGCCGATTTGGCTCAAATCCACCGTGATGTACCAGTCCGCCTTCCAAGCGAACTTGGATCCCCGCTCGAGCTCGGTGTCAGCGTTGTTCCGCGGCTCATAGAGTATGCCCACGTCGACTCCTGCCGGCAGGGGCACCTTCAGTGAGTCGACGCCATAGGCGTTCGTCTTGAGGCGATTGTCGAAGCTGGCGTCGCTCTTGAAAACAAAAATGTTCGAATCCGGAGTGTCGCGGCTGTCGAAGTCGAGCTGGACGTCGGCCGCAGTCGCGTCTGCGATATACGTGCCGGTCTTGTTGTCATGCTCGTCCTTACGGTCGTGGAAGACGTTGTTCGGCGTAGTCATCACGTCGCCGAAGTATTGGTTGTCCGACATCAAGTAGATGTTGCCGTTCGAGTGCACCCAACCGTCGAAATCCATGCGGGGTCCGTTATGGATCTCCAGATCCTTCTCGAAGAAGACACCGAACTGGAAGATCGGGATCGCCTGGGCCTTGGCGGTCACCATGATCGCAGAACGGGTGTAGTCGCGGCTTACAGCCTCGGCGGTGATCTCCACCACCTGCGTTATGGAAAAGAGACCCGCGTACTCTCCGTCCGTGATCCGCTCCGTCGTCGTCGTTCCGACCTTCACGACGCTGAAGTTGTCAAAGGTGAACCCTTCGATAGTCGGAGGGACGATCGCGCTCAGCTCCTCGTCTTCCAGAATCGCGTCTTCGAGGGCCAACGCCAATTGCGCCATCCCTGACTCGGCAGCGGCCTCGGCGGCGTAGTAGGTACGCGTTTTCTCCAGGTCCGTCATGCCGGAACGAAAGGACGCCATCGCGTTCGCGAATACGGTAACGACCAAGACGGAAAGAAGGGTGAGAACGCCCAAAGTGGCGGCCATGGCGAACCCGTCCTTCGAACCGAGATTCGTGACCTCGTAGCGTGCTTTCATAATGCTATCCTTTAAAGTCGGCCCTGGGGCGTCGTGCACCTGATCTGCTGAACTTCATCAACGACAGTAAACGCAAGGGGTGTGCCGAGGTGCTGAAGGATGTGGAAAACCGGCGAAAGACCTGTTGGATAACGGCTTTCTACAGTTTTTCCTCACCGCAGCGGTATGGGAAAAGCGGCAAAAATTACCCATCTTTTGACATTCTTGCGCTGGCCATCTACAGCCCTTTGCGAGTGCCTGGCCGGAAAGGGAGTCGGCATATAAAACCGGCCTGTCTCAAGGAAATTTCCGCACGGGCCAACATCGACCCACTTTGAATTTGTCCATGCCCCCCTGCAGAGGCAATCATTTTCTTCGCCAGACTCCCAACCGCCCAGAAGACATTCAAGACCAATCGGTTTTTCCTCAGCGGGTCACACGGTCCTCACCCATCACTCAAGCCATTTCCGCCCATCAATTCCAACTTTACCCGAAGGCCCTCAACAGTCGGTCCTGGCGGCCCGAGAGCGGGCCCCGGTGATCTCGGGCCACGACCCCCCCCGAGCATTTTCCTGCGGGCATCGCACGGGCTAGCAGGGATTTCGATCTCGTGGTACTCGGGGCGGCGAGGGAGCCGATCTTCCGGTAGGCTCTCTTCGGCGAAATTCCGGAAAAGCTCGCCCGCTATTCCCCGGCCTCCGTACTGGTCGTGAAGCAGTATGAGGGTCATGTTCGCTCGATGTTCAAGCGCATGTTCGGATAGGCGAGGGTTTCGACCCGACGTGGGCGCCCCCGGTACGGATGCCGTAACGCTCCGCTCTGAGCTTCCGCGGAAGCTGATGCACGTCGGCATGGGAGCCTTCGCGCTCATGCTGCGTTGGTTGACGCCGTGGCAGGCCGTGCTCATGGCCCTGGCGGCCTTGATCCTGAATGCATTTTTTCTCCACCGCATTACGGGAGGAAGGCTACTGCGCTCCGAGGAGCGTGGCTCTCGGTTCTCACGGGGCGTAGTCCTCTATCCCGCGATCCTGCTTCTGACCTTCATCGTGTTTCGGTCGCGGCTGGAACTGGCGGCGGGGATCTGGGCGTTGCTCGCGGTGGGGGACGGGATGGCCGCGCTGTCGGGCCTCGCTCTCCGCGGTCCGCGACTGCCATGGAATCCCAAGAAAAGCTGGTCGGGCCTAGTGGCGTTCATCGTGTTCGGGACGGCGGCGTCCGCATGGGTCATCCGGTGGGTCCAGCGCGCGGGGACGTGGACGGTCGGCGGTTCCGTCCTGTCGGGCGGGTTGCTGACGCTCGGCGAGAGCGACGCCTCCGGGCGGATCGGGGACGCGTTCCTGCTGGGTGGGGTGGTCGGCGACGCCGGGGCCACCGGTGTCTCGGGGTCGCTGTCATTCCTGGTGATCGGCTGCCTGGTGGCCACCACGGCTGCGGCGCTCGCCGAATCCCTGGACACGAAGGCCGACGATAACGTTCTGGTGCCCGTGGTCGGGGGTGCCGTGCTCTGGATGGCGACGCTTGTGGACCCGGAATTGCTGGTCAGGGCGGGAGTGGCCGGAGCCTGGCCCGCCGTCTGGCTGGCCGGTTTGGTAATCACGGTGCCGATCACCTTCATGGCCTACGTCGCCCGTGCCGTGGATCGGTCCGGCGCCACAGTGGGGGTGCTCCTGGCCACGGTGCTTTACGCGTACGCGGGGTGGCCCGGGCTGGTGATGTTGGGTGGTCTGATGGTGGTCGGCACGGGCGTGACCCAATGGGCGTACACGCGGAAGGAGGTGTTGGGTGTAGCGGAAGGGAGGGGTGGTCGCAGAGGGATCGGGAGCGTGGTGGCCAACGCCGGAGCCGGTGTGGCGTTCGCGATCCTGGCTGTGGTGACGCCCTATTACGAGGCGTTCACCATCGCCATGGTCGCGGCGTTCGCCACCGCGCTCTTCGATACTACCGCTACCGAGCTCGGTCAGGCCTTCGCACGGCGTCAAGTACTCATCACGACGTGGCGGGCCGTTCCGGAGGGAACCACGGGCGGCGTGTCGGTGCTTGGTACGCTTTCGGGGGTGGGTGGCGCCACTGTTCTGGCAGTCCTGGCGTGGGCGATGGGCTTGATCTCCGGCGCCGCGGTCCTGGCGGTGGTCCTTGGGGCGTTCTTCGGTTCGACTCTGGAATCGTTCCTCGGAGCGACGATGGGGAAGGGGAGCCGCTCCGATCACCACCTCCGAAACCTGGTCAATACCGTGGCCGGGGCTGGCATGGCCTGGGGGCTGTTTGCTTTTCAGGCGTACCTCGGAGGTCGCACTGAGCTACCGTAGCCACTACTTACCCCGCTCCCGCTCGGGATGGATTGCCGTTCTCGCCTTCCTCGGCCTGATGGCGCTGGTTCAGCCGCCCATCGTCTTCTGGGTGGACACACACCTCGGCTCGGGGTGGGTCTTGGGCATGCCGTTCCTCTATGTCTACCTCGGTGCTGTCTACTTCTTGCTGATAGGGGTCCTGATTTGGGCCGTCCTGAGAGCGGTTTAGTGCTCCGTGTCCTCGTTTGGCCGAGGCACGCTCGGAACGCGACCACCTAGCGTGCCAGGGCGGGGGGCGTAGCGCATGGAGAGTTGGGTCGTCGCGACGGGGTTGGTCTTCCTCTATATCCTCGTCACCATCGTGCTGGGTTTTCTGGCCAACCGCGCGATGTCCTTGGACCTCGAGGACTTCTTCCTGTACGGCCGAAAAGCCGGCTTCGTGGTCCTGTACCTCACGGTTGTGGCCACCTACCACTCGGCGTTCGCCTTTCTCGGCTCGGGCGGCTTTTTCTACCGGCATGGGATCGGCTTTTGGGAGGCGGGCACCTGGACCGTGCTCACCGGGGCGATCACCTACACGCTCGGGGTCCGCATCTGGGCCCTGGGCAAGCGGTTCAGCTACATCACGCCGGCGGACATGCTGGCCGACTTCTACGAGAGCGAGGCTGTGCGGGTGGTCACGGCCATGGTCTCCGTCCTCTTCACCATCCTCTACATCCAGGTTCAGGCGCAGGGCCTCGGGTACATCATCTCGGTGGCTTCCGGGGACCGGATCTCGTTTGAGATGGGCACCTTGCTCCTCATGATCGTGGCGGGGGGATACTTGATGGCGGGAGGCCTCAGAGCCGTGTACTGGACCGACGTGATCCAGGGCATCTGGATGTACGTGGCCGTGTGGGCGGGAGCTCTGGTTCTGTCCTACCGGCTCTTCGGGGGACCGCTTGCGCTCTGGAAGCGCGTGGCAGCCGAGCGGCCGGATCTGCTCTCATTGCCGGGCCCGGAGGGCTTCTTCACCCCAGGGATGTGGATCGGGATGTCGGTCGCGCTGTCGTTCGGGATCATACTCCAACCGCACATCATGATCCGGTACTATACGGCCGTGTCGGGACGCACGATCAAGTGGTTGGGGGCCACCACGCCGATTTTCCTGATGACGTTATACATCCCGGCAGCGATGGTGGGTTTGGGCGGGGCCATCATACTTCCGGATCTCGCGATACCCGATCAGATTTTCCCCGAACTGCTGGTTCGATATGCGCCCGCGTGGCTCACGGGCCTGATTCTCGCCGGAGCGACGGCGGCTGCCATGTCGACACTGGATTCGATCCTTCACGCCAACATGACCGTGCTCACGCGCGACGTGTATCAACGGTACATCGCTCGGGACAGAGAGCCGGCCCACTATGTGTGGGTGGGACGGGGCATCGTCCTCGGACTCCTGGTCATCGGCTACCTCCTCTCGGTGCGCACGCTCGGATTCCTGGTGACGCTGGTGACCCTTTCCGGGGCAGGGGCGCTACAGCTCCTGCCCGGCATCCTAGGCGTGTGCTACCCCACGCGACGCCCGTTTACGAAAGCGGGTGTGCTCGCCGGGATTGGCGTGGGGCTGACGGTGCTCTACGTGACGCTCGTGATCGTGCCCAACGCGCTGGGGATTCATGGCGCCATCTGGTCCCTCGCTGCGAATTTCGCGACGTGCATCGCGGTGTCAGCCTTCACGAAACCTTCGTCCCGCGAGACCATCGTCCGGATTCACGGCGCCATCGAAGACTACGTGTACGGAGCGGGGGACGCGGGTTTGGAGGAGGCGCTGAGATCTACTCCTCGTTCGCTCCCATCAACGCCTCACGCAGCAGATTCTGTGTGACCTCCGGATCGGCGGCTCCTCTGGTTTCCTTCATCACCTGGCCGACGAAGAACCCCATGAGGCTCTTTTTCCCGTCGCGGTAGCCTTGGGCCTGGGTCGGGTGCGCTTCGACCAGGCGCTCGACCATGGGCTTGAGCGTCGAGGTGTCACTCACCCGACCCAAGCCCCGCGCTTCGATCACGGCGTCGGGATCCCCGCCTTCTTCGGCCAGCACCGCCAACACCTCCCTGGCCGCCCGCCCCGAGACCTCCCCCCCCGAAACGAGCTCGAGGAGGCGGGCGAGCTCCCTCCCCCCGAAAAGTAGCGAGTCGATCGGCCGGTCCTCGAGTACGCGGGGTACCTCGTTCACGATCCATTTGGCGAGACCGGTCCCGTCGGTGGTGTGCTCCGACCCGTCGCGGAAGAGCTCGTACAGCCCGCGGTCCTGCGCCAGTACGGAGGCCTCGCTCGCGGCCAGACCATGCTCCGCGCGCAGGCCGTCGTAACGCGATGCGGCCTCGGGATTGTCTGGGCGGGGGCGGGCCACCGCGGGTTTCGTGCCCTCGCTTGCTCGGCCATGCACCTCAACGCCTTCGAGCCCTGCATGGACGCTGCTCGCCTCATCCTTTGGCGGGGACGACGGCTCCGCCTGCGCCCGAGCGCTTGCCGCTCCACGTGCAGCCGCCCTTAAGACTCTCACCCAACTGTCCCGGAGCGTCACGACACGGTTGAAGACCAAGTGGTCCGGCTTGGAGTCGCCGCTGTCGCGAACGAAGTAACCGGTCCGCTCGAACTGATACGTGGTTTCCGGTGGATCCGACGCGACGCTCGGCTCGACTCGGCTGCCCGTGAGGGTTTCCAGGGACTCGGGGTTCAGGTTCACCGTGAAATCCTGGTCATCCTCCACGTTGTCGGGGTCGGGCACTGAAAACAGACGGTCGTACAGGCGGACCTCGGCGGGAAGCGAGTGGGAGGCGGAGACCCAGTGGATGGTGCCTTTGACCTTCCGTCCGTCTGGCGTCGAGCCGCCCCTCGTCTCGGAGTCGTACGTACAGTGCACCTCCGTGACGACCCCATCTTCATCCTTCACGACATCGAGGCAGCGGACGACGTAACCATAGCGCAGGCGCACTTCCCCACCCGGAATTAGCCGGCGAAATCCCTTGGGGGGGTCCTCTTCGAAGTCGTCGCGCTCGATCAGAAGCTCCCGTGTGAAGGGTATCGGGCGTGACCCCTCCTTCCCGATATCGTCCGGGAAATACGGCGCGTCCAACTCTTCGAGCTCTCCCTCCCCGAAGTTGTCGATCACGAGCTTGAGAGGGCGAAGCACACACATGACCCGGCGTGCGGTCGGATTCAGCTCGTTCCGAATCGCGTACTCGAGCTTCGCGAAGTCCACCCGGTTCTCGGTCTTGGCCACACCGATCATGTCGCAGAAGGTGCGGATTGCGGCCGGCGGAACCCCGCGCCGTCGCAGTCCGGCGAGCGTGGGCATCCGGGGATCGTCCCAACCCTTTACCAGCTTCTCCTCCACCAAGCGGAGGAGTTTTCGCTTGCTCAGGACGGTGTATTCCAGGTTGAGGCGCGCGAACTCGTACTGCATGGGCTGGGGCCGAGGGACGTCGAGGTGATCCAAAATCCAGTCGTAGACCTCTCGGTTGTTGTCGAACTCCAGGGTGCATAAGGAATGCGTAATGCCCTCCATGGAATCGGAGAGACAGTGCGTGAAGTCGTAGAGCGGATAGAGGCACCAGTCCCCACCCCTCCGATAGTGGTCCGCGTGCCGAATCCGGTAGAGAACGGGATCGCGCATGAGCATATTCGGTGACGCGAGGTCGATCTTGGCCCTGAGCACATGCGCGCCGTCCGCAAACTCACCTTCGCGCATGCGCCGGAACAGATCCAGATTTTCTTTGAGGGATCGTTTCCGGAAATCGGTCGGACGCCCCGGCTCAGTCACCGTGCCGCGGGCTTCCCGGATCTCCTCTTCGCTGGCGCTGTCCACGTAGGCGAGACCCGCCTCGATCAACTCGATCGCGTATTGGTACAGCCGTTCGAAGTAATCCGACGCGAAATAGAGGTGGCTGCCCCAGTCGAACCCGAGCCAACGCACGTCTTCCTGTATCGACCGGACGAAGATCTCGTCTTCCGTCTCGGGGTTCGTGTCATCGAATCGAAGATGGGTGACCCCGCCGTGGTCGTCGGCGGCTCCGAAGTTGAGGCAGATCGACTTCGCGTGGCCGATATGAAGGAATCCGTTCGGCTCAGGGGGGAACCGCGTTACCACGGAGCCCCCATGCTTGCCCGTTTGGACATCGTCGGCGATGATGGCACGGATAAAATCTCGGCCGGCAGCGGTACGGTCAGGACGTTCGGTCATCTTTGAGGTCGTAGTAAATCCGTGGTGGTGCCCATCCGGAGGGTCAGGACGGGCGAATAGTGGCGCCACCGATTTCGAACCAACCAAGTCTAACGTCGGTATGAACGTACGGTCCACCGGTGGGGAGGCGACTCACCGGGCCAAGCGATTCCTCCAAGTCTGGAGTACTATGTGACCATCACCGGGACCAGCACCGCGCTCCCCGCCGCTCTCGTGGGTGCGGGGGAGGGTGATGTCCAAGTGGCCGCACGCCGATCGAGTCGCTACGGCTGGACGGTGTTTCCCTGGGCCTTTGTGATCCTCGGGCTTGTCGGCCCTCTCCCCGCCGCCGGCAGCCAGGCGCGCCTTGATGGCGAGTACGGACTCTGGGTGACCGATAGCGGGGGTGTGATTCGGGTAGCGTGGCTCACGTCCAGCGTCGAAGAGGGCGTGCTGGAAGTTCTCTCGGAGGATCGCCTCGAGTACCGAGTCGAGACCCTCGCCGCCCAGGCCCACTTCACGACTCTCCCCCGTCCCATTGGAGATTCAGTGCTCCTCCGCTACGGGGCGCTGAGGGCAGAGGATCTGCACACGACGGTTCTGTACCTGAACGAGGAGGGCCCGCGAACACCCGACGTCATCTCCGGGGTCGATTCTCTGTTCGTGGTCGGAGACGTGCACGGTGAATACGACCGGCTCCTCGGTCTCCTGGGGAACGCCGGGCTGATCGACGCGGAGAGCCAGTGGGTCGGAGGAAGGAGCCACGTGGTATTCCTCGGCGACCTCTTTGATCGCGGTGCGGACGTCACGCAGACCCTGTGGTTTCTCTATGGACTCGAGCGCCAGGCCCAGGCGGCTGGGGGGGGCGCCCACGTGGTGTTAGGAAACCACGAGACGATGATCTTTACCGACGACGTCCGCTACGTGGCTGCCAAGGAGCAACTCATCGCTAGCCTACATGGCACGTCCTATCCCGACCTGTTCGATATTCGACGCTCCGTGTTGGGCCGCTGGCTGGTCGGTCGGCCGGGTCTGATGAAGGTGAACGGTGTGCTGCTTGCCCATGGCGGCGTGGCACCGGGCTCGAGCCCCCGCTCCGTCGAGGCGGTGAATGATTCGATGTGGACGTTCATGTCGGAAGACCTTTTCTACCTATGGTCCGACACGACCCTGGCCCTGGTCGCGGATTCGGCTGCTGCCGCCCAGGCCGCAGAGCGGTACGAAACCGTGATAATCATGGCCCCCGATGCCATCGAGCGACGGACGAGACTCCTCTTTGACGAAACGAGCATCCTCTGGTTCCGAGGTTATGTGGCATCAGATAGGTTCACGGCCGAGCTTGACGAGGTTTTGGACGAATTCGGGACGGAAATCCATGTGGTGGCCCATACGCCCGTGAAATCCATCGAGGCTCGGTACGATGGAAGGCTCTTGGCCGTGGACCTCGAGAAGCCGGCTACCGAAATGCTGTTGCTCGTGTGGGATTCGGGTGGGGGTCCGTACCAGAGATGGAGGTTCAGTCTGGACGCTCCCCCGGAGCGGTTCTAAAAAACTGACAAGGTGTCAACGCTGCGGTCCATGTCTCGTTTCAGGAAGGATTTCGTGCGTGGCGAGGCCGCCGATTGCGGGCGAAGGAGCGCCTCAGTCTAGGCGCCGATCGCCCTTTCGGCGCTTGCTCGCTCGCCGAATCGTCCCACCGCGTCGGGACTCTCCTGATCGCCGGTCGGCCTCCCGCCGTTCCTCGCTGACCTCCTCCGTCGAGGATCGGCGGATCCAGATCCGGCGGCCCGGACCGGCTCGCCTTTCGCGGGGCGGCTGGCGCCTATCGGTGGCGCGCCGTTTCTCCTTTCGGCCTTTGTCGTTGTCGGAATCGCCCATCGTCTACCCCCTGCGTGATGACGTCCTCAAGACCGATTTACGCCTCGAGGAGGATCTACTTATACGCCACCGCGGGAGGCATGTGAAGGGCTGGGCGCAGCCGGAGGACGGCGCAGTGCCGTCCGTAACGCGGCGAGCCCTTTTGTATGGAACCTGTCTGCCTACCCTACCGTCTTGGACTTCGGCTCCGAGCTGGCCCGGTCGCCCTTGTCCTCGCGGCTCCTCGGGCGCCTCCCCCGGAGGAGGCCCGCGGGCGCGAATTCGTCGCTCGCTGGGGGGTCGCTCGTGGGGCGGCCGACCGGGATGGACGAGCCTTTGGCTGGGTACGAGCGGGCGCCGACCGTGCCGATGGCTGGGTCGCCCGACTGCGGCTGGGAGAGATCGTCTTCCCTCGTAGGGGCCCGGTCCTCTGGGCCCGTGCGCTGGGGGCGGGCCGAGTCGCCGGCGCTCTCTCTCTCAGAGACATTGAACGGGTCACCCCCCTTGAGCGGGATCGGGCTGACGGACGAGGCGCTCCTGAGCGCGATTGAGCGGTCGCACGAGGCCTTTCCGTTGAGGGAACCGAGATACGCGCGCGGCCTTGCGCCGCCGCTTGGGGCGACCGCTCGGACCCCACGGATGGTATCGGGTCGCTGCGTGGCGTCGTGTTCGCGGATGCACCCCTCGACGGCGACGAGGGCCGTCGGGAGGTTGTGGCCCGAGTGGGAGGGTAGAGGCGCGTCGGACTGCCCCTACGGGCACGCAAACCGTCCGTCCGGTCGGCACCGCCTCGCGAAACCGCATCCGAAGGCCGCACCCGCGTAGAGCGGCGAGTGGTAGTGAACGCCCGAGCCCGCTCGGGTTGCTCCCTCACGATCCTCTGCCGCCCGGATGACGTGGCCCTTCTCTCGGACGCGGTTGGCATAGCTGCCGCCTTACTGGCCGTGATCGAGCGGGGGACTGCAGTGCGTTCCACGCCGCGCCGCGGCGACTCCTTGTACAGCGGGGAGGAGCGCATCAGGGGCGGTCCGCGATAGGCAAGCGCGGGTCGGATCGCCGCAGATGCGTATCGGTTCCCCCCATAGCGAACAACACCGTAGGCCGGATAAGCGTAACCATATCCATACCCATAGCCGTAAGTTGGGTAACCGTAAGCATACGTCGGGTATCCGTAGGCGTACATCGGAGATCCGTATCCGAAATTGAACCCGAAACTCAACGAGAAATGGGGGTGGTTCGGGTAGCCGTAGTAGCCGTACGGAAAGTAGTACGAGGGCCACCGGGAGCGACGGTTGTGGTTGAAGGAAACCACGGAGTAGTTCTGGCGAATGTGGATGTGGTCGTACCGCCGGCCACACGTGTACGGGTACCACTCATAGAAGGCATAGTCCCAGCAGGGATCCGCGTCGTAGGCATCGTAAAAGGGATCCAGAGCCGCGTAGGATGCGCCGATTCCGAATCCGGAACCGCCGGTTCCAAAGCCCAGGGACACTGAGAAGTTGCTCCAGGAATACTGGCCGGACGCGGCGTCCGGACGCCATATGACCGCGAGTCCGATGAGAAAAGCCGTCCGCATCAGTTTGGCCACGATATCCTCCTTGGGAGATCCTGTTCCTACCAGTTGCATAGGCCGTGCCATCGGATCTCCAACGCCGGAAACCTATATTCCTTGTGGGAAAATGGCCAACCCGGCCGTGGTAGACACCGGCGGTCTGTCCTCGCATGAGGACGGCGTTGAGTCGCTTTCGTGACACGGCTACGGGGACTCGAGAGGGGCGTGAATTTCGATACCGCCGGCGTGTCCGCGCCCAAGACCCTTGCCCCCAAGAGAAAAAGAGCAGAAATTAGGCTCCACCCATTCGGGTGCCCGGAACGAAGGTCTTCGATTCAACAGGCCGAACTCGAGTCGTTCCAACGTCGGACACCGTTCTCCCAGGGCTTCGGCCGTGGGGATTGCCCGAGCCGCGAGAACTGAGCTCGGGCTCAGACGACGAACGAGATGCCCCAGGACTGCCGGGGCAGGTTCCTTTTCGGCCTGAAATGTCGGTGGCGTATCCCACCGTTTCGACGGTGTTTTCGTCGGGGTGGGAAGAGAAGCCGACTTCTCTCGTTCCATTCGTAGGCAGCAGATTCAGGCTTGCCAAGCACGCGGGCCCAGATAAGGACATCGAAAACCGTGGACGGTAATACACCTAACGATGGGCGCGACCAGGACGCCCCACGCGATCAAGAGCAGGACGCTCCGCCCGATCTCCAAAGCCCGGGTGCACCTCAGGTTTCCACCGGCTCCGACGAATCGAGGGGTTCGGGCCGCCGGGGACGTGGTAGGGGTCGGGGGGGGCAGGGCCGCAACAACCGGCAAGGAAGGGGCGGCCAAAGGAACCGAGGAGGGCGCGGGCGAGGGCGCCAACGTGGCCAGAATGGCGGGGCCGATCGCCAGGACGGCAACCGCCAAGATGATGGCCAACACGTCGAGGTCGAATTGGCGAGTCCGGACGAGGCCTCGGTCGAGCTGCTCGGTATCCTGGATGTTCTGGGCAGCGGCTCCGGCTTCATTCGCCGGCGTGAGGCGGGATATACGCCCAGCAACGAAGACATTTATGTGGGGGCGAAGGTCATTCAGAAATTCGGGCTTCGAACGGGTGATGAGCTCACCGGTACCATGGGCCGAAAGCCCAAGAGCGGAAAGAGTCCGCCGCTCACCCATCTCGCGCTCGTCAACGCGAAATCACCGGACGAAGCGAAAACGCGGCCCGACTTCAACCGGCTCAGTGCGGTGCATCCGAGCGAGCAGCTCATGCTGGCCTGTGATCGCGAGGTCGCTGGGCAGCCGGACTACACCAACCGCGTGATCGACCTGTTCTGTCCCTTCGGCAAGGGCCAGAGAGCGATGATCGTTTCGCCGTCAAAGGCCGGAAAAACCACCGTGCTTCAGTCGGTGGCCGAAGGGATCGTCACGAACAACCCGGAATGCCGTCTCATTCTTCTCCTCGTCGATGAGCGGCCGGAGGAAATCACGGATATGGAGATGTGCGGGTTCGGAGAGGTGATAGCCTCCAGCTTCGACCGGCCTGCGGAGCGGCACTGCCAGGTCGCTGAGATAACCCTCGAGCGGGCCCGGCGTTACGTGGAAGGCGGGGACGACGTGGTCATCATCCTCGACTCCATCACCCGGTTGGCCCGCGCGTACAATACCGTGGAGGAAGGCAGTGGGCGTACGCTGTCCGGCGGTTTGGACGCGAACTCGCTCGAGAAGCCCAAGCGATTCATAGGGAGCGCGAGGAAGATCGATCCCAAGCAGGGTGGGGGATCCCTAACCATCATTGCTACCGCGTTGGTGGATACCGGGTCGCGTATGGACCAGGTCATTTTCGAGGAGTTCAAAGGCACCGGAAACAGCGAATTGGTGCTGAGCCGGGAGTTGGCGGACAAGAGAATTTTCCCGGCCATCGACCTCAACGCATCGGCCACGCGGAAGGAGGAGCTCCTCCTCGACGCCGACTCGCTCCAGGTGTCACGCGCCATGCGGAGGCAGTTGGCCGATGTTTCGGCAGCGGACGCGATGAGCGAGTTGCTGGGGGTGATGCAGAGAACCCGCACGAATGAAGGTCTTGTGGCGATCGCCAGTCAGAAAATATAGCCCAGCTTTTCCAAACCCTCCGCAAGCTGCGCTCCCTGTGACTTGGCCATGCCGCGGGCCACATATCCCATGAGGGGATTTCGCCCGAAGTCGCCCTCTTCCCGCCAGGTCACCAGGCTCGCTTCCCCAAGAGCCTCGATCCTGATTTCGCCGATGACGGAAGCACCGCTTTCGACCTCCACCTGGTAGCGCACGAACGTCGGCGATCCGCTGTCGGTGATGGTCACCGAGCCGGACCCAAAATTAGGATCATCCCAGGCTCGGGATGCGCCGACCCCGCGGGACGGGTCACTCAACTCCGAGTCGATCTCGCCCCAGTTGGTCCACCTATCCCATCGGCTCAGATCGTTCAGGTACGGGAAAACCTCCGCCGGCGAAGCATCGATTTGGAGCGACGCCTCGGCGGACCACGTGCCGGGAAGCACCAGACCGATCACCATGAAGGTGACCAGGACGGCGCCGATAGCACCGAACACCTTTGCGAGGGGAGCCATCATAGCCCGGTCACCTGCTCCGTGTTGAGGTCATCCAGAATGGGACGAAGGTGCTTCCAGACGGTCCGGGCGATCATGCGATGGCCCTCCGGTGTGGGATGCAGGCCATCGGCCTGATTGAGTTCAGGAACGCCGGCTATGCCCTCGAGCAGGAACGGGATCAGGGTGCCCCCATTCACGCGGGCTAGCTCGGAAAAAACCGACGAAAACGCCGAGGCATACGCCTGACCCAAATTGGGAGGGGCCTGCATTCCCGAGAGTAACAGTCGGGCTTCGGGGTAATGTGCACGGGTGCTGTCGATGACCGCCTGGAGGTTGGCCTTCATCGAGTCGGGCGAGAGACCACGAAGGCCGTCATTCGCGCCGAGCTCGAGCACCAACACCCGAACAGGAGCTCGGAGCAGCCAGGTGATCCTCCGGAGCCCCCCGGCGCTGGTGTCTCCGCTGACCCCGGCGTTTACCATCCGAAAGGGGAGCCCTGCGGAATCCGCCAACGCCTGGATCTGATCCGTAAAGCGGCTCGCCGGATCGGTCAGGCCCAAACCGGCTGTCAGGCTCGTGCCGAGGAAAACCACGCGGCCCCCGAGGGCTCCCCGCTGAGTGGGATCCAGCTCGGTCGAGACGGCGTTGTCCCCGGCGCGCGTCGATACCGGTTCGCGCGCGCTTGAACTTTCCTGGCCTGCGGGGCGTACCACGTCCGAGTCGTCACCCGTGCCGCACGCGCCCTGGGTGAACCCCAACATCAAAACCCCGATAACAGCCATGATTCGCGCCGAGGGTCTGTCAAAGGTGTACATGAGTGGGGGTCAGCCCCTTCGTGTGTTGGACCGGGTCGATCTCCACGTGGAAGCGGAGAGCTTCGTGGCGGTCGTCGGCCCGTCGGGTAGCGGCAAGACCACACTCCTGGGTCTCCTCGCCGGACTCGACGAGCCCACCGAAGGCACGGTAACCGTAGCCGGTGAAAATCTCCAGACTCTCACCGAAGACGGTCGGGCGAGGTTTCGCGCTGAGAACGTAGGTTTCGTATTCCAGACCTTCCATCTCCTTCCTACGCTCACCGCACTCGAGAACGTGATGGTGCCCATGGAGCTCCGCGACAGGGCTTCCCAAGAGAATGGACGCACCATTCGCGAGAAGGCGAGGGCACTGCTGGAACGGGTAGGATTGGAGGACCGCGCGGCCCACTATCCGGCTCAGCTCTCGGGGGGCGAGCAGCAGAGGGTGGCCCTCGCGCGGGCCTTTGCCAACGAGCCCCGGATTCTGTTCGCGGATGAACCGACCGGCAACCTGGACCGGAAGACGGGGCACCGTGTGGTGGAGCTGATGGAGGAACTCAACCAGGAACTCAAGACGACGTTGGTGTTGGTCACACACGACCTCGATCTTGCCGCGCACGCACATCGAACGATCTCTCTGGAGGACGGACGGATCGTTTCCGATGAGACAAACAGGGGCGGCTCAGAGCGCGAGGCCGCGAAATGATCCGAGGATTCGCGGCTCGCCTCGCATGGCGTGAGGGCCGGGCAGCGTACCGCCGCCTCTCGGTTTTCGTGAGTTCAATCGCGCTGGGGGTCGGGTCTCTAGTGGCCATCCACTCCTTTCGGGCGGACGTGCAGCGTTCGCTCGGAGATCAAGCGCGCGCGCTACTCGGGGCAGACGTGCGGGTCTCGTCCAACCGGGCGTTCCCCGAAGCGTTCGACGCCGTACTCGACTCCATGGCGGCGCAGGAGCGGGACGTCGCTCGCACGACCACGCTTGCGTCGATGGTGCTCGATACCAGGAGCCAGGGCGTGCGGCTCTTCCAGATTCAAGGTGTGGATGCCGGGTACCCATATTACGGAGAGGTCACCTCCACACCGACCGGCGCATGGACGGTGATCCACGACGGGCCCTCGGCGGTTGCCGACCCCGCCGTCTTCATTCAACTCGACGCTGCCGTGGGTGACACGCTGTTGATTGGGGAGGTCCGGTTCGTTCTCAGGGGTGAAGTCATCGGGTTGCCCACGGAGCTCGGGTTCCAGTCCGCCATCGGTCCGCGCCTCTATATCTCCCGCGCCCAGCTGCCCGCGACCGGTTTGCTGACCTTCGGATCCATCGCTCGCTATCACGCCAACTTCAGAATGCCTGAGCGGCAAGACCGAGACGAATTTTGGGATCGAAACCACGAACTCCTGGAAGCCAACCAACTCCGGTTCACCACGGCTGGGGTTCGAGCTCAAGAAATGAGTGCGGCCGTGGAGGACGTGTCGCGTTACCTGGGTCTGATGGGTCTCGCGGCGCTCTTCCTCGGAGGAATCGGGGTGGCCAGCGCCATCCACGTGTACATTCGCGAAAAAGTGATCACCGTGGCCGTCCTGCGTTGTTTGGGCGCGCTCCAGCGGACCCTCTTCACGGCCTACCTCCTTCAGGCGGCTGGGCTGGCGCTGATAGGTTCGGTGCTCGGCGTCGGTTTGGGGATGTTGGTCCAGCGTGGGCTACCCTTCGTGCTTTCCGGCCTGTTGCCGGCGGGGGTCACGACGCAGGTGTCCTGGGTCGCCCTTGGCGCGGGCATCCTCCTCGGGGTCTGGGTGGCGGTCATGTTCGCGTTGGGCCCCCTGCTCGAGGTTCGGGGAGTTTCGCCGCTCATCGCACTCAGGCACGACTTCGAGCCCCCAAAACGGATCGATGCGCTCCGGATTGGGGCCTTCATCCTCCTCGCCCTCACGTTGGTGGGCCTCACGGTCCTCGAAGCGCCCTCCGCGACCCAGGGGATCGGCTTCGCGATCGTGCTCGCGGGTGTGGCGCTCTCGTTATGGGCTACGGCGCGGTTGCTGATCCTGGCCACGAAGCGGTTCTTCCCGCACCGGATGTCCTACCCGGTCCGCCAGGGGGTGAGCAACCTCTTCCGTCCGCGGAATCAGACCGTTTCGGTGACGCTGGCCCTGGGCTTCGGTGCCTTCGTCATTGGAACGGTAGGGCTCGTCGAGGCGAGCCTCACCCAGGCCTTTACGCTCGAGGCGGGTGCCGGTAGGTGGAACCTCCTGCTCTTCGACGTCCAGCCGGACCAGCGTGCGACCGTGGAAGACTTCGTGGGCTCCCGTGCGTCGGGGCCGCTCGCGGTGACCCCGCTGGTGCCCTCCCGGCTGTCGGCGATCAACGGGACTCCGGTGGAAACTCTGCTGGAGCTGCCCCAGGGGGAACGACCTTCGTCCTGGGCGATGCGCAGGGAATACCGCCACACCTACCGGGCTGAGATTTCGGGTTCCGAGGTGATGGTCGCGGGTGTTTGGTGGGACGGTTCGACGGGAGAGGGCAGCGACGAGGGGTTCGGCGACCCGGTGGCCGGTGTGGCGAGGATCTCGATGGAGACCGATCTGGCCGAGAGTCTTCGTGTCGGTCTCGGCGACCACGTGACTTGGGACTTCGCGGGGGTGCCGGTCGAGTCGCGGATCACGAGTCTGCGCACCGTGGATTGGGCCCGTTTCGAGACAAATTTCTATGTGATTTTCGAACCCGGCACGCTGGAGGAAGCTCCCCAGACGGCGGTCATCCTGGCCCGGGTCGAGGGAGAGCGGGAGCGGGCCGAATTGCAGCGTGATCTGGTCGTTCGCTTCGCCAACGTCTCGGTGTTGGACCTCTCCCTACTTCAGCAGACCATCGATGAGATTCTCCAGCGGGCCAATCAGGGGATCCGTTTTCTGGGTGTGTTCAGCACGGTTGCCGGCGTCCTGGTGCTGATCGGGGCTCTCTCCACGTCGCGTTATCAAAGGATGCGCGAGAGCGCTCTGCTCAAGACGCTGGGGGCCAGACGTCGGGTGGTGCTCGAGATTCTCACGGTGGAGTATGCGTTGCTGGGCTCGCTCGCGACCGCGGCGGGACTCGTCCTGGCCATTTTCGCTGGGTGGATGATGACATCGATGGTGTTCGAGGTTCCGTTCCGCCTGGATCTTGCCCGACTTGGAACCGTGTGGCTGTGGGTCACCGCGGTGACCGTCGTCGTGGGCCTGATCGGGAGCTGGGGCGTGATTTCTCGCCCGCCACTGGCGGTGCTGCGGGATGTCGGGGGGTAGCTGCTAGGATTTTTTCGGGGGCTTCCAAGGTTGATTCAGAGATCGACCGAAATCACCAGATCGTGTTGGCAGGCTGGGCAGGAAGTCGCGTGCGGACGACGGAGGCGGGTGGGGCGAGAGAGCGTGATACCCTCGCCGCACCGGGGGCAGGCGCCCTTCAGGGAGTGGAGGGTGTGTTCCTCGGCCCAGCGGCGGCGAGCCGTCAGGAGACTTATTCCGAGCGCTCCTAGGGCCCACGGCGCGTGGGGCGGCACCAGGGCGACGAGGGGAGCGACGATCAACCCCGCGGCTAGTGCCATCGCCGTGCGCCGCGCCCGCCACCCCGCACTTCGCGCCTGTATTCGAGCGTCGGCGGGGACGTCGTCGAATCCGAAGAGGGTGATGCGCGCAGGTACCGAAACTCCCGGCGGCAAGGACTCGTCGGACAGCTCCGGCTTCTCGGCCATCGTCATCCCCGTCGGGCGGAAAAATCTCGGAGCCGGTTTCCGGCCTCCTCCAGGGTCTCCAGCCGTTTGCAGAACGCGAAGCGGACGAGGGATCGTCCGAGCTCGGGGGGGGAGTAGAAACTGGACCCTGGCACGGGCGAGACCCGTGCGTCCCTCGCCAGGTCCCTGGCGAAAACATGGTCCGGCTCGTCGCTGAGCTCCGTGAAGTCGGCGAGAATGTAGTAGGCGCCCTGGGGTTTTTCACACCGGAAACCGGCGTCGACCAGTGCGCTGTGCAGCACGTCGCGGCGTTCGCGGTAGGCCTGCACCATGTCCGAGTAATACTCCGGGCCCAGGGACTCCAAACCGGCGGCGCACGCGTCCTGAAGGGGGGCTGGAGCACCCACGGTCAGGAAGTCGTGCACCTTCCGAATGGCCCCTGTCAAATCCGGAGGCGCGATGATCGTGCCGATCCTCCAGCCGGTGATGCTGAACGTCTTTGAGAGCCCGCTGATCGTGATCGTGCGATCGCGCATTCCGGCCAGGGTTGCGATCGGAATATGCTCCCCTTCGTAATAGATGTGCTCATAGATCTCATCGGTGATGGCGAGGAGGTCGTGCTCGATACAGAGAGCCGCGATCGCCTCCAACTCGGACCGATCGAAGACCCGGCCGGTCGGATTGTTCGGGGTGTTGACCACAATGGCCCGGGTACGGTCCGTCACCAGAGAGGCCAGCCGATCGGTATCGAGACGGTAATCCGGAGGCGCGAGCGCCAAGAAAATGGGATGCGCCCCGCAGAGAGCAGTGTCCGGGCCGTAGTTCTCATAGAACGGCTGTAGGATGATCACCTCGTCCCCGGGGTCGACGACCGCCAGCATGACGGCGGCCATCGCTTCCGTCGCACCGCACGTGACGGTGATCTCCTGATCACCTTCCACCTCCATGCCGTACCACTTCCGATACTTGGCAACGAGTGCTTTGCGCAGACGCGGTGATCCCCACGTGATGGCATATTGATTACGATTGGAGCGAATCGCCTCGCAGGCCGCCTCCTTCAGCAATTCGGGAGCAGGGAAGTCCGGAAAGCCTTGAGCCAGATTGATGGCGTCGTACTCTCGAGTCACTCGCGTCATCTCACGAATGACCGACTCCGTGAACTCGTGGGTCCGTCGGGCGGTCCTCTGTGCGGCCATGGGGTACGTCTTGATGTAGTGTGGTTCGGGTCCGGGCCCGCCAAGGTTGGATCTCATCGGCATCCAAGGCAAGATTGTGGCGGCGATGAGGCCGACTCCATAGAGTGGAGTCGCAAACCCGGTGTGGTGTCCGAGACACTTCTGGGACACCACACTATCTGATCCGATCAACAGAGGAGAGACCACACCTGGTGCCGAAGAAATCGCTCCCGCTCCCGCCGCTTCCGACCCGTCCGGGTTTCCCGGCGGCACCCTCCGCGGTGATCCACCGGGCAGCGCTCGCGATCCTTCTGGTGGGTTCGTTTCTGATCCCGTGCCGGAGCGCGGCACAAATCTCTCCGCTCCATGTGGAGGTGCGCGGAGGGGCCTGGATTCCCAATGCCGACCTCATGGGGGCCGGGGGCTTCGACGGTGCAGCAACGGCCGACGCCAGCTTTGGCGTCCATTTCGTGCTGAGGCGTGGTCTGCTCAGCTTCGTGGCAGGATTCAGTGAACACCGCTTCGGCTGCACGGCAGGGCAATGCGGTGAGGCCGTGGACTTCGTAGCCACGGCCTGGGATCTGGGTATGCGTGTGAACCTCCGCGCTACCGGAATCGTCCCCTGGGTGAGCGTGGGTGCGAGCGCGGCTATTTTCGATGCTCGCGTCGATACCGGGACCGGTGTCCAGCGGGAGAGCTCCGACCGAGGGTGGGGCTACGAGGCGGGCGCCGGAGTTCTGATTCCGGTCAGGGGCCCGTTTGCACTCAACCCCGGCGTGCGCTACGGGAGAAGCGATGTCGATTTCGCCTCTCGGGGCAGGTTGGAGACGCGATATTTCGTCGCAGACCTAGGCCTCGTGCTCGCCTTTTGAACGGCTATTACGGCGCCGCTCCTTCGAGGGGAAGGAAGCAGGATATGAAATCCAGCTACTCCCCCGGTCTGCGTCGCCCTCTCCTGGCGCTATTCCTATTGGCGCTATTCATATTCGTAAATCCGGTCGCCGAGCCGGCCCTGGGACAGGTGAGCGCCGACCGGTTCGCGGGAATGCCCGCACGAAGCATTGGCCCTACCGGCAACACCGGGCGGATCTCGGCGATCGACGCGGTCGTGGCGGATCCCAATGTGGTTTTTGTCGGGGCCGCGCCCGGTGGGGTCTGGAAGTCGGTCAACGGAGGCCAAACATGGCGTGCCGTGTTCGACGATCAACCCGTGTCCACCATCGCCTCGATCGCGATCAATCAAGCCAACCCCGACATCGTGTGGGTGGGGGTCGGCGAGGTGCCGGGGCGCGAGAGGGCGGATCCGTCCGCTTCCGGCGTGTACCGGTCGCTCGATGGCGGTGATTCCTGGGCCGGTGCCGGGCTTCTCGGAATCGAGGGCGTCCATCGGATTCTGTTACACCCTTCGAGCCCGGAGATCGTGTATGCGGGTGTCTCGGGTGTGAGATGGGAAGACGGAGCGGGCCCGGGGGTCTACAAGACCACGGATGGGGGCCAGAGCTGGATCCGCGTGCTTTTCGTGGACGAGAGAACCGGCGTGTCGGATCTGGTGATGGATCCGAGAGACCCTGAGCGCCTATTGGCGGCCATGTGGTCCACCCGGGCGTATCCATGGTCCGTCGTTCCGAGGGGACCGGGTAGCGGCCTTTTCCTGACGCGGGATGGTGGAGAGAGCTGGATCCGTTTGACAGAAGAGGACGGACTCCCGGCGGGCGAGCTCGGGCGGATCGCGTTGGATGTGTTTGGGGGGAATCCGAGAGTGGTTCATGCCCTCGTGGACGCCGGCGAGGGCGTGCTCCTTCGTTCAACCGACCGAGGGCGCACCTGGCGCACGGTGAGGCGGGGTCCCCATCTGATGTCCGCTTTGGATGAGCCGAACGACATAGTGGCCGATCCGGTGAACGGGTCGAGGCTGTATCTCCTCTCCTCTCGCTTTTCCGTGAGCGACGACGGTGGAGAAAGCTTCCTGAACGGGGGGCGCGGGTCCCGTCCAGGCTTTCGAGTCCTGTGGATCCATCCCGGAGACCCGCGGCTGCTCTATGGAGGCACGGACCATGGCCCCTACGTGTCGCGGGACGCCGGAGAGCATTGGGCTCCGCTCGGGCGGCTTCCGCTCGGCCGGTTCAACCATGCATCGGTCGATATGGCGGTCCCCTTCAACGTCTACGGAGGCTTGGAGCGCAACGGGTCGTGGGTAGGGTCTGCGTACGGGTGGGCGGAAGGTGGCGCCCGAAACCGTGACTGGATGGAACTCGGGTCGGATGACGGCTTCACGATCCTGGTCGATCCCGTCGAGGCGAGCCGTGGATACGCCGTTGCCCCGGGCGGGGACCTCGTTCGCTTCGACATTCGAACGGGCGAGCGGAAAGCTATTCGACCCTGGGCGCCGGACATCGCCGAGCTTCGTTTTAATCGGGACACGCCGATCGCGCTCGATCCGCATGAGGCCGAAGGCATCTATTTTGGGAGTCAGTTCGTCCACAGGAGCGGGAATCGGGGTGGGACCTGGCAGATCATAAGCGGTGACTTGACCGCAAACGATCCGGCAGGACGACGCGAGGACCGGAGGGACGCTTCGGACGCCGGCGGATTCGGACCTGACGCGGAGTCCGTGGACGGCCCCGAAGAACCGGGCGGCGCCACGATCACGGTCATCGCTCCGAGTCCGGTCGACCGAGACGTGATCTGGGTTGGCACGGATGAAGGTGATGTCCAGGTGACCCGATCGGCTGGTGGGGAGTGGGAGAGTGTGCGGCGCCGAATCGGCTCCGTTCCCGACAGCGCCTGGGTCACCCACATCGAGCCCTCCGTTTTCCGGCCCGGGTCGGCGTACGTGGCTTTCGACGCCCATCGCACCGGGAATCGGGAGTCGCTCATTTTTTCGACCGACAACTATGGCCGTAGCTGGAGGAGGCTCGCCCGGGGAGCGGACATCGAGGGGGTGGTCCACACCCTCGAGCAGGACCCGATCGTAGAGGATTTGCTTTTCGCGGGGACCGAGGCGGGCTTGTACGTATCTCTGAATCGGGGTGAGGACTGGATCAAATGGACTCACGGTTTGCCCCCGGTACCCGTGCGGGATCTGGTCCTGCATCCGCGCGACCACGATCTCGTGATCGCGACCCACGGGCGAGCTGCCTACGTGCTGGACGATATTCGACCCCTCCGGGAGCTCGCCAGGAATCCGGAAGGGGCTGAGCTCGAGCTCTTCCTCTTCGAGCCACCGCCTGCGTTCATCCGCGCTACGCCGGCGCCTGTTCGAGACGACCGGCCGGCTGGAGATGCGGTTCTCCGGGGCCAGGACCGGCCTTTCGGCGCTCTTCTCACGTATTGGCTGGGTGCAAGCCCGAACGAGGATCGTGGCGACCGGGGTGACGGCGAGGAGGGAGTCGGCGAAGCGGGTGAGGAGAGCCGCGTGGTCACCATCGAGATTCTGGACTTTGAGGGGCGGGTGGTGCGGACCTTCTCCGGCCCTGCCGTACCGGGGGTGAATCGAATCGCCTGGGACCTCCGCGAGGACCCGCCGACGCTGAGTGGGCCACTGGGCGAGTTTTCCGACGCCCCCATCGGGGCCAATGACGGAGGTTTTCCGTCCGCCGATGTGTTGCCCGGATCGTTTACGGTTCGCATTTCGAGTGAGGGCGCTGAGAGCGTGCGGATGCTGGAGGTTCGGACGGACGCGAGGGTGGAAATCGAAATGGTGGAGCGCATCGCGAAGTATCAGGCGGTAAAGCGTGGATTGAATCTCGACGCGAGACTCAGGGCCCTGAGAGCTGCGGTGGCCAGCGTTCATGCCGAGCTTCAGCGGGTGAGCGACTTGGTGGGGGCCCGAGGTTTTGCGGGAGATGCGGAACTACTCGAAACGGGCCAGAGTCTGGTGGACGAGCTTAGAGAATTGACGGATTTCCGGGGCGTGATGAGGTATCACCTCGGGGTTCTGGGCCTGGGCTCGTCCTACGACGCGCCGACCGAGGGACAGCGCCTCGATCTGATCCGCATGGAGGAGGAGCTCGATAGACTCCTGCAGAGGATCGGCGATTTTCTGATCTTGGACATCAACCGCTTCGCTCGGAGGGTGTACGCGGCCGGCGTGGAGGTTTCCTTCTTCATCGGGCCTATCGGCTGACGCTGATGTTCCGGAAGCTGCTCCTTTGGGGATCGGAGAACGCGTTTTTGTCGCAGCGCTTGGCGCACCTCGGGTTCGTGCAGCGGGCGGTTCGGCGCTTCATGCCGGGGGAGACCTCCGAGGCCGCGATCGAAGAGGCCGTGAGGCTGAGCGCCTTACGAATCACGTCCGTGCTCGCTCTCCTGGGCGAAAACGTCAGGGAAGCGACTGAAGCCGCCGATGTCGCCCGACATTACGAGGTCTTGCTGGAGGAAATAGCGCGCCGGGGGCTGGAGGCCGAGATCTCCGTGAAGCTCACACAGCTCGGGATCGACATTGGACCCGATGTGGCGGCGGCGAACCTCGAGAGGATCTTGGCGAAAGCGGAGGAGCGAGGGCAGTTCGTTTGGATCGACGTCGAGGGTAGCGGTTACGTGGACCGAACCCTCGATCTCTACCGGAACGTGCGGTCGCGCCACGCCAACACCGGCATCTGTCTCCAGGCGTACCTCTACCGGACGGGCGGCGATCTTGCCGCTCTGCTCCCGATCAGCCCTTCCATCCGACTCGTGAAGGGTGCCTACGCGGAGCCTGTGGAGGTCGCGTTCCCCCGGATGAGGGATGTCGATCGGAACTACTTCGAGCTGGCGAAAACGCTGCTCGACGCCGTGCGCCCGGGCGGAGTGCCCGCCGGCGGAGTACGGGCCGCGTTCGCGACGCACGATGCCCGGCTCATTCGGCGGATCGAGGCAGAGGCCGCAGAACGTGGGATCGCCCGTGGCGATTTGGAATTCCAGATGATGTATGGCGTCGGAACCGTCCACCAAAAGGAGTTGGCGGCGAAGGGCTACCGGGTCGAGGTACTGATCAGCTACGGTACGGCCTGGTTCCCATGGTACATGAGGCGCCTGGCCGAAAGACCTGCAAACCTGTGGTTCGTGATGAGAAAGATGGTGTCTCGCTGAACGGCGACGGCGACGGCGATCCGAGGCGCTGGCGTGCTCTAGCTCTCGTCTCCCTGGCGGTGCTTCTGGGGATGTCCGTCTGGTTCACCGCGAGTGCGGTGGCTCCGGAACTGGAACGCCGTTGGGACCTGAGCTCCAATCAGGTGGCGTGGCTCACGACGCTCGTCCAGTTGGGTTTCGTGGCCGGTACCCTCCTTGCAGCGGTGATGAACCTGGCGGACGTCGTTCCGTCGAGGATCTATTTTTCGATATCGGCGGTCCTGGCCGCCGCTGTGAACGCGCTGCTCGTAGGCGTGTCGGGGTATGAAAGCGCTCTGATCCTACGCTTCCTCACCGGGTTTTTCTTGGCCGGCGTTTACCCGCCGGCCTTGAAGATGATGGCCACTTGGTTTCGCTCGGCGCGCGGACTCGCGATCGGCACCGTCGTCGGGGCGCTCACGGTCGGGAAGGCGACCCCATATCTCCTCAAGCTGTTGGGCGGTGCCCCGGTGTCAGCGGTGATATGGGGCGCGTCGGCGGGTGCGGCGCTCGGCGGGCTTCTGGTCGCGGTGGCGTACAGAGAGGGTCCGCACCCGTTCCGACGTGCGCCCTTCTCATGGGGCCTGGTAGCCGAGGTGGTGCGGCACCGGCCCACCCGCCTTGCGACTTACGGGTACCTCGGGCACATGTGGGAGCTCTACGCTATGTGGACCTGGGTACCGGCGTTCCTTGCGGCGAGCGCGGCGAAGAGGGCTGCCGGGGCCATGGGAGCCACGGGCATGGACGGCGCCGCGCTCACGACCCATTCGGTGGATCTGGCCTCCTTTTTCGCGATCGCCGTGGGCGGCGTTGGGTGTGTTTGGGGTGGGTGGATGGCGGACCGAATCGGGAGGGGGCGCTTCGTCAAACTGGCCATGGCGGTGAGCGGCCTCTGTTCACTTGCCGTGGGGGCCTTTTTCGGGCAGAGCTTCTGGGTGTTGCTTCCCTTGGTGCTGGTGTGGGGTCTGTTCGTCGTGGCCGATTCCGCGCAGTTCAGCGCGATGGTCACCGAGGTCGCGCCCCAGCAGGGTGTCGGCACGGCCCTGACACTCCAGACGTCGGTGGGGTTTCTGCTCACGATGGTGACCATCCAGGGTGTGCCCGTGCTCCAGGAGTCATTCGGCTGGAGCTTGGCGTTTCCGGTGCTAGCGCTCGGTCCGATTCTCGGGATCGCCGCGATCCGACGGTTCGACCGAGACCGTCGAGCCTCCTGAGAAGGAGGTTCTCACACGCGCCACCGCAACCCCGGCCAACGTAGCCCAGACGATGGAAGCAGCGTTCACACCCGAGGGTCCCAGAATCAGTGCTTGCGAGGCGGCCAAGAGGCCGATGACCATCCCCCCCCGGACCCGCGACAGCGACAGCGGAGCACCCGTGGCATCACCGGAGGAATCGATCCGGCGCGTCAGCGTAATCATCACCACGTACAGGACGCTGATTGCCGCCACCGACCCCAGGACCAAACCCGGAAGGGGTGCCGCATCGCCGACGCCGATTCCGTGTTGAAGCCCGAAAACGCCGGTGCCGGCCAAACACAGTGCAGCGAATACCCACTGATGTCGCTGGCCGTCACGTAGCAACGCGTCGAACGCGAACGCCAACGCGCCGACCGCGCCCAAAAGTGGGCTGTGCGTGCTGTGAATCGCCGTGATAACCAGCCCGACAACCAGGATCGAATCGGAAATTCTCGCTGCCAGTCCAACCGACCGGTTCACAATCCGCACGAGCAGGAGGGTCGCTACCAGGAGCAATAGGCTGGGCGAGTCGACGAGCAGGAGCGTGGCGAACGCCAACGCCATGCTTACGAAGGCAGCGGGATTGTCATCAGGAACCAATTCCCTCGCTAGCGCCCACGCACCGAACACGACGATCACACCGGCAAGTACCGCCACGGTGATTTGAGCACCGCTGTCGCCTCGAAGGGCGGCGGCAGCGCCCGCGGCGATACCGGCGAGCGGCATGAGCCGCGACACCGCCCTGTTCGTCGCGTAACTCCGATCGAGTGGCCGTCCGATGGACGTCAGTTTGTAGATCCGGTGTTGATTCATTGGATCAGCCATGATGGAGGGTTCGGACGAAACCATGCGGACCGAAGAGTTACAGCACGGTCGTCCTGGTCGATACCCCACTTCGACAAGGCCGTTGGGGAATCCCCGTAGCGTGAGGGCCGACGCCAGATTTCTGTTGTCCATCCTGTGCTCCGCGGGCATCTTGCAATGAGATCACCTTCAAGAATCCTACCGGAGTAGGCATCTGTGCGTCTGGTAGAGGGGTATTCCGTCGTCGTGCCACTGTATAACAGTGGACCTACCATCGAAGAGCTCGTGGCACGCCTTGGCGCGGTGCTGGCGCCCTTGGACGACCCTTACGAGATCATCCTGGTCGACGACGGTAGCGAAGACGGAAGCGCCCGTAGGGCAAGGAAGATCGCCGAGTCCGTGCCCCATGTTCGAACCATCGAGTTCTTGCGTAACTATGGCCAGCATAACGCTACTCTCTGCGGGATTCGCGCTGCCCGGTATGCCTATACCATCACCCTAGACGACGACCTTCAGAATCCTCCGGAGGAGATTCCCAAGCTCTTGGCGGCCCTGGAGAATGGTTCCGATGTCGTGTACGGGTGCCCGATCGCCCAGCGCCACGGCCTCTGGCGCAACCTGGCTTCCTGGCTCACCAAATTCGCGCTGGCAACCGTCATGGGGGCGAAGGTGGCCAGGAAGGTTAGCGCCTATAGGGCGTTCAGGACTTCCATCCGCGAGGCATTTGCGGAATACCGCGGCCCATTCGTGTCCATCGACGTCCTGCTCACCTGGGGTA
>JADFMD010000242.1 GCA_022564055.1 Gemmatimonadota bacterium
CCGTTCCAGAGCGGTACACGAAGGGTCCTCCTCCATCGTTTTCCGTACATCGTCGTGTACAAGGAACTCGAGGATGAGATTCTCGTGGTCGCCTTCGCGCACCACAAACAGCGCCCCGGGTATTGGCGAGACCGTATCTGACACTCCGACCGGGGGAGGTCAGTTAACGTCTGACCCAAGCTCTCGCCTCGGGCGGATTCTTTCGCGCTTCGCGCTCCAGCTGATGGGGCTTACCCTAGACAACCGCTCGGCCGTCGACCTCGAGCGCCTTTAGTGAAGCGGTTGAGGTAAACCATTGAGCCGATTAGCTTTTTCGGCTCTCGGGGCCTGTAGCTCAGTTGGTTAGAGCGCACGCCTGATAAGCGTGAGGTCGGAAGTTCAAATCTTCCCAGGCCCACTTTGTGAAACCCCTTGCCCCATGAGGCCTTTCGGCCTCGTGGGGCTCTCCGTTTCCTGCCTCACTCCCCCCTCGGTGTCAGTAGTGTGGTGTCAGCAAGTGGCTCGTCAGCCCTCGGTCGGGCCTCCCACGCCGCTCGCACGTCGTCCGTCGTTACCTCGTCATAGACATCGCGGAGCGTGGTGTAGCGCGTCCCCGCGATGGTCTCCTGAATCTTCGCGGGCAGGGCTCGAAACTCCGGGTCCCGGACTCCCGCCCGCTTCTCCGCGTGGAACCCTACGCCACGAAGTCGCTCCCTCCACTGCGGTCGTTCTGCCTCATCCAGCGATTTCAGCAGACCTGCCTTGGCTCGCCGGAGCCAGGTCTGGAATGTGCCTCCGGGTGTCGGCTCCGATGGGTCCGAAGCCGACGGAAAGATCGGTCCCGCAATCCCGCGGGATGGGGCTCGTCGGAGGACCTCCCTTGCCTCCTCCGACAGCAGCGGCGTCACTGTCTCCCTCCCGTCCTTGTCGAACTCACCTCGCCAGCGAATCGTCCAACTCTGCTGGTCGACGTCTGACCAATCCAGGCGTCGGATCGAGCTGTTCCTCCGCCGTGTGTCCCGCTCCAACACCAACGCTGCTCCGAACTGCCAGCTCGGTTGGTGCTCGATCAGCGCCGCCCGCATCTCGGCCGTCATAGACGGGCGATGTGGCGTCTTCGTTCGGGGCATCCGCCACTGCTGCGACCTCCTGATTCCGTCGTTCCACGGACTGCCGTTGGGGAGGTACGGTGTGTCACTCCCTCGGGGATTTGCCCCCGTCCCCCAGTTGAGCACGGCGATTAGGAACTTCAAGTCGTACTGCACCTGTCGGTCCCTCACGGGACCCCATCCGGGGATGCTCCCCCCCCGCCGGGCGGCGCTGAAGCCATCCCAGTCGATTCGGTCCAACGTGGCGGGGTGGCGTTCACTGTTCCGGTCCCTGGCTGGGAGCCCATCGAAATAGGCGCACCAGAGCCTCTGGGCCCGGCGGTCATGCCCCTGCTTTCCTTTTCCCTTTCGCGGCGTCACCTCCTGGAGGTAGTCCTCGATGAGCTGGGCCAGTGTGACGGGAACCGCATTGGGCTGACCCGCGAGGTCCGCGAACCTCTCCGCCAACTCCTCCGCCTTCTGGACCGCTCGTGCTTTGCTCTGGTCTTCCGCCTGAAGCTTCCGTCGCCGTCGCCGCTCGGTGGTGGTCACCGCTCCCGTCTCAGGATCGGTCATCTGAGCTGCCTCCAGCCACTCCAGGTAGAGAGTGCCGTCCCTGGGGTGCTCGAAGGCCCTCACCCAGTTCCGGCCACGCTGGCCCGCGTTGTAGGACCAGCGTTTCTTCTGTCCACGCGTTGGATCCGCCATCATTCGTCTCCCTCGATGACGGCACGCGCAGCCTGCGCCCGACAGGATGCGGGCTGCAGTGGTGGTTGGTCAACACCGAACCCGGGTTTTCGCGGTAGGTGTACACGAAGGATGCGAGGCTCTTGGGCGGTGCCCGAGTTGGGCAGTGTCTTGTCCCGAAGCATTCGGCGGAGGTGGCTTCGGGTATATCCAGATTCAGCCTCAGCCTGATCGAGTGGCAATGGCTCCAGAAACGCCTCGCTAAGACATTGCTCTACAGCCCGCGCGGCCTCTTCCCATACGTGTGCGGCGGCCTCGGCGCGAGCGAGCGTCCGAGCAGCGTTAGCGTTCGCCCGGAATTCCTGCGGGAGGCGGGCCAGAGGAGAGAGCGTGGAAGTCACACAGGCCTCTTCGGCTCGATCGGAATGATCGTGAGGCCAGCCTGCTCCAATGCCCATGGCCAGTTGATGCGGTCGAAGAGGGCGGGCGGCGTGGAGGGGGAGAGACAGTGTTGGGCCCGAAGGGCGGCCATGACCCGGGCGACGATGGTGGACACGTGCTCGGGACCTACCCCTTGCCATTGCCGGGCACTCCGAAGCCGCATGCAAGCACCCCATCTCACTGA
>JADFMD010000243.1 GCA_022564055.1 Gemmatimonadota bacterium
CTTGATGGGGTTCGGCCTGCAACTTGTGGCGGAGCTCGCGCCCTGACATGGGCATCTACTCCCGGGGCAACTTCGGCTCAACGCAGAAGGCGACTCGTAATCCACGCCTCACAGTGCGTTGCGAGCACCCCGGAAACTCCGACAGCTGACGGGATTTTGCTTGCACCTCCCGGCCGGCGCAAAGATGTTTGTAGTACGGTCGGTCCCCCCCCGTACGCAGCCGGTAGCGACAATTCACTGCGCCGCCGACTTCGTCACCATTGACATCTACGGTAGTGCGGACGGACACATGGGGAAAACCAACAACTTGCAACCTCTCGACGTGTCGGTCATCGGCGCCGGTATGCGAGTGGTTGGCCGCGTGCACAGCACCTCGGTCGTGACGGTGGCCGGCACCGTCCTCGGCACGGTATCGGCCGACGACCAAGTCATCGTGATAAAGGGCGGCCGAGTGGAGGGTGATGTGGAGGCTCGAGAAGTGGTCCTCGATGGCGAGGTGCATGGATCGGTCGACGCACAAGAAAGGTTGGAGATCCAGGCTTCGGCGGTGGTTCACGGCGACCTCCACGCGCCGCGGCTCATCGTGCATGAGGGCGCGGTAATCGACGGCGACGTCTCCATGGCCGCGTCCAGCACAGAGTCTCAGCGTGGAGCAGCTTAAGGAGCAGCACCGCGCTCCGCGCTCGGACTTGGAACGCATCCGCCCCTTCCTGCGGACCCTTTGCCATGCTGAGGAGCTGTCGGCTTCAGCTTCGTTGAGCCTGTACGCAATCCTCCGTTCCCGCCGCTCCAACCGCCGGGCTCTCTAATCCCCATAGCCCCACCCACTGCGTAGCGGCTCAGCTCGACTGATCGTTTCCACACTCCTCCCGGTCTCTTGGACGAGTGGGCAGCTCTCAGTCATGCCGCCATCCGGGGTCCGGATCAGCTCCCGTTCCGCCGGGATACGGCTGTAGCCAGTTGGACAAGCGCGGGCAGCGTCGTAATCCATTCTTCCACTTCAGATCCGCTCGGGTGGACAGTAGCAACGACGATATCGCTAGCGCCGTGGATATCGCTCGCGCCGTCCATGTCGCTCGCCCCGAGCTTCACCGCATGGCCGACATACCCTGCCTCACCATCCGCTGCGAGTACCCCGACACGGGCTCGGCACCCACTGAGGTGACATTCGGCCTCTCGCCCAATCTTGACCTACCACGCTCTGGCACGACAGGCGGACGTTGCCCCTGCCCGAGGTGGCCTAGTGACCCGGGCTCCGCTCAGGTATGAACGCTTTCGAACGGGCTACCGTAGATGACGACGGGGAAGTCCGCGTCGATGTATTTCCACAGCGGACACGCTTCGGCGGCTTCGGCGCTCCCCGTGAGGGGGCACTTTCCGTCGACCCGACAGCAGTCCGAGCAGAAGAGCTTCGCGGACATCCGCATCCCCCGGGTCGACTTCGGTCCCAAGAAGGTGAGCCCGTCTACGCGCGCGATGATCGCGGCCAGGATGACGAAAATGGCGACGATGCCCAAGATCGTCAGAGTGAGAGTGAGAGGTTCCATGACTGACTCCCGCCTTTGTGAGCCCTCCTACAATGATTCTATCAGCCGGCGAATCTGAACGCTGTGGGGAAGAGCAAGACTCCGGCTGAGGGGTATTCCCCCACGCCGTCAGCCCCCTTTTTTGCGCGATCCCTTGAAATGAGGGGCGCGCATGGCGGCTCTGAGAGCCCCGCCGTACCTTTCCATCACCCGTCTCTTCCTTACAGATGGAGATACGAAATGTTTTTCGGAAAAGCCACGAAGTTCGGAGTCGGCGCCGCAGCGCTCGCCCTTGTCGCGATCGCGGGTATCGGGTTCGCCCCTGCGCCGACTCAGCTTCCGACCGTCACGGTGTACCACAGCCCTACCTGAGCATGCTGCATCCGGTGGGTGGGTCACCTACGAGACAACGGTTTTGAAGTAACGCTCAACGAGGTTGATGACGTCTGGGCGCTACAGGAGGAGCACGGAGTCGCCCCCGAGTTCAGAGGGTGTCACACGGCTCAGGTCGGAGACTACATGGTCGAAGGCCACGTTCCGGCGGACTTGCTCATGCGCTTCTTGGAGGAGGATGCGGGCTGGGCGGGCATTACCGTGCCAGGCATGATCGTAGGTCCACCGGGGATGGAAGGGTCGGAGCCTATGCCCTATGACGTTCTGACGTTCGACCGGGAAGGCAATAGCACGATCTACGAGTCGCGCTGACCTGGTAGGCCAGCGGCCTAACGATTAAGAAGGACCGGCTCAAGCGAGACGGCCACCCCCAGCTTCGGGAGCGGCCGTCTTCTCGGTCGGCTGGTTCGTAGTCTGCGAACCTACGCCACGGGTCAGTCAACGCGAAACCA
>JADFMD010000106.1 GCA_022564055.1 Gemmatimonadota bacterium
GGAGGGGTCAGCGCACGTCGGGATCTCCGACTCCGAGGGGTGGAGGGGGGACGGGCTCGCACTCGATCCTGCGAGACCGACGTCGAAGGGGTTCCTCTCGGACATGGGCACCGCTCCCTGCTGAGGCTCAGGTGCTCATCATACGGGAAAGCCGTGCGGGGGACAACCATTTTTCTCGACGCCCGGCGCCTCCCGAGCGGCCCGGATCCCGCTCCATCCTCGCTCCGGTCCCGAGCCCGTCCCGGTCCGCTCGGTCGGTCGGCCAGCCGGGTTCTACCGTCCGACTTCTATCCGGAGCGGGATGATCGTGGTGCCCCAGTGGAAGCGCAGCGTCGCGTCTTCGGGACCGACCACCGGAAAATAGTAGGCCAGGACCTCCATGTGGGCCCCGGTCTCGGGGCTGACCATCGTCCGAAAGACCTCTTCGCCAAAGGGGAATAGGCCGTGATCCGTGTCCCACTCGTTGACGATGATGATCTCCCAAGGCTCGTTCTCCTTGGGCACCATCCAAATCGCGTAACGCCCGCGTTGAAGAGCGTGACCCTCGAGGGTCACAGGCTTGGAAAAGTCGATCCAGGTCGCCCGGTTCGCTCCCGGCGTCCAGATCGCGTCCCACTCGACCAGGGCCCCGAAGAGCTCACGCCCCCGGGCCACGGGACGATCGTACTCCAGCGTGATCTCCGTCGTGTAGACGGTCTGGGTGAGCACCGCGTGTTGGCTGGCTTGCTGTGAGGAGACCGGAAGGGCGCCCATGGCCGCAGCGAACGTTACCATGGCGGGAATCAAGAGCAGTCGTGGCATGTCGGCGTCTCCAAATCAGCGTGGCTGGAAGTCGTTAGCCAAAAGTCGTTAACAGACGGAACCCGGGAGGCCGGGCGAGCGTTCCAAGGTAAGCCTGTGGGACCGCGGGGGCATCGGGTGTTGCGATCGAGGCGTGTCCTCGGCAGGTTGGCCGTATCTTTTCGAGATCCCTTCGGATTCGCCTTCGACCTGATCGAGCGCCCCCTGCCTACAGGCTGACTGCTCCAAACCCCACCCCACCGCCCCCCTTGAGGGTCGCGATCGCCTTCGCGGCGATCTATCTGATCTGGGGCTCCACCTACCTGGCGATCCGCTTCGCCATCGAAACCCTACCCCCGTTTTCGATGGCCGCGGTGCGTTTCACCGTAGCCGGTGGAATTCTCTACGCCATCGCTCGCCCGCGGGCGGATCGGCCCACCAAGCTCAACTGGATCTCGGCGGGCGTGGTGGGCACCCTTCTGCTTGCAGGAGGAAACGGCGGCGTGGTATGGGCCGAACAGTGGGTCCCGTCCGGGCTCACCGCGTTGATCGTCGCTACGGTTCCGCTCTGGATGGTTCTGTTCGATTGGCTGTTTGCGGGTGGAGGTCGCCCGAGCAGGACCTTGATGGCTGGTCTGCTCTTGGGGCTGTCCGGGGTGGGGCTCCTGATGAGTTCGACCGAGCTGGGCGCACAGAGCCGTGAGGGATTGCTCGGAGGCTTCGCGGTCCTGGGCGCTTCCATCTCGTGGGCGGCCGGCTCGATCTACGCGAGGAAGGCGGCGCTTCCGCGGTCCCCGTTCCTCGCGACCGCAATGCAGATGATCGTCGGTGGCTTCGTACTGTCGCTCATGGCGGCGATCGCCGGAGAGGGCGGGGAACTCCACCTCTCCGCGTTCTCGATGAAATCCATGTTGGCACTCGTCTACCTGATCGTGTTTGGTGCGCTGATCGCGTTCACGGCGTACATCTGGCTCCTGGGGGTGAGCACTCCGGCTCGCGTTTCCACGTACGCCTATATCAACCCGGCGGTGGCCGTCCTCCTGGGTTGGCTGCTGGCGAGTGAGCGACTCGACGCGAGGGCCGCGGTGGCCGTCCTCATTATTCTCTCCGCGGTCGCGCTGGTCTCGGTAAGGGGTGGAGATCCGAGGCGTCCCAGCGTGCTGAGCGGGGACACGCGCTGACTACCCTTCGTCGGATTCGGACTCCTCGTAGGGTGCGTACGTCCCGAACAGGCGCATCTCGTCCGAGGCTTCCTCGAGCGCATCGAGGCATTCCCTCAAGGCCTCGACGTCTGGCGCCACGATCTCCATGTAGAACCGATATTTCCAGGGCTCTCCCCGAATGGGACGGGCCACGATCTGGCTCATGTCTACACCGTGGCTGCTGAAGACACCGAGTAAGTCATGGAGGGCTCCGGGCTCATTGGGGATGCCCACGGCCACGGCGCCGCACACCCCCGGGGAATCGGGACCCACACCCGGGGCGGCCAATTCGAAGAAGCGCGTGTAATTACGATGGTCGTCCTCGATCTCGGTCTGGAGGAGGTGAGCGCCGTATAGTTCGGCCGCAAGCCGCGAGCTGATGGCGGCGTCGTAGTCGACCGAGCCCGCCATCAGGTCCCTCACGCTTCCCGCCGTATCATAGACCACGACGGGCTCCATCTGCGGATTCTGCTCGAACAGGGTTCTGCACTGCTTCAAGGCGACGGGGTGGGAAGCGACGGACCGTACATCCTCGAGTGCCACACCCGGTGGCGCCGAAACGCAGAGGCGGATGCGGACACGGGTCTCCCCTCGAACCGTGAGGCCGGACGACCATAACAGGTCGAGGCTCTCGACCACCGGGCCCGCGAGGGCGTTTTCGACCGGAATCACGGCCCGGTCCGCTTCACCGATGGTGACCGCCTCGAAGGCCTCGGAAAACGTCCTGCATGGTACCAGCCGGAGGTCGGGCCCTAGCAACTTGTGAGCTGCTTCGTGGCTGAACGCACCGGCTTCGCCTTGGATGGCGACCTTGGTCATCGCCAGCACATGCGGGTATGGGCCGAACTCATCCTTCCCGTTTTACGGGTGGCGAGGCCCTTGGCGGGCCCCGGTGAAACGAGTGTTCGTCGGGAAATTACGGCACATGCGCCGATACTTAGCCGGGCTGGCGCGACGGTGTCAAGATTTCGCTGGGAAGGGGGCTTCGTGCATGGTCCGGAACCAGCTTGACGGGGGCGTCGCCGTGGACAACCTTTACAGCTTATTCTCAGAATAATCGTGGCTGCCCGCTTCCTCCTTCGCAGTGAGAACCAGGATTCGGATGTGGGGCGCACCCGCGAGTGCCAGGAGGTCGCGAGCGGCGGATCGTCCGCAGTTCCGACCACGACAAAACGGATGGAGTAGAAGATGCGTAGCAAAGGAACCGTGAAGTGGTTCAACGATCAGAAGGGGTTCGGATTCATCACCCCTGAAGACGGGACCAAGGATTTGTTCGTCCACCACAGCGCAATCCAGGCGGAGGGCTTCAAGTCGCTCGCCGAGGGGGAGAGCGTTGAGTTCGACGTGGTGGAGGGAGCCAAGGGTCCCGCCGCTGAAAACGTCGTGAAGCTTTCGTAGTTCACGGCCGGAGAGCCGTCACGGAGAAACGGGTCGCTCCTGCACGCGGGGGCGGCCCGTTTTCTAACCCTTTCGAGAGGTTTCGGGCTTCACAAGGGGTGGCCGTCCTCGACGGAGGATTGGCGACGTATCTGGAAACGCTTGGACACGACCTCGCCGACGACCTCTGGTCGGCCCAGGTCCTCCTCGAAGATCCGGACGCCATACAGCGCGCCCATACCGATTTCCTCCTCGCCGGCGCCGACTGCATCACAGCCGTTACCTACCAGGCGTCCATACCGGGCTTTGTGGCACGGGGGCTGACCCACGAGGGCGCGGTGGAGGTTCTGGAGCGAGCCGTTACCATCGCCGTCGAAGCGCGCGACGTTTTCTGGAGCGACACCCGAAATCGTGGCCAGCGGCTGCGCCCCCTGGTCGCCGCGAGTGTCGGACCCTACGGCGCCTATCGGGCGGATGGGTCGGAGTACACCGGGGAGTATGCTCTGAGTGACGGGGAGCTGATGGGCTTCCACGAAGGGCGCTGGCGCATCTTGGCGGAAAGCGCGGCCGACCTCCTGGCCTGCGAGACCATCCCTTCGCTGCGGGAAGCGGAGGTGCTGCTCGAATTGTTGCGGCGAACACCGGGTCGATGGGCTTGGATGAGCTTTTCATGCCGGGACGGTGCACACCTGAGCGACGGTAGCCCCCTTGCCGCGGCTGCAGGGATCTGCGGCGCTGTGCCCGGAGTCGCGGCGATAGGCATCAACTGCACAAGGCCCGAGTTCGTCGCGGAGCTGATCTCGGTGGTCCGGAACTCGACCGAGAAGCCCATCATCGTCTACCCCAACGCGGGGGGAAGATACCACGCCGAGCGGAAAAGCTGGGAGGGAGATCCGCCTCAGCACGACTGGCCGGCGTTGGTGGGGAAGTGGCGGGACCTGGGCGCAACCGTCATTGGCGGATGCTGCCGGGTGGGCCCTGAGGACACCTCCCTCATGCGTGGCCACCTCCTCCCCTCCGGTGGTCCGCCATGACGGAAATCTATGTCGATGCGGATGCCTGCCCGGTCAAGGAGGAAGTCTATCGTGTTGCCCAGCGTTACGGGCTCAGAGTGGTGTTGGTGTCCAACGCCTGGCTGCGAGTGCCGAACGAGGAGTGGCTCGAGCTGGTGGTTGTCGGAGCCGAACTCGATGCCGCCGACGCGTGGATTGTCGAGCACGTGTCCGGAGACGACATCGTCGTCACGGCGGATATCCTGTTGGCGGCTTTGTGCCTGGAAAAGGGTGCGGGCGTCCTCGGACCCAGAGGGTCTCCCTTTACCGAGGATTCGATCGGTGGGGCTCTCGCCACCCGGGAACTGATGTCGCAGCTCCGCGAAATGGGGGAGGTGTCCGGAGGACCGCCCCCCTTCGAGAAACGGGACCGGTCACAGTTTCTCCAGGCACTCGATCGCATGATCAACGCGGTTCAAAAGCGGCGTCCATAGGCCGGCACCGTCAGCGCCCTCCACGGGTGGAGACCCCTTTCGCCCGTCCGCCGCTCGGAACGGGATACGCGCTGGCAAGGACCCGAAAAATCCTTCTTCTGGATGCTCGCGGGACGTGATATTTTGCGACCAGTCGGGCCATCTCTTCGGTTAGCTCGGCGGCGAACGCGTTCTGTGCTTCCTGAGATCGGAAGCGTATGGTGGCCCGGAGTGCCAGCGTTCGGGGGTCCTTGTCGGGCTGGTCGGCCTCGTGCTGGAGGCCAGCGACCTCCTGGATCATCTGCGACATCACCGCCACCAGATATGCAGGGGAGGCCTCATCGTCTATTCGATCAGGGTCTGCCGCGAGCTCCCCGAGGGCGGCGGGGCTGATCACGTAGGAGCATCCCACGGCTTGTACGAGTCGCTCGACGCAGTTTCTCACCTTCCGTTCTCCGACGAGCTTGACGAGTCCTTGGCCCTCGAGTTGCCGGATGTGGTAGTTCACCTGCTGCCGGGGCATCCCGATCCGGCGCGCGAGACCGGCGGCCGATTCGGGCTCTTTGAGTTCGCTGAGTATCTCCAGCCGAACAGGATGAAGAGCGGCTGTCGCCACTCCGCCCTCGTTGATGACATAAACGGCGGTAGTCATGCGTATTCCCGTAGTCCTGGAGGTGAAGGTTTACACCCAAAAAATTTAGACAAATAAATTTGTCAAGACAATAGTGAGAGTCGCTACAATCGGGTCATGGCCTGCGATTTTGGACGGTGGTGTGAAAAAAGGATAAAACGTTGGGTGACAGGCCCTTGACCGGGGCGCCCTCCGTCGCAACCCTTTCGGTGTTTCCCGGCGGATGCGGGGAGATCTCCCACGACTCGGTTGTCGTGGTACCCAGCGCGGGGGGGCATTCCGCGCGTGTTATGTGGTCAGGCAGTACGGATCATCCGGACTCCGACAATGACCACCTAAGGAGTTGGAAGATGCGTACGAGAGGGACTGTTAAGTGGTTCAACGATCAGAAGGGCTTCGGATTCATTACGCCGGAGGACAACAGCAAGGATTGCTTTGTCCACCACTCCGCCATCCAAGCAGAGGGTTTCAAGACCCTCAACGAGGGTGACGCGGTGGAGTTCGAGATTGTGGAAGGGCAGAAGGGTCCGGCTGCGGAGAACGTTGTTCGACTTTAGCAATTCCGGGTAGCCAAAGGATCATCGCGAGGGCCGCTCCAATTTGTCGGAGCGGCCCTTCGCTGTTGCGGCTCCGCCTCCCCACTCGAAAAGAGGGGCCGGCCGCACGAGGCGCCGCGCAACTCCCCTCGCCGAGTGGCGCGGCGGTTTCAGATCGTGCAGTTTCGGTCTTTGACCCAGCTCCGGAGGACCCATGGTTACCATCGGCGCACTCTGGCTCGCCATCCTGCTCTCTGCCATCGCGGTGTGGGTGGTGAGCGCGATCATATGGATGGCCATGCCGCACCACAAGTCGGACTACGGGAAGCTCCCCGATGAGGATGCGGCCCTTCAGGCGCTGACCCCTCAGCGGCTCGCTCCTGGCCAATACAGCATCCCGTACGCGACCTCGCCGAAGGATTTTCAGAACCCGGAGACCATTCGCAAGTTCGAGGACGGGCCGGTGGGCTTTCTCACCGTCGTTCCGTCGGGCGTGCCCACGATGGGGAGCAAGATCGGGCTGTCCTTCGTCTTCTATCTCTTGATCAGCACGGTCGTCGCGTACCTCGCGAGTCGAACCCTCGACGCGGGTGAGGACTATCTCGCCGTGTTCCGGGTCACCGGCACCGTGGCGTGGCTTGCCTACGGCACCGCCACGGTCCCGGACGCGATCTGGTTCGGTCGGCCTTGGTCCGCCATCGTCAAAGGGCTGGTGGACGCACTCGTGTTCGCTCTCCTGACTGCTGGATTCTTTGGCTGGTTGTGGCCGGCGTGAGCCTTATATGACTTCGACAGATGGCCGTATACGAATCGCCGTACTCTGTGGGAGCGTACGCCTGAATACCACGGCAGCTTTTCTAGTGTGATGAAGCTCATGACTCTGGAGGCGATGGTCCGTGCGGGGTAATGTTGCCAGATGGTTGAGCGTGTTGAGTGCACCATGGGCGTTCGCCTGCGCTGGAGGTGCCATGCTGACTCCCGTCTTCCTCCCTGGAGAACGGGTGGACTGCCTTTTCGAGGTGGTAGGCGAGGTGACGGTACAGGGGCCCTTTCCGGCGCGGGACGACGTTGAGGCAGGGTCCGGGGGAGTCGTCATGCAGGGTGTCCGGCTCGAGGTGAGTCGAGCGGTGGCCCGGTCAGGTGCCGACGCTGTCATGCTCCGCGAGCTCGTGTATGACCGGGACCCTGGGGCTGCCGGGGCCGACGCTCGCGAGATCATTGCGGTGGAAGGAATGCTACTCAGCTTTGTGGATCCGACCTGCGTACCTACCGAATAAGGGTGAGTTGAGCTGGTAGGAAAAAAAACGGGGGAGGAATGCCTCTCCCCCCCCGCTTTCCGGTGCGAACCCGAATCGCCTATCGATCGCGTTTTCGGAAGGGATGACGGCCACTTCGAGTCGACAAATCGATTTCGAAGCTCTCACCGTCCACGGTCATGGTTATCAAGTTCGTACGGTTGAACGTGATCACGACGGTGCGACTCTTTGTGACATCGCCGTCGGGTCCATTGACGACGTTGATCGTCACATCGCGAGTGATAGTGCCCGATAGCGGCCAAGCATCGTCCGTCCGCGGCACCGGGTGGATCACGTCCGTGATGACCGACGTGCTCAACATGTCGTAAGTCCTCGTACCGTCAGCGTCCGTGTGTTGACTCCGATTCACACTGCCGCTTCCGGTTCCGTTCACGGTGCGGGTCGTCTCCTCGCCCTCGAGCCCGGTGATCCAGAGGTCTCGCGAGCGCGTTCCCGTCCCCGACCAGGAGTCCCGAGAAAAGTCGTGGGTTGATGAGATCACCAGGTGAATCGAGGCTGTGGTCAGCGCGTCTCGAGCGTCCTGCTCGACTCCGTTAATGTCGAAGAAGGTGGCCGTGTGGGTCACGGTCCGGGTGGAGGCCTCGCTGGGCGCCGGCGAGATCTTCGACTTTCTCGGCGAGTTCTTCAACACCGGGAGAGACACGTTGCCCGACGGGCGGGTGGTGAACGACGTGGCCGACCAAATCCTGTCCGTGGTAGCGCGGTGGCTTCTGCCCGAAAGCGGCTTTCAGGCGTACGTGGAATGGGCTCGTGGCGACTTCGGGGCCGACTTCCGGGACTTCTTCATTGAGCCAGACCACAGTCGAGCTTACACCTTCGGGTTTCAGAAGGTCTTGGGTGCCGCTGGAGGTGACTATTTGCTCCGGGGAGAACACACCACGCTCGGGCGCTCGGCCACCGCCCAGGCCCGCGCAAGCCCTACGTTCTATGTCCATAACTTTGCTGAAGGAGGGTACACCCACAAAGGACAGCTCTTGGGAGCGGCGATCGGCCCGGGAGGCCAGAGTCAGTACCTGGGCATAGACCGGTACACCAACACGGGCCGGTGGGGCGTGTTCATCCAGCGAGTGCGATTCAACGACGATTACTACTTCGCGAACTTCACGACCCGGTCGACCCACGACGCCGAGATTACGCTGGGAGCGAGTGTCCTCCGGTTCGCCGGCGATCTCGATATCGGTGGCAGTCTCGAGGTGAGCCGGCGGCTCAACTGGAATTTCGTGTTGGAAAACGATGTGACGAATGTGAAGCTGGGGTTGAGGGTTGGGTGGAGAGGGGGGTGACTCTCCCCACCCACCACCCCTCCCCGGGGAGAGGGGAGAGGGGAGAGGGGAGAGGGCGGAGGAAACGCCTGCCCACGCAATGTTTTGCCTATGTAGGCCGGCCGGGTTTAGTTTAGCGTGTGGGCCACTTCACCATGGTGGCATCCATGCCGGTCGCAAAACTGTCACGTGAGTTCTACGATAGATTCGGTGACAAGGTCACAGACGAGCTGGTGAATTGCTTGAATTCGATTGAGGCAAGCTACCGAGCGGAGATCAAGGATCTCTTCGCGGCGCACTTCGGGCGTTTCGAGGAGAAGCTCGAGCGACGTCTGGCCGAGACCGCGGCGGCCCTCGGGCGCTTCGAGGAGAAGCTCGAGCGCCGTCTGGCCGAGACCACGGCGGAGTTGCGGGTCGAAATCCACTCCGTCAAGGCCGACTTGATCAAGTGGACCTTCGTCTTCTGGGCGCCGGTGGCACTGGCGATGATCGGCCTGTACTTCAAGACCTAGGCCCCCCCCACCCCCGTCGGGCGGAAGGACGGAAGGGCGGTACTCCTCCCACCTCCCACGTCCCACCTCCCCGGGGAGGAGGGAGCGGGGCCGCGGCAGTCCGCGCTGCTGGTTGAGCG
>JADFMD010000107.1 GCA_022564055.1 Gemmatimonadota bacterium
CCGGCCACCGTCTCGCTCCCGGAGCTGATGAGCCCCCCTCCGTAGACCCGAGGGGAGGCCGCCACGATGCCGGGAGTATCACGGACGAGGGCCAGGAGCTCATCTACGTCGATACCGTCTCGGCCGCCCAGAGTCGTGTACATGCTTCGTTCGGGATAGTAGTCGGGATCGTGAAGCTGCAGCTGGCCCGAAACCAGATTGGTGCCAGTCTCGATCATCTCGGTCATCATGCCGCCCCAGAGCCCGATCATGGTGACGGAGGCGAGATAACCGAAGGCCAGGGCGGAGGCGGTGATCAGTGTGCGTCTGCGATTGCGGCAAAGGTTTCGCCAGGCCAGACGCCACCAGATCCAGCGATCGCCCATCACCTACCTCTGGCGGTGCGGATTCATCTACCTCTGGCGCCGCAGGTTACGGAGCGAGAAGTAGTCCTCGTCGAGGTCGACATCGAAGTCGAGCTCGTGGTACCGCACCACGGTGGTCTCCCCCGGCTTGTCGGCGGGCTCCATGGTCATGACGGTGGGGACCAACCGTGAGCCCATGAGACGAAATTCGCTGAAGGTCATGGTCCGCATGATCTCGTCCGACTCGTCATAATAACGGGCCCAGATCGGCATGAAGTCCGCTTTCCTCACCTCATAACGGATCTTCCCCCAGACTACGGGAGCCTCGGGCAAAGGCACCAGAAGGAACTCCCATACCTCCACCCCGTCCCGTTCACCCTCGAACGCGATTTCGATCTCGTAGTCGTCGACGAGCCGGCTCTCCTTCACGAGATCGTCATTCGTGAAGTGCGAGCCCATCCAAGAACCCATCATCATCGAAGACGGCACCTTGATCGTGCGGTCCACGCGGGGAAGGTAGTTCCAGACCTCCTGTCCGGCCCTGAGTGTGGCGGTTCCAGCCTCTTTTCGCGGCGTCTCGATCCGGATGAGGGCGTGTTCGGTGCCGAGGGACCAGGCACGGAGCGTCAGGGAGCGGTCCCAGTTCTCCGTCCGGATGTCCATCGTGAAACGGGCGATGCTAGACTCCCCCCTCATGATCCGGTCCACGCGGTCGATGATCTCGCGAGGGTCCTGGGCATGCGTGGGGAGGGGCGAAAGGAAGCAACCCAGGAACACGAGCGAGATGGTGAGGCACCGGATTGTTCGGTCTCCCAGACTGATATCCATGTGAGTGCCTCGGTCGCTGTGTCCTGTGAGTCGGTGGGTTCCGGTGACGAGGAACCTAGTCAACGAGACCGCTCGAGGGGAATAACCAGCCCCGCCTCTCGCGACGAGGGGGCGCTCCCGGGCACGGATCCCGCACCGTCGAGCCGGCTGGCCCGTCGTGGGATCGAAGGGCGTCTCAAAGCCCTCAACTCCGACCCGTTGCAACCCATCGGTTGGAGGTCTATAATTTGTTCTCACCCGAACAAAAACCGAATATCGTGTCTATGCCTGTGCCTACACCTCCCTACATCGAGCTCCACTGCCACTCCGGCTTCTCCTTCCTGGACGGCGCCTCTCATCCGGAGGAGTTGGTTTTTCGGGCCCTCGAGCTGGGTTATCCGGCCATGGCGCTCACGGATCACAACGGCTTGTACGGGTCCATGGAATTCGCCAAGTCGGCCCGTGCCGAAGGACTTCAGCCCATCACCGGTGCCGAGGTCACGGTGGCTCTGGACATTCCGGGGATCCCCGAGGGCTTGGATGGATTGGGCGTGGGCGATCCCGACGGCGACCCGCTGGCCCGGGGCTGTCACATGACCCTCCTGGCCGAAACCCCGGCTGGTTACGCCAACCTCTGCCGGCTCGTGAGTGAGGCGCATCTCCGAAGTGAACGCGGCCGGCCCACCCTTCGCCTCTCGTCTCTCCTCACACGCACGGAGGGCCTCATCCTGCTCACCGGGTGTCGGCGAGGTCCGTTGTCGAGGGCGCTGGAAGACAGCGCGGCCACCGGCGAGTTCCTGGCCCGACGCCTGCACGCCGCCTTCGGCCCCGGGAGCCTTTTCATCGAGCTTCAGGACAACGAGCAGAAGGGGGACGGTTACAGGAACCGGAGCCTCGGCCGACTGGCCGACCGGCTCGGAATCCCCGTGGTGGCTACGGGGAACGTCCACTATCACCGCCCCGAACGGCATCGGCTTCAAGACGTCTTGGTGGCCATCCGGAATCGGACGACGTTGAACGGTTCGCACGAGCAACGCCGCGCCAACGCACGGTTTTGTTTGGCTGCACCCGAGGAAATGGCCCATCGCTTCCGGAGCCGTACGGACGCCCTCGCCCACACGCTGGAGATCGCCGAACGGTGCGCCGCCTTCGACTTGACCCAAGACCTGGGCTACACGTTTCCGGACTTCGACAGGAGCGACGGGAACGGGGGCGGCAGCAACGGCGTCGACGGCGGTGGAGCGATCGAAACGCTGACCGCCATCTGTCTCGCCAAGCTGGACGAGCGCTACCGAGGCTCCAAGCTGGAGGTCGAAGCCCGCGAGCGCCTCCACCAGGAGCTCGGGCTGGTGGACCATCACGGTCTGGCGGGTTTTTTCCTGGTCTACCGGGACATCATGGAGCTGGCTCGGGACGTGGCCGCCGAGATCCGGGGCGGCGCCCCCAGAGCCCACGCCGGCCTGCCTCCGGGACGGGGGCGAGGCTCCTCGGTATCATCGATCATCTGCTACCTGATCGGCCTCTCCCACGTCGATCCCGTCAAGACGAACCTCTTTCTGGGCCGCTTCCTGAACGAAGCCATGCAAAGCGTCCCGGACATCGATCTCGACTTCCCACGCGACATCCGGGAAAAATTGATCCTCCGGGTCTACGAACGCTACGGAAGTGAGCACACCGGGCTCGTATGCACGTTTCCCACGTACCGCCTGAAATCGACGCTCCGCGAAGTCGGCAAGGCCCTCGACCTCCCGATGGGAGACCTGGAAAAGCTCTCCAAGCTGGCGGAGCGGCGCTCGGGCGGCGGCCTGCTTGCGGAACTCGAGCGCCTGCCCGATTTCCGCGAGAAAGCCGGCTCACCGCTGTGGCGAGCCCTCTGCGAGCTGGCCGACGACATCAAGGGCCTGCCCCGCCACATCTCCCAGCACGTGGGCGGCATGATCATCTCGAGCCGTCCCCTGGTGGAGATCGTGCCCCTGGAGCCCGCGGCCTGGGAGGGCCGGGTGCTGTGCCAGTGGGACAAGGACTCCTGCGACGACGCGGGGTTCATCAAGATCGATTTTCTCGCACTGGGCATGCTCTCCCTCGTGGAAGAGGCCGTGGACCTGATCTCGGAGCGACACGGCCAGGCGCCCGACCTCTCCCGCATCGACTTTGCCGATGAGACGCTCTACGAGCACATCTGCACGGGCGACACGATCGGCATGTTCCAGGTGGAGAGCCGCGCCCAGATACAGATGCTTCGGCGCGTGCAGCCCCGGAATCTCGAGGACCTGGCCATACAGGTGGCCATCGTCCGGCCCGGCCCCATCGTGGGGGGCGCGGTCAACCCATACGTGCGCCGGCGCGAGCTGCTCCGCGAGGATCCTAACTTCCGGGTCCCTTACGACCATCCGCTCCTGGAGGAAGCTCTGAGAGAGACACTGGGCGTCATCATCTTCCAGGATCAGGTGCTCCAGGTGTGCCAGGCCCTCGCAGGATTCTCGGACGGTCAGGCAGAGAGCCTCCGGCGCTCCATGAGCCGAAAACGCTCCAAGGAGGCCATGGACGCCCACTGGGAGGCCTTCCGCGACGGCGCTCGGGAGCGAGGCGTCGACGAGACCACGGCGCAAAAAGTCTTTCGGCAAGTGACCGCCTTCAGCGAGTTCGGATTTCCGAAGTCCCACGCCGCCGCCTTCGGCCTGCTGGCCTACCAATCCGCCTGGCTTCGCTACTACTACGGCACGGAATACTATGTGGCGCTCTTCAACAACCAACCGATGGGCTTCTACTCCCTGGATGCCCTGGGCCGGGACGCCCGTCGTCACGGCATCGGAATCCGCCTGCCCGACGTCAACCGGAGCCAGGTGAAGTGCACGGCCGAGGAGTCCGACCTGCGGGTCGGCCTGGGGTTCGTGCGGGGCTGGGGAACCGACATCGCCGAGCGTGTGGTGGAGGAACGAGAGCGGCATGGGCCGTTCGTCTCCCTCTCGGACTTCCTCCGGAGAACGCCCGCGGCCCTGAAGAGGCCCGCGGTCGAAAACCTGATCTGGGTAGGTGGATTCGAGGGCTTCGGCCTGACCAGGAGAGAGCTGCTGTGGCAGGCCGGGCTCTGGCTCGGTCCCGAAGACGACTCCGGGCGGAGCGGCGGCCGGGACGACCATCCCCAGACCGAGCTCGGGTTGGAGGACCCGTACGCACGAATCGGATTTCCCGACCTCGACGATGCGGAGCGGATGGTGGCGGAATACCGCATGCTCCGCTTCTCCACGGACCTCCATCCCCTCTCCCTACTCCGGAATGAACTCCCCGCCGAAACCGTGACCGGAGATCGTTTTTCGGACCTTCCCAATCACTCCACCGTGACGGTGGCCGGCATTGTCGTGGCCCGTCAACGACCCGCCACAGCACACGGCTATGTCTTTGTGTTGATGGAGGATGAGGCCGGTCTCCTAAACGTGATTATAAAGCCCAAGATCTACGAAAAGTGCCGAACGACGGTACGGATGGAGCCATTCCTCGTGGTTCGGGGACGCCTTCAAAAGGATGGGCTGACCATGAATGTGATCGCCCATACCGTGGAGGCGGTTCGGGTGCGTGAGGCGGTGCAGCCGGAGGCTTTGCACACTGGCCTGGCGGGGAGCCCGGAGCGGGGTCGCGCTCCCTTTCGTTACCTGACGGCGCTCAGGCAGTCTCCGCCGGGGATCAAGAATTTCGGGTGAGGTAAAGCTTCATCCCATCCCAATCGACCGCGGCGCTGAAGGCATCGAAGTACTTACCCACCTCGTCCTCCGGCCGAAACACCGAGATCGCCTCCCGCACCTCGCGCTCATATACGTCGCGGTCGGAGTCGTCGCCCGACGCCAGAGCCGCTTCGACTCTGTCACGGAGCGCCACCAGCCGGTCTCGCATCTCGGACAAGCGGCCCGCGAAGTCGTCGTGTACGCCGAAATGGGAGACGCCAAAGGCGTCGGGGTCGACCGACCCGAGGTCGCCGAGAGTCTCCAACCAAGCGGGTACATCCACAGAGGGGGGTGGCGTCGGTGGATAGGTGGGGGCCCCCGGCGCGAGAATCACGCCCATCGCATCGCCCGCAACGAAGAACCCATCGGCCTCGGCCAAAAAGGACACGTGATGCGGGATGTGGCCCGGAGTGGCGAACGCACGCACCCCGGGAACCGGAAATCGCCCCCCCGGCTCCCAAGCTTGAATACGCTCCTTCGGAACCGGTAGGACATCGCCCCATAGGCGGTCGTGCGCCTCGCCGAACGTCCTCCGGGTGCTGGCGACGAGGCGCTCGGGGTCGGCCATGTGCGGCGCACCATCAAGGTGGACATGCACCTGGAGGTGAGGCAGGCGGGAAACCAGGTGGCCGGTCCCACCCGCATGATCGAGGTGTACGTGCGTGAGCAGGACATGCTGGATGTCGGAGAGCCCGACGCCGATCTCGGCCAAGCCGGCCTCGAGGCCGTCGAGCGACGTGGAGGGTCCCGGGTCCACGATCGCGGGCTCGGGACCATCGATCCAGTAGGCCGAGATCGCCCCACGAAGACCGAGGTGAACGACGTCGATCGGCGCAACGGTCACGGGTGCAGCCTAGGATGAGGGTGGTGGAAAGGAATCGCCCTAGCGGTCCTCCACGGGAACGAAGTCTCGCTCGGCGCTCCCCGTGAAGATCTGCCTTGGGCGTGCGATACTCTGATCCTCGTCCTCGAGGAGCTCTTCCCACTGTGCCAGCCACCCGACGGTCCTCGGAATCGCAAAGAGCACGGGGAACATCTCCACCGGAAAACCGAGGGCCTGGTAAATCAGGCCTGAATAGAAATCGACGTTCGGGTACAGGTGCCGGGAGATGAAGAAGTCGTCATCGAGCGCGATCCTCTCCAACTCGAGCGCCATGTCGAGAAGCGGGTTATGCCCCGTGACCTCGAAGACCTCATCGGCCGTGCGCTTGATGATGCTCGCCCGAGGATCGTATGCCTTATACACGCGATGCCCGAAACCCATCAGGCGCTCCTCTTTGCGCTTCACCCCCTCCATGAAGGCCGGAATATTGTCCATGGTCCCGATCCTCTCGAGCATCCTCAAAACCGCCTCGTTCGCACCTCCGTGGAGTGGTCCGAAGAGCGCTCCCATTGCCCCGGCGAGGGCAGAATAGGGGTCCGCCTCACTGCTCCCGATGACCCGCATGGCCGTGGCCGAACAATTCTGCTCGTGGTCCGCATGGAGGATGAACAGCACGTCGAGAGCACGCTCGATCACCGGGTTCGCCTTGTAATCACCCCCCCCGATGCGGAACAACATGTTGAGAAAGTTGGCCGTGAACGAGAGTTCGTTCTCCGGATAAGCGGGTGGAAGGCCCTGATGGTGCCGGTACGTGAGCGCCGCGAGCGTCGGCATCTTCGCCACCAGACGGTGGACCTGAAGCCGCCGGTTCCCCGCGTCATGCACGTCCCTCGCCTCGGGATAGAACGTCCCGAGTGCGGCTACGCTGCTGATCAACATGCTCATGGCGTGAGCATCGTACCGAAACCCGTTCATGACCGTGCGGATATTTTCGTGTACGTAGGTATGGTACGTGATCTCGTGTACGAAATCGTCCAGTTCAGATTGGCTCGGCAGTTCTCCATTCAGTATCAGATACGCGACCTCGAGGAAGCTGCTGCGCTCCGCGAGTTGTTCGATGGGGTATCCACGGTACCGCAGGATCCCCTTCTCGCCATCGATGTATGTGATGGTGCTTCGGGTCGAAGCCGTGTTCTTATAACCGGGGTCGTACGTCATCATCCCGAAATCGTCGTCGTCGATCTTGATCTGGCGGAGATCCATGGCGCGGATGACGTCGCCTTCGAGGATGTCTACTTCGTATTCACGTCCGGTCCGGTTGTCCCTGATGGTCAGGGTATTCTTCCCACCGCTCCCGTCTTCAGTCATTTTCGCTCCGTCACCGGTCACTTCCGCGCGTGCGCCCCAGCAAACTCGACATGGGACAGCGCCCGGATTGTCGTGCCACTGAAGTTGGATAGGGCCTAATTTAAGGGATTCGTGGTCGACGATGAAGTGCGCGCGGAGGCATCGACTACATCATTCGGTCAGGGGGAAAGCCCTCAGCGGCCCGGCGTGACTCCGCGTTCGGCGTCCTCGAGCAGAGCTCGAAACACCTCGATCGTCAACGCCCCGAGCGCCAGGGATCCGTTGATGAAAAAGGTAGGGGTACCGCTCACATCTAAATCGTCAGCGGCCCGGGTGGCCCGCCGGGTGCGGTCCTTCCCGTGGTCGTCCTCGTAACACGTCTCGAAGGCCTCGGCGTCCAGCCCGAGCTCGTGCGCGTAGGTGTGGAGGAAGTCCTTCGGGTTCCGCGGTTTCGTCCACTCCTCATGTCGCGTGAAGAGCAGGTCGTGCATCTCCCAGTATTGTCCTTGATCGGCCGCGCACTCTGCCGCCTTGGTACCATCGTCCCCGTGGCGAAGCCCGAAGAGGAAAGGAACGTGTCTCCATCGAACCCGCCCCGTTTGCACGAACTCCCGCTCGATGATGGGCCAGGTCGTCCGGTGGAAGAGCGCGCAGGCCCAACAGCCGAAATCACCCAGCTCCACGACGGCGACGGGCGCTTCGGGAGATCCGATCACATATCCGATCCCCTCGAGATCGACCTCCTGCGCGGTGGAGCCACCTGGTACAGCGACCACGAGGCCCATCAAGCCCAGGATCCACATGAGCCCGACCGAAGAGCGACTCAAAGAAGTCTCCACCCGGTCCGGTAGCCGATTCCGAACCCGGTGCCGGAAGGCAGATTGCGCCCCGACACTGGAATCTGGGCCGAAACCTCGAGGGTACCGGAGCCGATGGCGTATCCTATCGTGGGCACGATCTGGAACACGCGGCGCGCGTCCTGGGTCAGGGGGAGCCCGGCCACTACGGGTGCCCCACCCCAATAGGCATCGGCTCCGAGTTCCCACCCAAACCCAGCCGCCGAGCCACCGATTGCGAAATGGGCGAAGGTCTCGTTGCCAGGATCATAGAACCGTGCCTCACTGAGCCCGCGCCACCGGTATCCCGCCCATCCGGCTATGTAAATGGGAAGGAAATCGAAGCTCGTGCCGGATTCAAGACTGATTTGGAAGTCGCGCTGCCCCTCCGTGAGCGGCAAAATCGTGGCGTCCACCGGAAATTCACCGGCGGGAAGTTTGGAACCGAACCGGAGACCTAGCGGCGCCTCGAACCCGAAGAGTTCGGGAGTAATACGAACGGAGAATCGAAGGTCGCCAACCCCGGAGCTCGTACTGTTCGAAGCCTGAGTTTGAACACCGAGCTTATGCACTGGGACTTGGGCCCATAAATCGAGGCCCTCGAACACGCCCACTGAAGCGGTCAAAAACACCGAACGCGTCAGGAAATTACCCGAGGCCAGAAAATCCTGAAGGTCACCATTCTGGTTGTAAAACTGTTGGAACCGCTGACGATAGAAAGAGAGTTGGACCCAGCCGCCGCCGGGCGGCAGGGTGGTGATCGATCCGCCCTGTGAAAGGGTCGGCGACGAGTGTGGACCCGTGCAAATGGCCTGCCCCGACAGGGACAACGGAAGAAGCGCGGCCAGCGCGAGACCCGAGAGGCCCTTCAGTCGAGTCACCATCATCACCCCCATGTTCTTCGTACAAACGGCAATCGCTGCTCGCCGGCCGGCGATCGACGCACGCTTCGAACGAAGGCCCAGCAAAAAGCCCGATCGTGTTCTCAATCGGCAGCGGCCAGAAAAGGTTCCCCGTTCGGGAGCAAAACCCAGTGCCGAGGGGGGGACTCGAACCCCCAAGGGCCGAAGCCCGCCGGATTTTGAGTCCGGTGCGTCTACCAGTTCCACCACCCCGGCGAATACGGAATTACCCGTTTAGCGGCGTAGAACCTAACCTTTTCAGTTTACACCCAAAAGTACCAAAAGGCCCAAATAGGGGATTACGGGGATAGCCACCGTCATAGTTTGGGCATAGTCGGCCAAGCTGGCATATCTACCGACAGACCCATGCCGCCA
>JADFMD010000020.1 GCA_022564055.1 Gemmatimonadota bacterium
CAGGGGATCGGCGTTGGGGACGACCTGACGACGCGCCGACCGGTCTACTTCGGTGGCGTATCCATCACGAGGCTGGTGTTCCAGTTTTCGGTCGAAGGCGGATGGGTCGGGGGATACGACGCCCTGGCCGGCTACTCGGGCGCGTACGATCCCGGTGGAGTCACACCGTTCGTCAGCGTCGCCGGCCGACTCACGATCTGACGTGGCTCTGAACGAGTCGGACCGGGAGTGGCTTCTGCGGGCCGCCGAATTGGCTGCCCGGGGGTGGGGTCGGGTGCACCCCAATCCGATGGTCGGATGTATCCTGACGCGCGATGGAAATCTCGTGGGTGAGGGATGGCATGAGGAGTACGGCGGCCCGCACGCAGAGGTGAACGCGATTCGCTCGGCCGGAGACGCAGCCCGCGGCGCCACCGCGTATGTCAGCCTCGAGCCGTGTAGCCACCACGGCAAGACGCCCCCGTGTTCGGAGGTGCTGCTGGAGGCCGGTGTGACTCGCGTGGTCTTCGGGGCTGCCGATCCGGGCCAGGAGACGGGGGGCGGGGGCGAGCTCCTGGCGCAGGCCGGGGTCGAGGTGGTCGGCCCCGGGCCCGACGTCGGAACGTTCCAAGACGTCGATCCCGTGTTTTTCTATACGTCGAGGTACGCTCGCCCCTACCTCGCCTTGAAGTTGGCCGTGAGTTTGGACGGGCGGATTGCGGCCCGGCCGGGCGAGCGGACGCTCCTGACGGGGGACGAAGCGAACAGAGAGGTCCATCGTCTCAGGAGCGGTTTCGACGCCGTTATGGTCGGCGGTGAGACGGCGCGGGTCGATGATCCCGTGCTCACCGTGCGACATGGCTGGGACCCTCGGGTTCCGCCTACGCGTATCGTATTGGACCCGAGCGCTGCTCTATCTCCGGACGCGGCTCTCTTCGGTACCGAGAGCGACGCGCCGGTCTTGATCTTCGCGACCGAAGCTGCTCGTTCCGAGCGCGTCGATGCGTTGCGTGAGGTCGGCGCGCAAGTGGAGATCGTGCCGCAAGCCGAGCCGTCGCCTCATGCGGATCCGGCGCCGCGGCCGGAGCCGACACCGAAGGGGGACACGGCGGTGAAAGAGGACCCTGGCCCAAAGGTGAAGGGAGGAGCGAACCTGGAAACCGTGCTTGAACGGTGTTGGGGTCTCGGTCTTCGGTCCGTCTTCTGCGAGGGTGGAGGAAGATTGGCCACGGCCCTTTCACGTGAGGGATTGGCCCGGCGGTTTTATCTTTTCCAGGCACCCGTTACCCTCGGGTCCCAAGGTGTCCCGGCCTTTCCGGGCGGGGACGCTACGCCTGAGGGCCTGGGCTGGTCGAGCAGGGGCGAGCCCGTTCGATTCGGGCCCGACCTTTTACTCACCTACGACCGGAAAATCTGATGTTCAGTGGGATCGTAGAGGAGGTGGGGACGGTACGGGCCACGCGGGAGATGGACGGCGCTCGAGAGTTGGAGATCGATGCGACGACCGTGCTCGAAGATCTTCAGCCCGGCGCGTCTGTCTGTCTCGATGGAGCCTGTCACACCGTGGTCGAGGTTCTGGACGGGGGTTTCACGGTCAATAGCGTAGGAACCACGCTCTCCCGGACTGTGGCGGGCGATTACACGGAAGGGAGCAAGGTCAATCTCGAACGTGCCCTCGCGATAGGAAGCCGCTTGGACGGACATCTCGTTCAAGGCCACATCGACGGGGTGAGTGAATTGATCCACGTCGAGGACCGGGGGGCATTTCGTCTTCTCGACTTCAAGATTCCGTCCGATGTGGCCTCGGGGACCATCCTTCATGGCTCGATCACTCTCAACGGAGTGAGTCTTACCGTCAACGCGATTTCGGACGACCACATCTGTCAGGTGGCCGTAATCCCGTTCACCTGGGAGCATACCAACCTCAGCAAGCTCGAACCCGGCGCGCGGGTGAACGTCGAGGGTGACCTGATCGGGAAGTACGTCCGGAGGCTGCTCCCCGGCGGCTCCTGAGAGCGGTCCCGATCCCGGCGGGGCCTTCTGTACTTCTTCCATAACCTTCCAGAAGCTCTCCCTGCTGATATTATGTCTGTGTGGCAATGCGTAAGGCGCCGGAGCCATGGGCCGTGCGCACTGGAGCCATCGTAGCGAGAAGGAGTAACTGGCCATGCCGTTCGATACCGTCCCACAAGCCCTGGAGGACATACGTCAGGGCAAGCTCATCATCGTCGCCGACGACGAGGATCGCGAAAACGAGGGAGACCTGGTCTGTGCGGCTTCCCTCGTGACGCCTGAGACGGTGAACTTCATGATCAAGTTCGGCGGGGGCCTCATTTGCGTCGCGATGACACGCCCCCGTGCCACTGCGTTGGGTCTTCCTCTCATGACGGACGAGAATTCCGACCCACAGGGGACCGCGTTCACGATTTCCGTAGATGCCCACCAACGTTTCGGTGTGACCACAGGCATCAGCGCTCACGATCGAGCCAAGACGATCGAGGTCCTGGTTGATCCCGAGTCCGAGCCGGGTGACCTCAGGCGTCCGGGACACATCTTTCCCCTCAAGGCCTGCCCTGGAGGTGTACTTCGCCGCGTGGGCCAGACCGAGGCTGCCGTGGACCTGGCGCGCATGGCTGGGCTGCCGGAAGTCGGGGTGATCTGTGAGATACTGAATCCCGACGGGACCATGGCACGCCGCCCGCAACTGGAGTTGTATGCGCAGGAGCATGGCCTTCGGTTCATCACCGTGGCCCAGTTGGTGGCGTACCGCCTGAAAAAGGAACGCCTGGTCACACGGGTGGCTGAAGCGAACTTGCCGACCGAGTTCGGACCCTTCCGGATCATCGCCTACCAGAGCCCCATCGATGACCGGGAGCACGTCGCGCTGGTCAAGGGTGACATCGGGGGTGATGTGGAGGAGGGTGCCGAAGGCGACGGCGAGGCGGTTGAGGACGTGCTGGTTCGTATGCACTCGGAGTGTCTGACGGGTGATGTGTTCGGCTCGCTCCGTTGCGACTGCGGCTCGCAATTGAGGGCCGCGCTCAAGCAGATCGCGGAGAAGGGCCGGGGCGTTATCGTCTACCTGAAACAGGAAGGACGGGGCATCGGCCTGCACAACAAAATTCGAGCGTATGAGCTACAGGACCAGGGTCACGACACCGTCGAGGCGAACGAGGCCCTGGGGTTCAAGCCGGACCTTCGGGATTACGGGATTGGCGCTCAGATTCTTCTCGATCTCGGGCTCAAGAAAATTTGCCTGCTGACCAACAATCCGCGGAAGATTGTGGGGCTCGAAGGGTACAATCTCGAGATCACCGGGAGGGAGCCCCTTCGCGTCGGGCGCGGGGAGCACAACCGGGGTTACCTCGACACGAAACGATCGAAGTTGGGCCACCTCCTGTAGGATGCTCCTGTAGGATGCGATCACACGAGGACGCCTGAGGTGCAACTGGACACCGGCTCGCAACTTCCGGATCCCACGCCGGCGCCGGGCCGGCGTATCGGGATTATCGCGGCGCGCTTCAACAGCGATGTGACGGAAGAGATGTTGGAAGGATGCCAGAGCACCCTGGAAGAGTTCGGCGTCGAGGGGGGCGCGGTGGACGTCTATTGGGTTCCGGGTGCTTGGGAGCTTCCCCAGGCGGCCAGAAGGATCGCGGCCCTGAACCGGCATGATGCGCTCATCGCGTTAGGATGTGTGATTCGGGGCGAAACGCCACACTTCGACTACGTTGCCGGTGAGGCTTCTTCAGGCCTCGGTGCCGTCGCGAGGGAAATCGATATTCCGCTCCTGTTTGGCGTGCTGACGACCGACACACCCGAACAGGCCTGGGCTCGCGCTTCGCGGGAGGAGGGCAACAAGGGAGGTGACCTCGCGCGGAGCGCGCTTCACATGATCGGCCTATACGAGGGTCTCGAGGACTAGAATCGCCTTGAAAAAATCAGGCGGAGTCGCCGAAAGCGTGGCCCGGCGGATCGATCGGACCCGGGCGAGGGCTTGGGCGCTTCAGATCCATTACCAGTGGGACGTCGGGGACCGGAAGGGAACGCTCACCGACGTTCTGGAAGAAGTCACGGTCATGCGGAGGATCGCAGATTCACGTATGCCGTATCTGCGCCGCCTGGCAGCGGAGTTGGACGCTCGCGGCGATGAGTTGGAGGAACTGCTCGAGCTGGCGTTGGACAATTGGCGCATGGACCGCCTGGCCCTGCTCGACCGCGCCATCCTCAGGATCGCCGCCGCGGAGTTGATCTATTTCGATGAGATCCCGCCCAAAGTCTCCATTCAGGAAGCGGTGCGGCTGGCCGAGCGGTACAGCGGCGCCGAGTCCCCCCGGTTCGTAAATGGCGTTCTGGATGCGCTTTACAAGCGGGTGATCCGCTGATCCCGGAGTGGGGTGCGTGAAGATCGTCGTTCTCAACTGGCTCGACCGGGAAAACCCGCAAGCCGGCGGGGCGGAAGTCCATCTCCATGAGATTTTCGGCCGACTCGTGGGGTGGGGACATTCCGTCACGCTCTTATGCTCGGCATGGCCGGGGAGCCCGCGTCGCACTGCGCTCGACGGTATCGAGGTGCATCGGGTCGGCAGCCGGTACACGCTATCTCTCGTCGCCCCGGTCTACTTCCGGCGCCGACTCCGGGCGGAGCGTTTCGACGTGGTGGTGGAGGACCTGAACAAGGTGCCCTTTTTTTCGCCCTTTTGGGGGACCGGAACGCCCGTGGCGTTGATCGTCCACCACCTTTTCGGGACGGCGGCATTTCAGGAGGCCTCGCTCCCGGTGGCGGCAGCGACCTGGCTTCTGGAGCGGCCGGTGCCGAGAGTGTTCCGATCCGTGCCGACGGTCGCGGTCTCCGAGAGTACTGCCGAGGATCTCGTGCGGCGCGGGCTGCCACGTAGCGGGATCGAGATCATCCCCAACGGGGTCGATCTCGAGGTTCTGTCTCCGCTCGTCCCCGAAGAACGTTTTCCCGAACCGACCCTCCTGTATCTGGGAAGGCTCAAACGTTACAAGCACGTCGACCTCTTGCTGCGGGCCATTTCCGCACTCGTGGGACGAGGGACGTCGTGCCGGCTTCTCGTAGCGGGGCGTGGAGACGACCAGCCTCGGCTGGAGGCGCTCCGAGCTTCCCTCGGATTAGAGAACCACGTGGAGTTTCTGGGCTACGTATCCGACGGGGAGAAAGCGGAGCTTCTGCGGAAGAGTTGGATCAATCTTCTCATGTCGGTAAAGGAGGGCTGGGGCATCTCGAACCTCGAGGCTGCGGCCTGTGGAACGCCGACCATCGCTAGCGATGTGCCCGGCCTCAGAGATTCGGTCGTGGACGGGCAGACCGGTTTTCTCGTTCCCCACGGGGACGTCGAGGCTCTCAGCCAGCGGATCGAAGAGCTCCTCGGGGACGAGGAAACACGTACACGCTTGGGCACCGGCGCCAGACGCTTCGCCGAGGGGTTCGGTTGGGACGCTTCGGCGCGTGCCATGGAGAAATTCCTACAGGAGCGGGTAGTCGACGCACCCAGTCCGGGCTAACTTTGGTTGGCGTGGGGGGACCACGAGTGGACGCTTGGTCGTCGCAAAAAATCAGGAGGGGAGCCTGCATGGAAGTTCGGATTACCTCGCGACATACGAGCCTTCCCGAGGCCGTCCGAGCCCGCACCGAAGAGCTCCTTTCCAAGCTGACGAAGTATGACGCTCGCGTTTCGGTGGTCGAGGTCGTTTTCCATGAAGAAAAGAACTCCAAGAAGATAGAGGGAATTCTGCACGTCGACCGAAGTGATCCCATCGTCGCCACCGGGGAAGGCGATGATTTCAGCGAAGCTCTAAGCCAGGTGAACGACCGCCTCGTACGTCAGCTTCGGAAGCTTCACGAGCAGACGAAGGATCATCGGGCTCCACCGCTGACCGAAACTCTTTCGCAGGAGTAGCCCCTATTTGACTAAGGATTCGCCGGAGGCCCCGCCGGAGTCGATCCCGGAAATCACCGTCCACCGCTTGTTAGAGGACAGGCGAAAGACGCTGCAGCTCGAAGTCTTGACCCCCGGCATCAGCTTGGAGCGCAGGATTCTGGACCCCGATCTCTCCAGCCCTGGGCTCGCGTTGGCCGGGTACACCGAGCGTTTCGCGTCCGAACGAATCCAGGTTTTCGGTGAGACCGAGATCACCTACCTCGAAGGCCTGACCCCAGAGGAGCGGCGAGACCGGGTCGAGGGCATGTTCAAGTTCGAAATTCCGGTGGCGTTCGTCACCAAGGGGCTGTCGGTGCCCGCCGAATTCCTCGAGGTGGCCGCAGAGTGCTCGATTCCGATCCTTCTCTCGGGTCTGAGCACGAAAGAATTCTACCGACGGATCAAGCCCTATCTCGACGCGATGCTCGCGCCCAGAACCAATCTCCATGGGTCCTTGGCCGACGTATACGGTGTGGGCCTGCTCTTTGTCGGCGAGAGCGGTGTCGGTAAGAGCGAGTGTGTATTGGACCTGGTGGAAAGAGGCCATCGACTGGTCGCAGATGATCATGTTATCGTCTCGCGGCGGGGACCGGACATCCTTCTGGGCCAGGGGCATCAACTCCAGGCCCACCACATGGAAATTCGGGGGCTCGGCATCATTGATATCCGCACGCTCTTTGGGATCCACGCCACCCGCCAACAGAAGCGAATCGAAGTGATCGTCCGGCTGGAGCGCTGGGACGGAAAACGTGCCTATACTCGGACCGGACTCGAGACGACCGAAGTCGACGTGCTCGGAATCAAGGTTCCCGAAGTGACGATTCCTCTCAACGCCGGCAAGAACATCACGGTGATTTCGGAGGTGGTGGCGATGAACCACCTGCTGAAGTACGCGGGAATCGACTCCGCCGGTGCCTTCAATCAAAGGTTGAAGGACGCCATGCGTCCGGTGCGTGAGTATTTCGAGCAGGACTATGAGTGACGCGGAGCTGGTAAGGGGCGTCTTGCTCAGCCATGGGAAATTGGCCGAAGGGATGGTCGATGCGGTGGCGAGGATCACCGGGCTGGACGAGGGTGCTCTGACCGCGATGAGCAACGAGGGACAGAATCCCCAGGGCCTGGCCGATCAGGTGGATGCGCTGGTCGGAAGTGGGCCCGTGGTGGTTTTCACCGATCTCCGCAGCGGAAGTTGCGCGCTCACCGCTCAACTGACGTGTAGGGGCAACGGAAAACGGGCGGTGGTGTGCGGCATGAACCTTCCGATGTTACTCGAGTTCGTGTTTCATCGGGAGCTACCCCTTTCCGAGCTGGTTCCGCGTCTCCTTCGAAAAGGCAAAGAGGGCGTCGAGACCGCCGAGCCACTCGCATAGATGTCGGTCGTCCTGTATCGAATCGATGAACGGCTCATCCACGGACAGGTGGTGATGGGCTGGGGGCCGCAACTCGGGGTGGACCACTACGTGGTCGTAGACGACGAGTTGGCCACGAGCCAATGGGAGCAAGATCTCTACCGACTGGGTCTGCCCGATAACGCCTCCGCAGACTTCCTGACGGTTGATGACGCGAGGGCACGCCTCACTGAACTCGACGCCGATGCCCGGAAGACGGTGGTGCTGACTCGCACGATCGTCGCGATGACCGCGCTTGCCGAGGGTGATCGTCTACGGGGTCGTGAGGTCAACCTCGGCGGTCTCCATCATTCCCCTGGTCGCACCGAACGCGTCCCGTACGTGTTCCTGGGTCAGGAAGAGGAGGAGGGTCTTCAAGCCCTCGCGGATGAGGGTGTCGAGGTCTCCGCTCGCGACCTTCCGGGGAGTCGGGCGGTCGACCTAGAAACCCTCCTGGGCTGATCCGTGTCCCTGTCTCTTGCCCTCCTGGGTGGGCTTCTGGCCCTCGACGCCACGTCGGTCGGTCAATTCATGTTTTCCCGCCCGCTCGTCGCGGGCACCTTGGCTGGCTGGTTGCTCGGAGATGCCGGGTTGGGCCTGCAGGTGGGCGCGATTCTCGAACTCTTTCATCTTGCGGGAGTCCCGGCTGGCGGTTCCCGCGTCCCGGAGTCAGGGCCGGCTTCGGTGGTCGCTGTGGCCGTTGCGATGGCCGCCGCCGGACCGGCCGGATTGGCCTTGGGATTGGTGGCCGGCCTGGCGGTCTCCGAACTTGGTGGAATGACCGTGAGTTGGCACCGTCACATGGTCGCCCGTGTTTTGGGCCGGACCGACCCGCGGTTCATGACCGCTGGGAAACTTGCTGCGGTACATATTTCCTCCGTTCTCATGGATTTCGTGCGGGGAGCGGTGGTTACGGCGGCGGGGCTCGTCGTGGGGGGATGGTTGTCCGGGTTCCTCGCGTCGCGATGGCCGCTACCCTATGAAACCACGGTGGCGCTCATTCTGATTGGCGCGTCCGTCCATCTCGGAGCGTTGCTGAGGGGTTTTGGGGGGTGGAAGAACCGCCGTGCGGTGTTCCTGGTCGGGCTCGTCGCCGGAATCGTAGGCGCCTACCTGTGACGGATGTGAATTGGACGAAGCCGGCGGGCTGGATGGCGAGCTTTTTCAGGCAGTTCTTCATCCAGGGTTCGTGGAACTTTCGGTCGATGTTGGGCTCCGGGTTCGCCTACTGCATGATCCCATTACTCCGAAGACGTGGGCTTTCGGGGGACGCTTTGGACGAAGCAGTTCGGAGCCACATGGGGACGTTCAACTCCCACCCGTATCTCGTCGGGATCGCGCTCGGAGCCGTAGCCAGAATGGAAGATAGTGGTACGGATGCCGAGACGATCGAGAAGTTCAAGAGGGCGATCCAGGGCTCGCTGGGAGGGCTCGGGGATCTCCTGATTTGGGGAGCATGGCTTCCCGCGACGATCTTACTGGCTTTGGTGCTGGCGTGGGCCGGAACTCCGCCATGGGTTCCGGTAGGCGTTTTCCTGATCTTATACAACGCTGGACACCTGGCGCTTCGCTGGTGGGCGTACAGTCAGGGCCTTGAATACGGCAAGGACGTGGGTGTGCGCATTCGGGGAGCCGAACTGTCTCGCTTGGCCGAGCGAGCCTTTTCGGGAGGTGGGGTGTTGCTCGGGATTTTGGCGGGTGTTTTCCTCGTGAGCCACCTGGTCGGCGAGGGCGCCGTGGTGCTCTGGGCGTTCGCTGGATTTGCCGCGTTCGGCCTGGGGCTCAAGTTTGGACACCGTGCGTTGCGGAGCACCACCTTCGTCCTGGTGCTCGTCATCACGTTGATCATGGCGCTGGGGAACGCATGAGCGATGGACGGATCGAACGCAAGGTCGAAATTCTCAATCCGCTTGGGTTCCATGCCCGGCCGGCGGCGGAGTTCGTGCGATTGGCGGGATCGTTCCAATGTGATCTGTGGTTGGAAAAGGACGGTGTGGAGGTGAACGCAAAAAGTATCATGGGTGTGCTCATGCTGGCTGCAGAAAAGGGGTCGCAGTTGATGATCCGCGGAAACGGTGACGATGCGGAAGAAGCGCTTGCCGCTCTGGCGGAGTTGATCGCCAGCGGGTTCGAGGAGACGCACGATGTCTAAGATTCTCGACGGTATCGGCGCCTCCGAGGGGATCGGAGCCGGTCGGGTGCACATCCTGAATTGGGGCGTACCCGATGTCCCACACCGCTCCATCGACCCGGAGGAGGTCGCGGGGGAGGAAGAGCATCTTCGCGAGGTCTTCGAGTGGGCGAAAAAACGGCTTCTCGACCTGGAGGACTCGACCGAAGAGCGCCTCGGAGCGGTGGAAGCGAGAATTTTCGAGCCGCAGCTTCTCATGTTGGAGGATGAGGAGTTGATCGAGGGCGCTGCACGGTACATTCGTGAAAATCGGCTCTCCGCCGCACGCGCGTTGGACTGGCGCCTGCTCGAAATCCAGGGAAAGTGGAGTCGGACCGGACATCCCATGGTGTTGGACCGGCTCAATGACCTCCAGGACCTCCAGGTCAGACTGCTGCATCAACTCCTGGGCCTCCCGGACCCGACGGACGTTTCCAGCCTGGGGGAGAACGTCATCGTCGTCACGCGTAACCTGACCCCCAGCCTTACCGTGCAGTTCGATCCCAGTTTGGTGCTCGGGATCGCCGCCGATCATGGAACGCGAACGGCGCACTGGGTGATGCTCGCGCGCTCCCTCGGAATTCCGACGGTGTGCGGCATGGGCGTAGTGTCAGAGCAGGCCAGGGAGGGGCAGGAGGCCATCGTGGACGGTCGCATCGGGCGAGTGGTCTTGGATCCCGACGCTCATGATCGCCGCATTTTCCGGGGCCGCGAGACCCAGATACTCGCCTGGGAAGAAGAAATCGAGACCATCGCTCAGCTGGAATCGATCACCGCTGACGATCAACCCATAGCGCTCCGCGCGAACCTGGACATGCCCGGCGAGGCAGAAAAGGCTCGGATCCACGGGGCCCAAGGAGTCGGCCTTTTCCGAACCGAATTTCTGGTCGTGGGCCGGAATCAGATGCCGGACGAAGAGGACCAATACCAGGCCTATAAGAGCGTCGCCGAGGCGTTCCCGAAGCAGGTGGTGACGGTGCGCACCTTCGATCTCGGTGGTGACAAGTTTCCGATGTTCTTGCACATGCCCGCGGAGGAGAATCCCTTTTTGGGCTGGCGTGCGATTCGTGTTTGCTTGGACGAACCCGAGTTGTTTCGCACCCAGCTGCGTGCCATCCTGCGAGCCTCCGCGCACGGGGACATCCGGATCATGGTCCCCCTGGTCAACGACGTGGAGGAGATCAGGCAGGTCAGGGAGCTGGTTCAGGAGGAGGAAGAGCGCCTTACCAAGGACGGCATACCCTTCAATTCCGGATACAAGCTGGGCATTCTGGTGGAGACGCCCGCGGCGGCTTTGGAGGCGGTTGAGCTGGCGCGGCACAGTGATTTCTTTTCGATCGGTACCAACGACCTCACCCAATACACGCTGGCCGTGGATCGCACGAGTGCGAGGTTAGCCAAGCTGTTCAACCCCTTCCATCCCGCGGTCGTCCAGCTACTGAGCAGCGTCTCTCGGGTGGCGAAGAGTGCCGGGATCGAGGTGAGCGTATGTGGCGAGATGGCCGCGAATCCTTTGGGAGCGTTCCTGTTACTGGGGCTCGACATCACGACCCTTTCGGTCGCCTGGCCGTCGCTCCCGGAGGTGAAGAAGATGATCCGTTCTTTCCGCATGGAAGACGCACGGCGCGCGGCCAAGGCCGCGGTCTCCGCGCCCACGAGCCGTGAGGTGGTGGAATGCCTCGTGGAGGGGATCAGCGGGTCCGTGGACCTGTCGGCGTTCTCGGGTAGATGGAACCTTCCCACCTCGAAATGACCGAAGCTTGTCCCTCCAGACGGGACGGAATAACTTTTTCGCTCAACGGGCGGCTCTCGCTACCCGATCCTCGATGCGGTCCTCTTCAGAAGGTATCGATCCAGCCGTGAGCCACACCCTCTTCACCTCCGAATCCGTAACCGAAGGCCATCCGGACAAGGTCGCCGATCAAATTTCCGACGCGGTCCTGGACGCCATGCTGAAGGATGATCCGGGCTCCCGGGTGGCGTGCGAGACGCTCGTGACCACCGGCTTGGCCGTCATCGCCGGTGAGATCACATCCGCCAGTCAAGTGGATGTACCGGGTCTGGTACGAAAGACGCTCCTCGAGATCGGGTACGACGATGCCGAGTACGGGATCGATGGAGCCAACTGTGAGGTGCTCACGACTCTCCACAGGCAGTCCCCGCACATCGCCATGGGGGTGGATACGGGTGGGGCGGGTGACCAGGGCATGATGTTCGGCTACGCCACCGACGAGACGGCGGAGCTCATGCCGGCTCCCATCTCTTACGCTCATGCCCTCGTTCGGAAGCTCGCGGAGGTGAGGCGTAACGGTACGCTGCCGTGGGTCCGCCCGGACGGGAAATCACAGGTGAGCGTCGCGTATGAAAACGGCCGGCCCCGTTCGGTCGAGACGGTGGTGGTCAGTACGCAACACGCACCGGATGTGGACATTGATACCATTCGAGAGGGTGTCCTTCGAGAAGTCATCCTTCCCGTCATCCCTTCGGATCTCCTCGATCCCGACACATGCACGTTTCACATCAATCCGACCGGTAAGTTCGTTATCGGCGGGCCTCACGGAGATGCGGGACTGACGGGGCGGAAGATCATTGTCGACACGTACGGCGGCATGGGCCGACACGGGGGCGGCGCCTTCAGCGGAAAGGATCCCACCAAGGTCGATCGGTCCGCGGCCTATGCGGCGCGGTGGGCGGCGCGAAACCTCGTGGACGCCGGGGTGGCCTCGCGTTGCGAAATTCAACTCGCCTACGCGATCGGCGTGGCCCAGCCGGTGTCGATTTTCGTCGATACCTTCGGGACCGGAAAACTGCCGGACGAGCAGTTGGCGAATGCCCTCGACAACGTCTTCGATTTTCGACCCCAGTCGATCATCGACCGGCTCGACCTTCGAACGCCGATCTTTCTTCCGACCGCCGCCTATGGACACTTCGGCCGTACGCCGGAATCACGGTGCCTGGGCGAGGGCCTTACCGTCGAGCTGTTTCCGTGGGAACGGTCCGATCGCGTGGATGATATTCGAACGGAGCTCAAGCTCTGACGCCCCGCCCCCCGGAATCCGGCGGCCTTCACCGCGGAGAACTCCGGCCGGACTCCGGAGTATTGGTATTCTCGAACGGTGGGCGTCTGAATTTGAAGAGGGCGGAGTCGGTGCTCGTTCAGGTTTCCGTACAGAGTCTCGGATTGGACCGTGCGTCCAATACGCCGGTGGTCATCCTCAAGGAGCATGAGGGTGAGCGCGTGCTCCCGATATGGATCGGCCCGGGAGAGGCCAGCGCCATCGCCATGGAGCTCGCTGACATGAAGTTCTCGCGGCCGCTCACCCACGACCTGCTTGCCGCGGTGGTGAGCGGCCTCGGGGGCGCCCTTCAAAAGGTGATTATCAGCCGGGTCGAAGAGAACACCTACTTCGCGGAAATGATCATTCGGCGAAATGGAGAGGTGATCTCAGTCGACGCACGTCCTTCGGATTCGATCGCGGTCGCGCTCCGGCTCCAGGCCGACATTTTCGCCGATGAGGCGCTGTTGGAGCGCACGCCCCTGGACGTGCCCGGGATCCCGACCATCGGTGAGCCGCCGATACTCGAGGGGGAGTCCGACACGGAGATGGCTGCCGAAGAGCTCAAGGAGTACTTGCGCAAGCTCGCCCCCGAGGACTTTGGCCGCTTCACTCCGTAGTTGTTCCGCGTTCACGGCAGGGGTCGCATGTGTCGTCCTGGGCGGGGCCTCCGCTGTCCTGGGCGAGCCCAGCCCACGTCCCTCTTCGGCGCAGCAGGACCCCCCGATTCTCGAAGGAATTGTTTTCGAGGGTGATTCGCCACTCGCCGCCGGGAACGTAACGCTTCACCGCGTGATACCTGGCGATTCCATGGCATCAGGAGAGGTGGGATCCACGGTGACGGGTCCGGAAGGTAAATTTCGGTTTCTGCTTCCGTCCACGCCGGATGCCGACGTTCAGGGCGACATCTACTTCGCATCGGTCGACTTTGAGGGAGTCTTGTATTTCGGGGCTGCGATCACGGCGGCGGAGCAGCTGGACACATTGTACGTGGTTCGAGTTTTCCAAGTTGAAGAGGTGCCTCTGGAGGGTGTGTCCCTCCCAGTGGAGGTTCGAACCATGTTCATCGAGTTTGCTGGTGACGAGTGGGTCGCCACCGACCTCTTCGCGATCGCCAACCGGGGCCCCCGAACGCTCGTGGCGCAGGAGGGTGGCGCGGTATGGAGTTACCCTCTTCCGCTGGGAGCCACCGAACCCGAGCTGGGGGAGGGTGACATGCCGCCGGGTGCGGTCACCTTCGAGGGGGGCAGAGTCGTCGTCAGCGCTCCGCTTCCCCCGGGAGACCGCGTACTCATGATCCGGTACCGACTGGCCAAACTCGGGTCGACGATTCCCGCTCCAGGGATAACCGAGGTGTTCGAACTCTTGGTCAAGGAGCCCTTTCCCCCGCTACGCGTGGAGGGCTTGGAACCTGTCGACGTGGTGGCTCTCGGGACCGGAACCTCCTATCGCCGTTATGGCGCGACCAATCTGGTGGACGTAGTTCTCAGGCTGGTCGAGATCGAAGACCGAGGTCCCCCACCCCTCGAGTGGCTCGCGCTGCTGACCACCGTGATGTTGGTTGGGGGGGGATTATTGGCGTTCGCGCGCCCTCGCAGACGAGCCGTCGTCGGGCCGGATCCAGGATTGGGCCGTGAAGCACTGATCCTGGAGGTGGCCCGAATCGATGACACGCTTGCGGAGGTGACGGAGCCCGACAGTCGATCGGAACTCCTAGAGCGGCGTGGAGCGCTCCTGTTTCTTCTCCGGAAGAGTGACTAAGAGGTTGTCGAAGGAGTGAGGGTGAAATGTCGGTCGTGAGCACCCCGGCGGTTCTACTCAGGTCTTTCAACTACAGCGAAACGAGTCGAGTCCTCAAACTCTATACCAAGGACCTGGGCCTCGTCAGCGTAATGGCGAAGGGAATCCGCCGAGGTGGCGCCCGCGGACAGGGCTGTCCGGACACCTTCTCCCGAGGGGAACTCACGGCGTACGTACGGCCGACCCGCGACCTTCAGACCTTCAAGGAGTTCGCGGTCGAAGAAGCGGGGACAGCGCTCGGCAAGGACGTGCTTCGGTTCGCCGGGGCCTCGGTACTCGCGGAGATCGTTCTTCTACATGCCGGGTCCGACGCGAGCTCGGAAATTTTTGAGCGCCTCACGGACGCGCTGCGGCGGATCGAGGCGGAGCCTAAGGCGGGGATCGTCGGAGCGGTACTCGCCGAAGCTTGGCTGCTCGTGGCCACGCTCGGATACGAGCCACAGATCGACCTCTGTGTGCATTGTGGCAGGGCTCTGGGCACCGAGGAGGTGTCGCGCTTCGATTTTTCCGCGGGGGGCGTACGCTGCTCCGACTGTGCCTTCGATCATTCAGGGCCCCTTGTGGGCCCCGGCGCCAGGAAGCAGCTGGCGGCGTTACTCCAAGGGACGGCACCGGAGGTGCTCGGAAAACCGAGGGCGCATCTGCGGCTGCTGCATGACTTCGTGGCGTATCATATTTCAGGGTCCAGCCCCCTGAAGGCGTTCAGGGTGTTCGGCGCCTTGGCAGGGTTCGACGAGTGAGGGGGAAGCGCCTGATCCTCGGCACCGCTGGCCATATCGATCACGGAAAGACGGCGCTCGTGAAGTCGCTGACCGGTGTGGACACGGATCGCCTGCAGGAAGAGAAGGCCCGCGGCATCACGATCGAGCTCGGATTCGCGGACTTCACACCCAGGGAGGATCTTCGGATGGGTGTGGTGGACGTCCCGGGCCACGAGGGCTTCATTCGAAATATGCTCGCGGGCGCCACCGGAATGGACCTGGTCCTTTTGGTGGTGGCGGCCGATGAGGGGGTGATGCCGCAGACCCGGGAGCACCTGGAGATCGTCCGTCTGTTGGGCGTCGAAAAAATGGTTGTGGCGCTGACCAAGTCCGACCTCGTAGAAGAGGAGTGGCTCCCACTGGTCGAGGAGGAGGTCCGGGAGGCCCTTCGAGGGTCGCCCTATGGGGCGGCGCCCATGGTGGCCACCTCGACGCTGACCGGCGCCGGGATCGACACCCTCAAGGACCGATTAGTGGAGGTGGCCGAGGGGGTCGAGAGACGGTCCAGTGAGGACCTTGTACGCCTCCCCATCGACCGGGCCTTCACGGTGAGGGGAACGGGCACCGTGGTCACCGGGACTCTCTGGAGTGGGCGCCTCTCCATCGGTGACGCCGTGGTTCTGCAGCCGTCCGGCGTCCGTGGGCGAGTGCGGGGTCTTCAGGTGCACGGGACCTCGGTGGAACATGCCGGGGCAGGGGAGCGGACGGCGGTGGCGATCACCGGAGGAGAGATCGATCTCGATACCGCCGAGCGGGGTCAGGTCCTGGTGGCTGAGGGTACTTGGCGGGCGACGGGAATGCTCACGGCAATGCTCCGTGTCGTGCCGGGGACGGGGTGGACGGTCAAACACGGCCAGCGGGTCCGGGTTCACCTCGGTACCACGGAGGTCATGGCCCGCGTGATCACGCTCGAGGGGAGCGAGGTCCCGCCGGGAGAGGAGGGGTGGGTCCAACTTCGTCTCGAGCGGCCTCTGTTAGGAAGAACGGGGGACCGGTTCGTGATCCGGTCCTACTCCCCCGTAACCACGATCGGCGGGGGCATCGTTGTCGAGTCTCTGCCACCCAAGCGAAAGAGACTGCGTGAGGGTGAGGCCTCGGAGTTGAATGCGATCATCCATGGCGACGCCGAGTCGGCGCTCTGTGCTGCGCTTCGGTTGGCGTCTTGGCGGGGGATTGCCGTGGACGAAATTCCGATTCGCGTCGGCCTCCCGCCCGAAGAAGGCCGTGCGGCACAGGCAGCCCTATCCGAGGCCGGGGCCCGCGAGGCCGGGGGTCGGCTATTCGACGGGTCGATCGTCGAAGCGGCCAGAGCGTTCATGGACGATGCCGTCGACGCGTTCCATCGGGACGAACCGCTTCGCGCCGGCATCACTGTCGAGTTGTTGCGCCAGACGGTGCCCACCCACGATCAGGGGCGACTCGCCGACGTTCTCTTGAGCGAAGCGGTCGCTTCCGGAACTCTGGAGGTCCGGGACAGTTCCGTGTCGCGGCCTGGATATGAACCGGTCATTACCGACCGGCAGCGGATGGTCATGGACCAGCTCTTGGACCTCTACCGAGAGGCCGGGTTAGCGGCCCCGATGGTCTCGGAGCTGCCGGAGACGTTCCGAGATCGTGATGATCTTTGGCCGCTCTTGAAGCTGTTGGAGAGTCGGGGTCGTCTCGTGGCACTGGAGAACGAACTATTCATGGAGGCCGAGGGGTTTGCGGCCGCGGCGGAACGGGTCGCGACTGAGCTTGCGGGGGCGACTGGATTGGGCCCCTCCGACTTCCGCAAGGTGCTCCCCGTGACCCGCAAGCACTTGATCCCAATTCTGAGTCACTTCGATCAAACCGGCCTCACAACACGGGGCCCAGATGGGAGAAATGTGGCCACGAGGGAACCAAAATAGGTCGAACGGAGTCCTAGGAACCCAGACCCAATGGAACGTGGAGTGGGAGATTCTTTTCCCCAATGTTCCGGCCTGGTATTGTGAAAAGATCGTGTAGAACGTGATTGAAAACCACCATGGAGGGCGATTAGTCCAACAGCTACAGAATAGGCGGATATAGCATGAGACGCATTTTGGGCGTCTTCCTGCTTTCTGTGCTCTTCGGCCTTGCGCCGGGGATTTCGGCCCAGGGAACGCCGGGTGATTCAGGCCTGGCGCGGGAGCAAGAAAGCGGTTTTACACTTGGGCAAAACTATCCAAACCCGTTCAACCCCGAGACCAGGATTCCCTTCGATCTCAGCGAGGTCCTGTTCACCGATGGGCGAACGGCTGTTGTATCCGTCCGCATTTACAACGTCCTCCAGCAGTTCGTGGCCTCCCCGATCGCCCTCAATCATCCGAGCGGACAGGCTCCCCTCGTCGATCTCGAATACGGGAGCCCAGGCCGGTACGAGGCGTACTGGAATGGGCTCGATCAGTCCGGTCGGGAGGTCGCGTCCGGGATCTACTTCGTGCAGCTGACCGTGAACGGCGTTACGGACGTGAGGCGGATGTACGTAGCGAAGTAGCCGGTCCCGGGCTCAGGGTGGTTCACCACCAGGTGCCCCTCCCCTTCAGGTGGCCCGCTCCTCCAACAACGTCAGGAACTCTTCGGGCTCCTCCAGACCAGCCAGTAGGTCCGGCACGTCATCCTCCTTCGCGAACTGGGCGATCTTGCCCAGGACCGGAAGGTATTGATTAGAGACTTCGAGCGGTGGCGCCACGATGAGGAAGAAATGGAATACCGGCTCGTCGTCGATGGCCTTGAATTCGATCCCCCCGGGCTTTCTCCCGTAAGCGAGCTGGAGCCGATTCACCACGAGGGACCTGCAGTGGGGAATCGCGATGCCACGGCCGATTCCCGTCGATCCTAGGTTTTCTCGGCGTTTGAGCGTCTTGTAAAGGATTCCCTTCGCTTTTTCGTCGAGGTTGAGTAGAGAGACCAGCTGCTTGACCGTCTCGTCCTTCGTTTCCGACGTGAGGTTGAGGTTCACGACATCGGCCGTGAACAGTTCTATGAGCTTCATATGTGCGCCTTCGAAGGCGCGACCCTCCGTGGATGTAAGGTCGGCAAGTTCTGTAGGCAATAACCGTGGAATATCTTCGGCGGACCACGGACTGTCAAAGCCTTGGCCCTTCACCAGTGTTCAACCGGCGCCTACCTTTCTCCTTATGGAATTCGACGTGTTCGAGTTGATGGCGAGCGGCCGAACGCCGCTTTTCCTCGCGCCCCAGGCGGGTGTGAGCGAAGCTCCGTTCCGGAGGCTCTGCCGGCGGTTTGGTGCTGACGTCGTATCCACGGAGTTCGTGAGCGCGGATGGCATCATGCAGGGGAACAGGCAGACCCGGGAGCACCTCCGGTTCAGCGAAGACGAGCGGCCGATCGGAATCCAGATCTTCGGGTCCGACCCCAAGACGATGGGCGAAGCCTCTGCGCTGGTCACGGATGTCTTCGGACCGGACTTCATCGATATCAACTTCGGATGTCCGGTCAAGAAAATCGTGAAGCGCAATGGTGGATCAGGCTGTCTTCGAGACATGGATCTGGTGGAGCGGATCATCCGGTCCGTGGTGCGGAGCACGCATTTGCCTGTGACCACCAAGATCCGAAGCGGTTTCGACGAGCCTTCGCGTGATCCGGTCGGCATAGCACTTCGGTGTCGCGATGCGGGGTCGCGCATGATCACGCTCCACGCCCGGACGCGCACCGACATGTACGGGGGACAGGCCCGTTGGGACGAGATCTCTGCTCTCGTCGAAGCGCTCGACGTGCCCGTGGTTGGTAATGGTGACGTCAACACCGGCATGGACGCTCGACGGATGAAGGACGAAACGGGATGCGCCGGTGTGATGATCGCCAGGGCCTCACATGGCTCGCCATGGGTCTTCGCACAAGCACGAGCCGCGCTGGACGGCGATCCCATCCCGGCCGACCCGAGCGTCGAGGAGCGTTTCGAGATCTGTCTGGAACACGCGAGCAACGGAAGCCGCTACGAGGGCAACTCCAGGAAGTCGTTGATCGACTTCAGAAAGCATCTCGGATGGTATACCAAAGGTCTGCCCGGCGGGCGAGCGCTGCGTACTCAGTTGTTCCAGATCACGTCTCTCCACGAGGTGGAGGCCCTGCTCGAGGCGTACCTGGCGCGGCACCTCGCAGGGGCCGACGAGGCCGCCTGACCGCCGAAGTAGTACATTATTGATAACCGGGGGCGTCACGGCTTCGACGCGTTTGGTGAATATGGAGTAGCGTGCCGAGGTTCCTGGGTCCTCGTAAAACTCCTTGGAAAACCTTAATTGCCAACAATGAACTGGCATTGGCTGCGTAACTTCGGTTCGTAGTCCGTTTCCTGATCTGCCTGCCCGAGGCGGGTCTCCGAGACGTCGATGAGTCGGGCTGGTCGCTGGTCGGTGCTGCCCGGGCCAGAGATGAGATTTTCAGGTGGCTAGCTTGGGGGTCGGTTGCTCGCTCGCCGCCCCGGGCGAAACACTGAGTGACGCTACGCACGTAGAGACTCCGTAGGATCCACTTGCGGACGCGGGTTCGACTCCCGCCGCCTCCATCGAAAAGCTCTGACCATCGTAAAGGTGGTCGGAGTTTTTTGATTTCAGGGACCTATCGCTGCGGCGGGAGTCGAACCCGCGCGTCCTCGGGTAAAACCCGAGGACGCATAGCGAGGTTCGAGCCGAGGAGGGATAACGTTTTCGAAGATCCTCTCACCGACCGACGAGCCGACCGCAGGTCACTCCCACTCAACCCTCTGACCAGACCGCCAACTCGTTTCCGCTTGGGTCGGTGAAGTGAAAGCGTCGTCCACCCGGAAACTCGAATGTCTCCTTGACGATCTTTCCCCCACTCTCACGGACCCGGGCTTCGATCTCCGCTAGGTTCGTGGAATAGAGCACGATCAATGGGCCGCCGGCCGGCACTTCGGGTGCCACACTAAAACCGCCGCCCATGCGACCGTCGGTGAAGCTCGTGTAATCGGGACCGAAGTCGGTGAACTCCCACTCAAACACTTCCGAGTAAAATCTCTTGGTCTCCTCAATGTTCGTGGTCGGAAATTCGATGTAGTCGATACGACGGTTCTGCTCTACTCGGCTCATCAGCGGTTCTCCAGTTGAGGTTTCCTCAGCCGTTGCCTCTCAGGCTGAGGGCGCAAGGTTGATGCCTCCGGGACGGAAACTATCGCTTGTGGGTTGCATGGGAGTCGGCCAACACCACCCACGCGGCTCCGGTTGTACCGCCGCACCGCCAGGTCCCCATCGAGAAAGATTTCGGGAGTCCCGTATTCGAGGGAGAGAAGCAAACCGTGCCTCCATGGAGTCGAGCTGGCTCTCGAGCGCCAGAAGCTCGGCCCATTACGACTCGACAGAATGCTTTGGCAAGTCAACTCCCCGCCAGACCTTGGGTTCCCCACACTCCTTGCAGAGCATGCCTTCGTGTTAGATTTTTCCGCTAGAGTGTGCCCGAACGCCGGAGATCGTCGAGCTCGTGAAAGAGAAGCTTACCCTGTTGGCCGCGATCATTCCGTCGGTGCTCATTCTCGATTTCATCACCAAGCGCTGGGCGCTGTCTGCTCTCGATGGAGGGGTCCGCCTGGAAATTCTGGGTGGTTTCGTACCACTGACCCTCGCGTTCAACCGTGGTGCGGCTTTCGGGATTTCGATTGGAGACGATTCGCGGTGGTTCTTCATTCCGATCACGATTCTGGCGCTTCTGTTGCTGCTGGTGCTTCTGAGACAGGCCGAAAAACGGGATTGGCTCCGTTTGGTTTCGATTTCAATGGTGGTGTCCGGGGCGCTGGGGAACCTCTACGATCGGGTTCGGTGGAACCGCGGCGTGGTGGATTTTATTGGTCCGATCGACCTGTGGGTCATGGACTGGCCCATCTTCAATGTGGCCGACATGTCGATCACCTGCGGGGCGGTGCTCCTGGCGTTTTCTTTCTGGGGTGAGGAGCGGCGAGAACGTGCCGCGGCGGTTGTTCTCGAGGAGGGCGAGCCCACGGCTACCGGCTGACCGCCGACGACCCATCAGATCGGATCGCCGGCTGCCGCCGTGAGCGGCTCCCAGCCAGCGGGGTCTGCTAGTTGTCGTAGTACAGATAGAACTCGTGCGGATGCGGCCGGAGACGGAGCTCTTCTATCTCGTACTCGGTCTTGTAGGAGATCCACGCCTCTACGAGGTCGTCGGTGAAGACGTCGCCCTTGGTCAGGAACGCATTGTCCTCCCCGAGCGCCTGAAGCGCCTCTTCGAGTGAGCCCGGCGTGTGCTGCCACTCCGCGAGCTCCGCGGCCGACATGTCGTAGATGTCCCGGTCGAGCGGTTCACCTGGATCCAGCTCGTTCTCGATGCCGTCGAGCGCCGCCATGAGCAGGGCCGAGAACATCAAGTAGCCGTTGGCCGTCGGATCGGGGCACCGGAACTCGAAGCGCTTCGCCTTCGGGTTGTCCGAGTACATCGGGATCCGGACCGCGGCGGAGCGGTTGCGCTGCGAGTACGCCAGGTTGACCGGGGCCTCGAAGCCGGGCACCAGCCGCCGGTACGAGTTGGTCGTCGGCGCCGCGAACGCGAGCACCGCACCCGCGTGCTTGAGTACCCCCGCGATCGCGTGCATGGCCATCTCGCTCATGCCCGCATAGCTGTCTCCAGCGAAGAGCGGGATGCCGTCCTTCCACAGCGACAAGTGTGTGTGCATTCCGCTCCCGTTGTCGTTGAACAGCGGCTTCGGCATGAACGTCACCGTCTTGCCGTGGTTCTTTGCCACGTTGCGGATGATGTACTTATACCACGCGAACTGATCCGACATCTTCAGGAGCGGAGCAAACTCCATGTCGATCTCGGACTGGCCCGCCGTGCCCACCTCGTGATGGTGGGCCTCCACGACGATCCCGATGTCGATCAGCGCGTACACCATCTCGCCTCTGAGATCGTGATACGTGTCCGTCGGGCTTACCGGGAAATAGCCGCCTTTGTAGCCCGGCTTGTAGCCCAGGTTGGGCTCCTCGAAGCGCGCCGTGTTCCACGCGCCTTCCACCGAGTCGATCTCGTAGAAGCCGTGATGCTCGTTCTGCTCGTAGCGTACCGAGTCGAAGATGAAGAACTCCGGCTCCGGCCCGATGTAGCACGTGTCGGCGATCCCCGTCGACTTCAGGTGCGCCTCCGCTTTGCGTGCGACGTGCCTGGGGTCGCGCGAGTAGTCCTCTTTCGTGATGGGGTCTACGATGTTGGCGATTACGCTCACCGTCGGTCGCTGGTAGAACGGATCGAGCACTGTCGTCGACGCATCCGGCACGGCCAGCATGTCCGACTGGTCGATGCTCTGCCAGCCCCGGATCGAGGACCCGTCGAAGCCGACCCCGTCCTCGAACGTGCCTTCGTCCCAGGTCTCGATCGGGTACGAGCAGTGCTGCCACGAGCCCAGGAAGTCCGTGAACTTCAGATCTACCATTTTCGCGTCGTGCTTCTTTGCGAACTCAAAAAACTCTTTCGGTGTCATAGTCGTGTTTGGTTGTAGGTGATTGCGCTTGATTCTGCCCGGTGCGGAGGGGGGGGCTGCCGGCATGGAGCAGGTGCCCTATCGCCGGCGGCAGAGTACAGTGGGATCGTACGTGGGGGCAAGGGGGCGAGCCCCTGATACCGAGGACCGAGGACGGTCACTGAGACGATGGCGCAAGGGTGATCCCTTAGCAGGTTCTTCTTCGGAAAGGACGTCTACCCGGCCGCCGCCGCAGGGTATGATAGTATTGCAGAGTACTGCAAACAAATCACTTAGCACGTCATGTCACACTGTGTTTCTAGGGCGAATATGGAATGAGGATGGCGCGCCCTTCAGCGCTTAGAAGAAGCTTGCACTCGGCGGAATAGGATTGCACCGTGTGGCATGGACTTTGACGATCTTGAATCGCACGGCACGCTCCAAGGCGATCTCGATGCCGAGCTCGACGACGTGGCTGAGGTCTCCTGCCCGTATTGCGGGGAGTCGAGCGAGTTGTCCGTCGATCCGGGCGGTGGCGCTACCCAGGAGTATGTCGAGGACTGTGAAGTCTGTTGTCAGCCCTGGCTCGTACGCGTCAGGTTCGACGGGGAAGGCCAGGCCTCCGTTTCGCTGGCGACGCTCGACGACGAGTAGCCGAAAACGCTATCGAGTCACCACGACGGTTACGTCCTCATAGTCGATGAGGCCGCCGTCATGACCGAGCGCCCGCAACACATAAGTGCCCGGCTCGCTGAAGGTCACTTGGGTCACCCATCGGTTTTCGGGGGGGATCGGTGGTGTCGTCCACCCGGCCGACCACGGTGAGTTGCCACCGTCCCGGCGGTCTTCCCAGACCTTGGCCTGCGGTGGATCGAACACGACCTTGCCCGGGCCCCGGTACTGAAACCAGGACAGGCGCAGTCCGGTGGCGGAGTTGGGGACGAATTGGACCTGGCCCACGGTCGCCGGGATCGATCCCCGGTTCGGCTTCCCGTCGTCGGTGGCGACGGCGCTCAAGGTGACCGACTCGCCCACTTTCACCGTCATGAGCTGTTCGCCCTCGACGGTGACCTCCGGGGGCAGGTTCCCAACCAGGGAGGGATTGAAGCCCGTCTGTCCGCCGGCTCCGAAGTTGGCGCTCATCACGACCTCGTCGACGGCATACGGCGGCCTCAACGTTCCGTAGGCTCTTTCGGTCACGCCGTTGCTGGTCAGCGTCCAGACTACCTCCTTGTCGCCGAAGTCGGCCGGGACGTGCACGCGGAAGACGAACTGGTTGCGCCGTGGGAAGAAGTGGGCCGGCTGTCCCCGATCCGGGCCTCCAGGCTCGAGGCTGTTGTCGGGCCCGACCGGCACATTGATCTCCTCCTCCCAGTTCCGGTTGTAGTAACCGAACAGCAGGTTGAAGGACCCGTCGGGATTGGTCTCGAACCCCTCATAGACGGGCGCGATGTTCTGACCGCTCTGGGGCGCTTGGGCGCTCAACGGCAGCGAAGCGGCAAGCGTCACCGTCACCGCCAGGAGGAGTCCGGCGCCAGCGGTTGCGACTGTGGTGGCGGAACAACTCAGGGTCATCTTCGGCTCGCTGGCAGTTCCTCGAAGCCGCACAACGGACACCCGAGCATTCCTTCTCCTTTGGCGAGCCCGAGCCGTTCTCGCCGCTTGGCCACCTCTTCGGCGAACTCTTCGTCGTCCAGCACGAGGCCGGGTGTGAAGGCGATGGCCATATTGTCGATCGAGCGATGGCCCAATCCACCCCAATTTCTGGGGTCGACCACGTTCTTGTTATCCGGAGTCGTGTCGAAGTACGCCGTGACGTGCAGGAGCGTGCCTCTCGGCAGCAGCGGCTGAACTTCCTCAGCGTAGTTGTAGACCTTCACCCAGTTGTGGTCGTAGCCGGCACACGTCAGCGTCTCGGTCCGGCCACCCCATATGGCCTCTAGACACATCCTCACCCCGGCCGCGTGCATGTGCGGCTCGAAGTTTGTGATCTTCATGTTTTGCTGGAGCGTGGTGTAGATATGGACCTCTTGACCAGCCTCCATGGGTCGGAGGTCGACCTCACCGTTCCCGAACACGAGGGACGTCCGGCGCCGCGTGGGCTCGTACCCTTCGGGTCGGAACTTGAAACCTAGGCGTAGATGCGCGGTCGTCCGCTTCCCGTTCGCGTGCATATGAACGCCCGGGACCATGAACTGCGAGCCCGCGGCGAGTAACGGGGACGCCAAAGGATCGAACACTTCGGCGTTGCGACCTACCTCGTGCACAGGCCACTGGCCGCCCCCCCCACCGCCGATCGACACAATGATCGCGTGGTGGTAGATGAACTGGCCTCCGACCCCGCCCTCGACGTCACTGATCTCCTTGACCTCCATTGCCGCTACGTAACGGTCCTCGGTCATCCCGCTGGGCGCCGGCGGGATCATTCCCCACCAGTCCGGTGCCTCCGCCTCCATCGTAAACGACGGCAAGTCGATGATGAGGTCGGGCGTGCCGATTTCCCACTCGTCCGCAGAGGCGAAGATGCGTGGCGGTGGCATATCTGCCGGATCGCCCTCCGGCGTGCCGCCGTCCACCCACATGGCGATCGTGGTGATTTCTTCTTCGCTGAGGGAGATATCGTTCTGGAAGTCCTGAATCCCAATGTCCTTCTCGATGAACCACGGCGGCATCACGCCCATCCGGTCGCGGAGCTGTGTCCGTTCCTTGATGCGGGCCGCATATCGACGTGCGTCTTGGTAGGTCAGCAACGACATCGGGGCCACCGACTCGGGGCGGTGGCAGTTCTGACAGCTTCGCTGCAGGATCGGCGCGACGTCCTTGGTGAAGGTGACCTCCGTCGTCTGGCCGCCCGACGCCTGAGGTGTGACAACCCCCCCAAGGGTCAGCGTGAGCAGGGCTCCGACGGGGATGCTGAGCTTTCTGGCGCACGTTTGACGCAGGTTTCTGGTGCGGCTCATGGACCCTCCTCCTAGGTCGTCAGATCACTTTCGCAATCTACCAGATACCATTCCTGATGTAGAGATGCCAGGGTACCGTCAGACTTGCAGAGCCTGTTTTCGTGTTAGATTTTCCCAATCGGGAGTTCCCCAAGCCACCCAATAGATCGCCGAGCCCGTGAAAGAAAAAATTACCGTCTTCGCTACGATCATCCCGTCGGTGCTCATTCTAGATTTCATCACGAAGAGTTGGGCCTTGGACGCCCTCGCTGGGGGGACTCGGCTGGAGATTCTGGGTGGGTTCGTACCGCTCACCCTCGCCTACAACCGCGGCGCGGCCTTCGGGATCTCTCTCGGGGATGATTCACGGTGGTTCTTCATTCCGATCACGATCCTGGCGCTCGTTCTGCTGCTCGTGCTTCTGAGACAGGCCCAACGGCGGGACTGGCTGCGTCTGGTTTCCATTTCGATGGTCGTGGCCGGCGCTCTGGGAAATCTCTACGATCGGGTGCGCTGGGATCGGGGTGTGGTGGACTTCATCGGCCCCATCAATCTGGGTTTCATGGACTGGCCGATCTTTAACGTGGCCGACATGTCGATCACCTGCGGGGCGGTGCTCTTGGCGATTTCGTTCTGGGGGGAGGAGCGGCGAGAACGTGCCGCGGCGGTGGTTCTGGAGGAGGGCGAACCGACCGCTAGCGGATGATCGCCGGGGCCACCGAGTCGACATTACCGGCTAACCGCTCAGCCATCCCTGCACAAGGGTCTTGATCTCGTCCCACCAAAGCGCGCTCAGGAGTACGCCGGTGAGCACGGCAGCCAATAGGAAAGCCCGGCCGACACGAGTCCAACGAGATGTGCGGTATCCGGTCTGGCGTAGAAAGAGGGTGACCAGGTCGCGCCGTTCCTTGCGTGCTCCTTCGGGCAAGTTGGGCGTGTGGCTGAAGAGGTAGCCGAGCCCTGGCGTCATGTACATGCGGAAATTCACCGCCCAGCCGCACGCCTCCAACAGAGCGCTCATGTCCCGTCTGCGCAGCTTGTTCCAACCCGAGAGTCCACTGAAAAGGGCCACCACCAGCACCATGCTCACCAAGGCGAGGCCGGCTTTCAGAGGGCTGATCTGCGAGAGTGTGTTGAGCAGGTAGACCAGCGAGGAACCCACGGCCGCGAAGGCAATGCCGCCGGCCAGCACCAGTTGCATGCCAGAGTTGGAAGGCGGTGCCGCTCCCGACGTTGGCACCTCGGCGGCCTGCTGGAACGACTCGCCTTTTTCCATCTTCGTCGTGATCTCGGTGGTGGCCTTTTCCAGGTCCCCGGCACGGGTGCCCACAAAGGCTTCAACCTTTTCGAAGACCAGCTTCTTGGCTTTCACAAAAGGCGACCTGATCGCCTCAGCCAGGCTGATGGGGTTCTCGACCGTATCCACCACTCGTGCGTCCCACTCCTTGCCCTGCAGATCGTAGAAGATGCCACGTTTGCCGATTTCGATGGCCCCCTGGCCGCCACCCGTGAGGGCTGCGGCAATCTCGAAACTCCGCCCCTGCTCCTCGGGCACGGTGATCTCGGCGTACGCCAGGAACATCTTGCTGGTCTGGGCGATCCTCTTGTGCTCGGCGCGGTTTCGGACCTTCATCGTGAAGGAGAGTTTACGTCCGTCAATGATCAGGTCGCCCAATTCAAACAGGGCACGGCGACTGGGGTCGTACAGCGCAGAGAAACATACGAAGTTGTTGGCCAGTTCCAGGAGCCAGCGCTGGTACAGGATGAGCTTCTCCAGGTCAGCCACTTGTTTCACCTCATCCTCCACCGCCAGATCCTCCAACAGGAGCTGGAGAAGTCTTTTCTGAGCCGGACCATCTAAGTGTTCTTTCAGCGTGGCCTCACTCAGCTCACCGATGCTCTCCGATGGCTTCTCCGTCTGCCACGCACAGTAAGGCTCGAAGATGGCCTTGACCCGCTGCCAGTCGACCCGGGTGAGAGCTTCGGGGGAGTCCGGCTGGGCACGGGCAAGGACCCGGTTCCGTAGGTCGTCGATCCGATCCTGGTAGTACGGATTGCCGGAGCCCTGCAAATTCAACACACCTTCGGCATTGGGCGTTTGCAGTGGCGCCTGCGCGAGCTGTCTTTCCATGACCTCGAGGTCGGATCCGTTCAGGTGCTCGAGAGCTTGTTCACTCAGGCAGAACTGTTCGGCGGTGCGGGCATCGAGCTTGACCAGGTCGCATTGCCAGAAGAACTGTTCGATCTTGGCGTCGAATTCAGATATGAGCTCCACGGCGGCGGCCGTGTCGTCACCCCAGGGCAGAATCCTTGCCTCGCCATCATCTTCGGAGAGTGCCTTCCAGGCCAGGTACTTCCTTGCACCGTCCAGGAATTGGGACAGGTGACCTTCGTTGATGCCGTCTTCGCCACTTATATCCTCCGTACCGCCCACCTGCTCGAGCACGTCCTTCGCCAACTGTGCGGCAGCCGGATCCGAAACGTGCTGGGGCGGGAGCACCCCGTCGCCGTTGGGAGAGGTCATCCCGTACGTATTTCGAAAGGTGCGCACCTGTTCCAGGCCGATCTCGTCCGAGCTCTCCGCGTGCAGTTGTCCCAGGACATGGATCGCGGCTTCCTTGATCTTCCGGCCCTCTTCGTGGCTGGTATCCAGGTCCGCGAGGCAGAGGATGTCTGAGGAAGCAGCCAGTCGGTCGTCCTTTGCCATCATACGGGAAATCCATCGCACCGCCGCCCGCAAGTGCTCGGCACGGATGGTTCCGCTGCCGTCCCGATTCAAGTACTCGAGGAAGATGGGATCGCACTGTAGGCTCTCGGCCCGTACGCTGGTGGCGGCCCAGTGAGCTGGGTGGAGATCGTGGATACAAGCGAGATCCTCTGCGCTCTCGATGCGCAGTTGGTGAATCCCGCCGTAATTTTGGAAGACCATGGGCTTCATAACGCGCATTCTACTCTGTTACAGGGAATCTAAGTCTGCACGAGATCTGAACAGGTCAGGGCTCTGGCTCAGGATAGGCAGTCGCTTTCCTCTATCCTAAGTATCCCCTTCGTACTGGAGGCGTCCAGCCATCGGAAGAGGGCGGCGACTCCATCAGGATGGGAGATCTGGGGGGGACGGTGCAACTCGCCGGCCTTCAGAGCACGCGAATCCAAGCCCTCACTGCACAGCAGCTCGTGTTCTCCAACGCCGACCTTGCCAGCAGCCGGATTCAGAATTTCCAGCACCGGCGAGAACGCCGCTGAAGATTCACACTGGGCGTGATCTGCCCGAGCGCGCCATGTGGCCGCTCCTCGTTGGATCGACATGGAAAGCAGCTGTGCGGGTCGCGGGCGACGCAAGCCCGGATCCGCATTCTCGCGGGTTCGCCTCAGACAATGAGGCGTACCTCGGTGGTACCGAAGGGAAACACGCGTCCCATCCCCACGCCTCGAACCGAGCGGCCTGGGCCGCGCTAGCGAGGTTGGTCGATTTCCCCATCCGCGGAGATCATGGCAGCGTCCTGGCTGAAATCGACAGCACCGCGAGCAACCGATCGAATTGCCGCGAGCTTCTCATCCGCGGAATGCTGCCGCCGGACAGCTGTTCTTCGACCACGTGATGCCGCCCCTGATGGCTCCGGGCATGGACGCTGCGTTCTTGATGGAGTCTCGGAGGCCTGTTCCGGTGGCGTGACCGTCGGTCGCGACGAAACCCTCGTCTGGCTTCGCAACGGATCGAAGGCCATCAAGATTTTCTCACGGTGATCGACCGGGCGCTTGTTCTATTGGCATGATTGATGTCAGAATGACGGTTCGACGCGCACCGGGAGCATCGAATGAACGCGACTCCTTCCCCTTATCGTTTCGAGGCGTTCGAGGTCTCGTACTTCTCGGCCAAGATCCGGCCGGCGCTTCGTTACAAGCAGCTCTGGTACGAGGAGACGCGGGCCGACATCCGCGACATCCTGCAGCGCACCGGCATGGCCTACATCCCGGTCTTGTTGACGCCCGAAGGCGAGACCTGGCAGGACTCGAGCGAGATGTACGATCGGCTCGAGGCGAGGCATCCGCAGCCGCCGCTCTTCCCGACCTCACCGGTGCAGCTGCTGGCCGCCCATCTCGTCGAGCTCTACAACGACGAATTCGGAACGATCCCGGCCATGCATTATCGATGGGGCAGCGAGCTGGGAGAATCCAGCGCGCGCTCGCGCTTCATCGCGATGATCGGCAGCGAGGAGTTCGGCAACAAGGCGGCCGACCAGATGGCCGCGGCGCGTTTCGCCGTGGGCGCCAGCGAGGAAGCCGCTCCCGCCATCGAGGCCCATACCCGCGATCTCCTCGATGTTCTGTCGGTTCACTTCCAGAGCCAGCCGTACCTGTTCGGCGCCCGCATGACGTTCGGTGACTGCGCGTTGATGGGTCTGCTGGACGGGCATTTCTTCACGGACCTGGTCTCGCGCCGCCTGCTGCTCGAAACGGCCAGGCCCGTGGTCGGTTGGATCGAGCGCTGCAAGTTTCCCAACACGGATCAGCAGGGCGAGTGGCTGTCCGACGATGAGCTCGCGCCGACGTTCCGCGAGGCGCTGGGCGTCATGGGGCGCGACGCGGCGCCCGTGATCCTCGATTCGGTCAAGGGCTTCGAGGCCTGGGCCGACGAGCGGCCCGAAGGGTCTACCGAGCCTCCCCGAAGCACGGGATGGGTCGAGACGTCGCTGCGCGGCACGCCGATCAAGCGCATGATCCAGTCGTACACGCTGTGGATGCTGCAGCGAACGCTCGACACCTACGCCGAGCTCGACGAAGCGGCCTGCAAGCGGGTCGACGAGGCCGTCGCGGGAACGGGCTGGGAGCCCGTGCTCGCCTACGAGCCCCGGCACCGGCTCGAAAAGGACGGCTACAAGCTCGTTTTCGTATGACGCGACAGCGCGCAAGCAAGGAGATTCGCCATGCCCCCCACCCCGGATGGAATCCAAGGCTCGGACTTCATCGTCGAGAAGTCGAACTGGCGCAATACGAGGCTGGTTCCATCCCCGATCGACGGCCGCCTCGACCCGAGTGAAGTCCTCTTCCGAGTTGATCGCTTCGCCCTGACCTCGAACAACATCTCGTACGCCATGGCGGGCGACACGCTCGGCTACTGGAAGTTCTTCCCCGCTGAAGAGGGCTGGGGCCGGATTCCCGCCATGGGTTTCGGAGAAGTGATCCGCTCGGAGCATCCGGATGTGATCGAAGGCGAGCGCTACTTCGGCTTCTTCCCGATGTCCCACCACCTGGTGGTACAGGCGAGCTCGGTGAACCCGACGAGCTTCTCGGATGCGGCCCCTCAACGGAGCGACGCGGCACCCGTCTACCGTCAGTACATGAACTCGAAGCACGATGCGATGTACCGAGAGGATCGCGAAGACCAGATGCTGCTGCTCCGCGGCCTCTTCATGACGTCCTTCCTGGTCGACGATTTCATCGAGGACAACGACTTCTTCGGCGCCCAGGACTTCGTGATCTCCAGCGCGTCCAGCAAGACGGCGATCGCGCTTGCCACTCTACTCGCGCGGCGATCGCGTGGGCGTGTCATCGGCCTCACCTCACCCCGCAATTGCGCCTTCGTAGAGAGTCTGTCCGGATATGACGAGGTCGTCGTGTACGCGGAGATCAAGTCGCTCGCGAGCGACGTACCCGTCGTGTTCATCGACCACTCGGGTAATGGCGAAGTCGTCGACTCCCTGCACCACCATCTTGGTGACAACCTGAAGTACAGCTGTATGGTCGGCGGGACCCACTGGGACTCTTCCAACCGATCGAACGATCTGCCCGGTGCAAGGCCCACCTTCTTCTTCGCTCCGGCCCAGATCCAAAAGCGCGCCCAGGAATGGGGGCCGGCCGGCTTCCAGGAACGATTGGGTGACGCGTGGCATCGGTTCGACGCTTCCAGCGACGCTTGGCTCGAGGTCCAGCGCGGCGCCGGAGCGGCCGACCTCGAGCGTGTCTACCAGGACATACTCGAGGGACGGGCCCAACCCCACCACGGACACGTGCTCTCGCTGTGGGATGCCTGAGCCTTGTAGACCGGATTCGGCTTATGATGAGCGTCTGATTCCCATCCAGTGGGCGCCCCCAGCGCCGCGAGGTCTCCCCCATGCCCATGAACGTCCAAGCCATTCCGTCTCTCTCGGATCGCGTCAATCAAATCCGGATGATGACGGCCAAAATCGTGAACAACGAGATCCTGCCCAACGGGAACCAGCTTTGGGCGACGCGACGCGACGGCCAGGTCGACGACGAGGAACGCAGCCAGGCGCGGACGCTGCGCCACGAGATCCAGGCCAAGGTGAAGCAGGCGGGCCTATGGGCGCCGCATCTCCCCAAGGAGTACGGTGGCTGCGGCCTCAGCTTCCTCGAGCATGCGTACATGAACGAGATTCTGGCCTATAGCATGGGCGCGGCTTCTCTGTTCGGGGTGGTCGCCCCAAACTCGGGCAACCAGAAGATCCTGCTCAAGTACGGCACCGAGGAGCAGAAGAAGAAGTGGCTGGTGCCGCTCACCGAAGGAAAGCTCGAGTCCGGCTTTTCGATGACCGAGCCCGACAGCGCCGGATCCGACCCGCGCTCGATCAAGACGACGGCGACGCGCGATGGCAACGACTGGGTCATCAACGGTCACAAGTGGTTCACTTCCAACGCCAAGCGCGCAGACTTCCTGATCGTCATGTGCCGCACCGCCGATCCCGAGG
>JADFMD010000021.1 GCA_022564055.1 Gemmatimonadota bacterium
ATGCGCGGCGAGATTGGCTGCTTTACCTCGGAAGGGCAAACTTCGCAAGTGTGCGGCATCGCCTCGGCGGCGCCCACAAGGATCAGCTTTTCGCCGACATCCACCGCCGTTACGGGACCGACGAGGTGCGGGTTTTGCACGGAGAGCTCCGGCTCGAGGATGGCCGTCGGCGCACATCTGAGCTTCTGGCGGACGTGGAGAGCTTACTGATTATGCGCCTCCTGCCCTTCGGAAATATCCAGTCTCGGAAATCCCGCATTGCCCGGCCTGGTCTCCGCGTTCATTGCGTCGGAGATTGGCCCTTCAAGCGTTTTCGCTTTCATGATGTGGTTTGACGAGTCGGGAGGCGTATGATGCCCCTGGACAACCACAGCAGGCGAATCCCGGTGAGCCTTCTGTCGCGCCCACCGGCCCGCTCTCGGATGTTGATTTGAATAGGGCGTCCAGCGAGATCCACCGGCAGGGGGGCTCTCCATGAAAAAGTGGCTAAAGCGCATCCGTGAACCGGAGGAGACCGGCTGCGATCCACGTTTTCAGGCGGATTGGAGTCAGACCGACAGAGCTGGTATCGACCTAGCCATCATAATCATCTTGGATCACGGCTGCGACGTCCTAGGCAACAAACTTGTGGACCTTCTCGAGGCGGACAGGATCGCAATTTGGAGTGCTCGCATTACTCGATTCTCTTTGCTGACGGGAAGCTCTGACGATGAGTTGGATGTTGTCAGGGTGTGGGATGGATCTACTGCGGAGACGAGTGACCCCCCCATCAATTGGGCTAAATCCTTGGCACATGAAGCGAGTCATCTTGTTAATACTCAATATACGTTCGATTCTCAGCACACGGCCGCGGCGGCGGAGTGCTTTTAGATTGGGTAGCAAGGAGGGGAAGGGAATGACACACGACTTCCGATCAGCCTGTGGTATAGTAGTCGCTCTTTCGTTAACTGGATGCTTCACCGGCCAGGGTCCTGATGACTTGGATGGGATAGGGCGGGCCGTCGCGAGCGATCTAGACGCCCGCAATGGTCTTCCGACTGTCGTTTCGGATGAGTACTTATGTGACTCGCGGGTTGAGCCATGCCGAGAAAGGGAAGATCACTGGGACGCAAGTCTCGTCGATGCGTCTGGCCTCGTGTCCGCCTTCGCTGAGGCGCATGGTATTCCGGTGGAGCACTACAGCGGTTACGGCCCCCGATGCGAGTGGGTCGAGGCATCAGATAACCGACCGGTTGGCCTGTGGGCCGACTTCCACCAGCCGGAGATTCTCGGAGACTCCGCACGGGTCGAATTGATGACCGGGTGTGTACGGGATCGGCGGGCGTTCTCGCAGATACATGAATTCGTGCTGAAAAGAGACGGGCGAGGTGTTTGGGAGGTGGTTTCGAGGCGGCTTCGCAGTATTACGTAAGTGCAGGCCCGAGAGCCGGGGACACTCAGACCTCGACGATTTCTTCGACGATCGCCGGAGGGACCGGCTCATTGTGTTCCTCTAGGCTCTCGAGATAGCCGGAAATCGCTTCACGGATATTAGTGAGGGCCTCGGGACGGGTGGCCCCCTGACTAACACAGCCCGGGAGCGACGGAACTTCGGCGACGAAAACTCCGTCCTCGTCCTGCTCGATCAGCACTCTGGACTTCATTGGTCACCTCGCCTTAGCCTGCCCCAAGCTACAACTGCGGACGCGGCATGTCAGTTCTCCATGAGTTGCTCTAACACCTCGAACCAGTTGAGGACCACCGTCGTAAGGTACTTTCTCAAGCTGACGACCGGTGGGATCAAAGTAGGCCACCCAGCTACCGTCGGGAGAGAAAAGCGGCCTGATTGCGACACTGCCGACGTCGATCACCTTGGCATCGAGCTCGGAAATCGCGGGGGGCTATTGAGTGGGATCAACCACCCTGCCCATGAAGAGGATCGTGCCGGAGAGGCGCTCCCGGATGGCGAACAGGAACGGGCGGTCGACGATGAACCGCGGTGGTGCACTAACCGCGTTCACCTCAACGGACGTGACGGCCGCCGCTTCGGTGCCCTCCTCGTCCACCTGGATGAACGTCTTGTGCTTCACCTTGCTGATGTAGAGCTCGCGTGACGGATTGATCTTGGTGAAATCGGCCGTGCCTTCGTCGAATGCGATGCCCATGCCCAGCGAAGTCAGCACGTCTTTCAGGCTGATTTCGTACTCGAACGAGAACTTTGGCATTACGACAAACGCTTCGGTCTCGTGAAGATTCTCGATCCACGAGGCCCACCGCTCGGTGTCGAGCGCTTCGACCACCGATTGGAGCGTAACGTCCGGGTGTGGTAACACGATCGTCATCACAAAAGCGTCGCCGCCGTACGACATCTCGAGGACGGAGACCAGTTCGTCATTGGCTACCCGTACGTCGACCTTCTGCTCGTGAGACATCATAAGGGCGGTGATTTCGCCACCGTCGAGCAGCGTGAAAGGCGCGTCCCGCGTCAGGTCCTTGTCGAACTGATGCCTCCAATCACCTTTGAAGTAGATCGCGTTGATGAGGAACATGACGGTCAGAGGGTCAATCGGACTCTCGACGATCTCGTCGATCCGTCCGTTGGTACCGTCGCTCACCCACTGGTTCATGACGTCTGCGGCGCCGGGCGCGCTGAAATCCAAAGCTTCCACCTGAGCGTCGAAGAAGGTGCGGTTGACGTCGAGGAACGAGGGTTCGACGAAGAAGCCCTGCCGGTACCAGATAGAATTGGCCAACTGCCACTCGATCTGAGGGTCCAGATCGAACAGCAAATCGATGAGGTCCCGGTAGCCTTGGTTGACGTCGTCCAGGTTCAGGCCTTGGAACCCGAGCGTCTGAGCCATGGCCTGCTGCGTCTCTCCGGCGGCGCCGTTGTAGGTCATGCCGAGCGCCATACTGATGCTGAGCGGGGACACGAAGATGTTGGTGTGGGCAGTCTCGTGTGCGTCGATTTCACGGAACAGCGTCAAAGCGAAGTTATTACCCGCTTCGATCAGAGCGAGCTCCGCCTGGCTCAGGCTGCGCGGCAACTCTGTGATGAGGGCCGGGAGTGAGCCCGGTCCGGTGGGATTGCCAAAGCAGCTGACGGCGATCAGCGTGACGAGGCCTACGAGCGGCAAACAGAGAACGGGTTTCATATGACCTCCTGACCGAAGATAGTCTCCTAGGAAGAAACGATCGAGGGCCGGCATTCGTGACGACTCTCCTCTACGTCATGCGCTTCCTCCATCAGGCCCCGACACCTATTATCGCCGTCGTCATCAGATGGCCGTTGGATCCTCCGGCTCGGGAGCCTTGAGATGCTTAGACACTCTCCTATCGCAGCGTGCGTTCGGGTCACCCTAAGCGCGGTCCTGTTATTCCTTGCAGCGCCTCCGGTTTGGGTCCAAGCAGCGCCTGTGGTTTCGGCCCCCGCCCAGGTCGATCAGGCTGGCCTCTCCGCCGACTTCATCCCGGTGACGGACGCGATGCTCCAGGACCCCGCGCCCGAGGACTGGCTCATGTGGCGCCGAACGCTCGACAGTTGGGGCTACAGCCCGCTCGATCAAGTCAACCGCGAGAACGTCAGCCAACTCCAGCTGGTCTGGACGCGACCCCTGGCGGCTCGAACCGGTGAGATCACGCCTCTGGCGTACGGGGGCTTCCTCTATGTGCCGCAGGCGGAGGACGTCATCCAGGCGCTCGACGCGGCGACCGGCGACTTCAGGTGGCAGTATCGTCGCGAATTGCCGGACGACCTCTACGGCTTCGTCGGGGGTAACGCCCGCAACAACCGTAACGTGGCCATCTACGACCGGCTGATCATCAACACCAGCGACGACAATTTCGTGTTCGCGCTCGACGCCGTGACCGGTGAGATGGTTTGGGAAACGCAGATTTTCGACTACAAGGTCAACTCGGCCACGCACAGCTCGGGCCCGATCATCGCGGACGGCAGGATCATCTCGGGGCGTAGCTGCCGGCCCTGGGGCGGACCCGATGCCTGCATCATCGCCGCCCATGATGCGCTCACGGGCGAGGAGCTGTGGCGACGCCATGTCATCGCCGCACCGGGCGAGCCGGGCAACGAGACGTGGGGCGACGTCCCATGGGAGGGGCGGCAACACGTGGGCGCCTGGATGGTGCCGAGCTACGACCCCGAGCTGGAACTGATCTACATGGGCACGTCCGTCACCTCGCCGGCGCCGAAGTTCTTCCTGGACGACCCTGAGCTCTCCTACCTCTACCACAACTCGACGCTCGCGCTCGAGATCGAGACCGGTGAGATCAGGTGGTACTACCAGCACCTGATCGACCACTGGGATCTGGACCATCCTTTCGAGCGGCTCCTCATCGACACGCCCGTCACTCCCGACCCGGACGCCGTGCGCTGGATCAACCCGCGCCTCCAACCGGGGGAGGTCCGCAAGGTGATCACCGGAATTCCCGGAAAGACCGGATTGGTCTACACGCTCGATCGCGAGACCGGTGAGTTTCTTTGGGCGACTCCCACGGTCCGTCAGAACGTGATCGAGAGTATCGACGGGGCCACCGGTGTGGTGACGGTAAATCCGGAGGTGGTCTTCAGGGAGGTGGAGCAGGAGGTGTTCGTCTGCCCCACTTGGGCGGGCGGCAAGGACTGGGAAGCCGGCGCCTACAGCCCCCGGACCAACACGATGTACTACCCGCTACGTAACACCTGTGCGACGATGTTGGCCACGGCCAACTTCGAGAGCGATCGGGCGCGGGCCCTCACGGCGGGGGGGCAGGGCGGCCTCGCGATCTACTCGCTCGCCGCGCGACACCAGATCGCGCCCGGCACGGATAACCTCGGGACCGTCAGAGCGATTTCCGTGGAAACGGGGGAGACGAGGTGGCTCTTCGAGACACGAGCCGGCACCATGTCGCTCGTGGCGACCGGCGGCGGGCTCATCTTCGGCGGTGACTCCAACGGGCGCTTCCGGGCTTTCGACGACGAGACGGGCGAGGTCCTCTGGGAGGTCAATCTGGGCTCGTCGGTGAGCGGTTATCCGATCACCTACGCCGTGGACGGACGGCAGTACGTGGCGGTCAACACGGGGGCCGGATCGATCAATCTGACACCGGAGCTCCGCCCGGGCAGAGGCACCGACCTGTTCGTGTTCGCGCTCCCGAGCCGGGACTGAGGCATCCAGGAGAATCGATGCCCCTGCGACACTACATGAACTCTGCTCCGACGGGCATGAACCCTGCCCCGATCGGCATCAACATCGCCCTGATTGGCGTGCTCCTGATTTCTCCGACGCTGGCTTGGGCGAATCCTCTCTCGGCACAGTATGGCGCTGTCGACGGCGAGTGGAGGGTCTACGGTGGCGATGGCGGGCACACCCAGTACACGGCCTTGGATCAGATCGATGCCGGCAACGTAGGGGACCTCGAAGTCGCCTGGCGTTGGACCGCGGCAAACTCCTCTGGTCCCGATTTTTTCAACTTCGAGTCGACACCGATCATGATCGGGGGCGTGCTCTATACGACGACCGGTGCCAGTGAAGTGGCGGCCATCGACGCCGCGACGGGCGAGATGATCTGGCTGTTCAGTCCCGAGCCGAAGCCGAGGCCGGAGGGCGAGCGCGTTCGGCCGCTCACGGGCTCAGGGCGCGGGGTGGCCTATTGGACCGATGGCGACGTGGAGAGAATCTTCCACAACGTCAGCGATGGACGCCTCTTGGCCCTCGACGCAAAGACGGGCAGGCCCGCGAGGGAGTTCGGCGAAAACGGCTTCATAGATCTCTCCGAAGGCATCGGAGGAGAGGTGCGTTGCATCTCCACGCCGATTGTGTCCAACGGTATAGTGGTGGCCCAAGTCATCCCAGTGGGTGGGCCGAACGCCGCCCAATCCACGCCGGGCCACATCCAGGGCTTCGACGCGAAAACCGGCGAGAGGGTGTGGATCTTTCACGTCGTTCCCCAGGAGGACGAGTTCGGCGCGGACACCTGGCAAGAGGATTCGTGGCAATACTCCGGGAACGCCGGTGTGTGGACCCAGCTGACGTTTGACGAGGAGTTGGGCTACCTGTATCTGCCCACGGAGACCGGGACAAACGATTGGTATGGAGGACACCGGCCCGGCAACAATCTGTTCGCGGAGAGCATCGTTGCCCTCGACATCAGGACCGGCGAGCGCGTCTGGCACTATCAGCTCATTCACCACGGTCTTTGGGATTACGACAATCCTGCTCCGCCAACCCTCGTCGACGTCACCCACGACGGACGCCGCATCAAGGCCGTCGCGGTCGTAACCAAACAAGGGTACACGTACGTCTTCGACCGTGAGGATGGAACGCCACTCTGGCCCATCATCGAAATGCCGATGCCGGCATCCGACGTACCCGGCGAATGGACGTCTCCGACCCAACCCATTCCATCGAAACCGGCGCCCTTCGAGCCACAGGGCTTCAGTGTGGACAACCTGATCGATTTCACGCCCGAGCTTCGCGCCGAAGCCATGGAGATCGCAGCTAATTTCCGCATGGGACCGCTCTATACGCCCCCATCGCTGATCGACGATCCGGATGGAACGAAGGGAACGCTCGTGCTTCCCGGATGGGGTGGAGGCGCCAGTTGGCCTGGTGCGGGAGTCGATGTCGAGCAGGGAATTCTGTTCATTCCGTCGCTCACGGTCCCTATCGTAGCCGCCTTGGCAAAACGGGAGCCTGGGAGCACCAACGCCGACTACTTCCGATCGGGAGACATCTATCCTCCAGGGCCCCGCGGACTACCCCTGGTCAAGCCACCGTGGGGGCGTATTACCGCGATCGATCTCAATACCGGAGATCACCTTTGGATGCAGCCCATGGGCGGGGCGCCCCTAGAGGTTCGGGAACACCCGGATCTTCAGGGTCTTGGCCTGGACTTCTCGAGCATGGGGCAGAACGGTCGGCCGGGGGTGCTCGTGACGGAGACGTTGCTCTTCATGGGCACGGGCGGCGGTGTGCGCGGCGGTGTCGCTTCGCTCTTTGGGGCCGGAGGCCCGATCTTCCGCGCCTACGAAAAGCGCACGGGTGAGGTTGTCGCTGAGATCACTTTGCCGGCGAACCCGACGGGCAGCCCGATGTCGTATATGCTCGACGGGAGGCAGTACATCGTTGTTGCGGCAGCCACGCTCGACACGCCGGCAGAACTGATTGCTTTAGCGCTGCCCTAGGCGACCTTTCGAGTCACTCGATCACATTGATGAGTGCGTACGTGATCGACTCTCCCTCCTCCGTCAACACTTGGTGCCAGCTGCGCGCGGGGACGTGCAGCATATCGCCCTTGGTGACCTGAAACACCTGCGCGCCGCTAAGCCGTGGCCTCTGCTCTTCTTGGGGCCGGCCGTCATCGATCCAATTCACCCTCTCGCCACCGATGTAGGCGGTTCCCGAGCCGTCCAGGATGACGTAGATGTCCCACTTGGTAGCGTGGATCTCGGGTTGCGTATAGCCGGATCGATGGATGATCTGCACGTCGTGATGCCGATGATCGGCCCGTGGCAGCGCAGCCGTGTAGATGAACTGGGTACCAAAAATGCCTGGTCCATCGCCGAGTTCGTCTTCGAGCTCACTCTGAAACTCGGCGAACGCCGCCGCATCCCAATGGAGGTACTCGGAGGGACGGGGTTCGTTTGGAACACCTTCGAACGCGTCCTGCGCGAGCACTTCAGCGGGAATTCCGAGGCACGCGAGAACCGTGAGATAGCTTAGAAACCGCATGGGACACCTCCGATACACGTTGACTGTAGAGAGCTACCCAGACCGTCGCTGGCGCTACCGCCTAACCGCAGTCATCGCCCGTCGCAGGGCTCCCCCGATTCCGACGGTATGGGCGTGTATGTCACCAGCGAGTACATCATCTCCCGCGTCGTCGGAACGGCTTCCCCGAGGTGGGGGTAACCTACGGCGCCCCGGTCAACTCGTCGAACACGTTCCGGATGCGCCCCGGCGCGAGCGGCCAGTCCAGGTCGGTCGTGTCGACCCGAGAGCCGATGTCGTCTCGTGTCGTGCCCGCGGCGATTTCCGCGCGAACCCGGTCGATCACGGTCTCGAGCTTGCCGCGGAACGTCCTCACGTCGGCCTTGGTCATGATCGATCCGTGACCCGGGATCACGGTGTCGAAGTCGAGGGCCAACAGGCGGGTCAGCGTGGCCGGCCACTCGAGCACGCTGCCACCGTTACCGAAGTCCCAGAAGGGTGACAGGGTGCTGCCGTTCAAACGCTGGCCAAAGACGAAGAGATCGCCGGTGTGGACCACCCGGAGATCGGGGAAATAGGCCACGGCGTCCCCGTTGGTATGGCCCCGCCCGAAGTGAAACATCTGGACCTCGACACCGCCCAGGAACACCGCGGTTTCATCCGCGAAGATGACACGCGGCGCACCGGGCTGGTTGTTCCGAACGATGTTCTCGCGGGCGTTCTTGTGCACGATCACCTCGGCCGTCGACAAAAAGTCGGCATTGCTGCCGGAGTGGTCGTCGTGATGATGGGTGTTGAGCACGTACTTGATCGGCTGGTCGGTGACGCTGCGGACCTGCTCGGTGATGAAATCGAAGCTGTAGGGGAACTTGTTGTCGACGATGATCACGCCGTCGTCGGTCACCCGCACCGCCACGTTCCCACCCGACTGCCCGCCGTCGAACCCGGGAATGACATAGAGGCCCTCCATCACTTCCCGAATCTGCAGCCGCGCCTCCTGCTCGGGCGTGAAGGTGGGGACTTGTTGGCCTGCAGCCAGGGTGAGGATTGAACCGAGGACGACGAGAGCCGTCAGCGAGCCGAGCGTCTTCAAGGTGCGCATTGGATGCCTCTCTTGGGAAAGCTGGAACACTGCGTCTCGGTATCGGCGACCGAGAGGTCGTTCGATGGCCCATTCTGCGGGAAGGTAGGACTCCCCGCGGGAGGCCGTCCAGCCTGCGTTGCGTCCTTACCCCTCCGGCTTCTATTGTCTCGGCCTGCGAGGAAGCGGTCCGTGAAGCGTTGTCATCGCTTCATCGATCCCTGAACTATGCGTCCCGGGAGGTACTGTGAAAATCCGACAAACGATGGCGTTCGCTGCTGTGATCGGGGTCCTCTCGCTCTGTGTGCAAAGCGCCCCCGCCTTTGCCCAGGACAGCGACTATGTGCGCCTGAACCGTACCATCGAGTTGCTCGAAGGTGGCCAATCCGTGCTCGGGGTTCTATCCGCTGATTATTCCCTGGGTAACGCGCGGGCGCTCGCCACTTCGGGCCTCGACTTCATCATCATCGATATGGAGCACTCTCCGTTCGACGTGGAGCGGTTGCGGCAGTTCCTGCTCGGGATGACGGATAAGCGGCTGATCCAGCAGAAGGGCAACCTCCAGATGAACGTCACGCCCTTCGTCCGCGTGCCGGCAAGCGGCGCTGAGCAGGTTCTTTTTCAAGCCAAGCAGGTCTTGGACGTCGGCGTATTCGGCGTGATGTATCCCGCGATCAGCACCAGGGAGCAAGCCGAGAACGCGGTGCGGGCCACGCGTTATCCGCAGACCAACGGGGTGCCCGACTTCGAACCGGCGGGGCTGCGTGGCCGTAGCCCGACCAATGCCACCTGGTTCTGGGGCGTCCGCGATTACATGCAGCGCGCCGACGTCTGGCCACACGACCCGAGGGGTGAGCTCCTCGCCATCATCCAGATCGAAACGGTGGAAGGGGTCGCCAACGCTGAGGAGATCGTGGCGGTACCGGGGATCGGCGTGATCTTCATAGGGCCGTCCGACCTCACCGCTTCAATGGGCTTTCCTTCGGGGTCGGAAGTCGAGGACGCGATCCAGAGCGTGCTGCGCATCTGTTTGGCCCGGGGTGTGCCTTGCGCCATCACGACCGGTGCTGGGACCGTTGAGCAGCGGCTGAACGAAGGGTTTCGATTCGTGACCGTCGGCCTCGACGGTGGAATCTCGGCCGGTGTAGCCACTGCGTTGCAGCGAGGGCGCGCGGCGGCCGGCCGGTAGATCGCACGCCGGGCGGGAGAAGCGTCGGCGCTACCGGAGAGAGGTTGACCTCTCGTACTTACACAGCGACCAGAAAGTCGGGGTGAACCTGGACCTCGTCGGGGTCTATCCTGGAAAGGTCGTAGTTTGCCTGAAGGCGCACCCATGCGGTGGCGGTGCTCCCGAAGGCCTTTTCCAGACGGACGGCCATTTTGGGCGAAATAGAGCTCTTGCCTGAGAGTACATTCGTAAGAGCCTGCCGCGAAACACCGAGCCCTTTTGCGGCCTGGGTCACCGACAAGCCAAGGGCCTCGATGCAATCGTGCCTGATCGTCAGGCCGGGATGGGGTGGGCTCTTCATGGGCACGGTTCAACCCTCCATTAGTGGGTATCGAGGTAGCGAACGTCACGCGGGTCGCCGTCCTCGAACCTGAAAATAATGCGCCAGTTGCCGGAAATATCGACGGACCAGAAGCCCCGGTAGTTGCCTTTCAACGGATGTAGCCGCCAACCGGGTATATCCATGTCCTTGGGCTTCGTCGCTATGTCGAGGTGAGCGAGTATGCGTTCTACTCTGGCGACATGATCTGGCGCGATGCCGCTCCTGTCGCCGTCGTTGTAAAGACGCTTCAAGGCTCTGGTCTTGAAGTTCCTTATCATCATCGAGTGTAAAGCACTACTTGACATATGTCAAGTCATACTTGTCTCCTACCTACCGGCGCGCCACGCAGCCGATGTCGATCCGGTGGAGGCGCTGCGGGCGGGCTGACGCCTCAGGCATAGACCGCTCGCTCGAAGCGGTGCAGCAACCAGAGTGGCCAGTCCCCCAAACCGTCCCCCTTTGGGGGGGGAACATCTTACCAGAGTACGCGTAGCGGGCTACACTCGGCCTACAAGGCCATGCAATTGCCGCACATTGAGCAATGGAGTGAACGGTGGCTAAAAAGAAAGGCGGAGATCTCAAGGCGTTCTACATGGTCCTGGGCGCGACGGCCGTGATCGCCGTCGGTGCTCTCGGATGGTCGGCTCTCGGGGGTGGCCTGAGCTCTGCCGCAATGGAGCCGATTGCGAGCATCGTTCTCGGGGAAATCGAGGATCTCGAGGCGCTGGTGGCGATGGCCACGGGTGTCGAGCGGGGGGATCCCGACGCGCCGATCACGATCCTGGAGTTCGGGGACTTTCAGTGTCCGGCCTGCCAACAGTTCTTCGCCGTCGTGAAGCCCCAGCTCGATTTGGCTTACGTCGACGAGGGCGTCGCTCGATTCGTCTTTCACGACTACCCGGTGGTGTCGGCCCACCCCTACGCGTTTCTTGCGGCTCGCGGAGCGCGTTGCGCGCTCGATCAGGGCGAGGAGTATTTCTGGCCCTTCCACGATCAACTCTTTTCGCAGCAGTCGACGTGGTCTGCCAGCCAGCGTCCCCCAACGGATATCTTCGAGAGTTATGCGGCCGCGCTCGGTCTCGATGTGGAGGACTTCGCTGCCTGTCTCGACAGCGACCGTCACGCCGACGTCATCAGCGCCAACTTGCGCTTGGGCATTGAATTGGGGGTGAGCCGAACCCCGACGATCTTCGTGAGCAAGGGCGGCGGCAGCGCTATTCGGGTGACTCGTTGGAATGAGTTCGAGGCCTACCAATCTGTGATCGACCGCATGATGGAAGAGGACGCGGGAGACGGGATTTGAGCGAGAAACTCGCTAGCGGCTGAACGAATCGGGACCCGGCAGGAGCGGATAGCGGCGCACATACGGAACGTCGAGCTCGTCGAACACCACCCCGACGATGAAATCGTTGCGGATCTCGAAGAGCTGTAGGTCGGGCGGTGTGTGGACCATGCCTCGAAGCTCCCCGCTCGGGGTGAACACGAGCCAGTCGTACCCGCCGGACCCGTCGTACTCCGTCAACGCCACCCAGATGTCACCGTCGTCACTGACAACGATGGTCGCGCCACCACCGCGGTCACTATCCACCGCACCGCACCTCTCATTGGCCAAATGCCTCCCGTAAGGACCCAATCGGTTATGGACCCAATCAGCCGCATCACGCGGCAATCGTAAATGTCGCCCGCCAGAGTGATACTCGTATATTAAGGTGTGCTTTGGAACTCCTTCCGACTCTCGCTCCTCTTGAAATCGGGTAGGGTAGAATGAGCCGTCTTCCTGCGGTGTTTGTCGTGGCAACGCTGCTTTCCGCCGGCTGTCGGGGAGATGCCGCCCCCGGGGCAGGCGAAGATGATCTCGGCTCACCCTCCGACGTAGAGCAGTGGTCACTTTCCGAGGTCCCCTTTCTGGAGATCGGCGTGGTCGAGGGTGAAGCCGCCTATCAGCTTCACGAAGCGGTCAGTTCGGTGCGTCTTCCGGACGGGAGCCTTGCGGTGGTCAATAGGGGCAGCCAAGAAGTCCGCTTTTACTCACCGGAGGGGCGTCACATTCGGAGTGTGGGAGGCGACGGAAGTGGGCCGGGCGAGTTCCGCCGTCCGTCGCGGATCTGGCGTTGGGGCGTAGACTCTTTGCGAGTCTGGGACGGTGGGTTGAGGCGGTTCAGTTTCATGGACATGCAGGGAGCCGTGGCGCGCACCGAGCAGGTCGAGTGGTCTGCGGATGAGCCGTTTCCCTTGGACGTATGGGTCCATGGTGTGAATTGGGTGGACAGCCCCCTCGCCCCGAACGAGCGATCTGTGGTCCTGCAGACCCTGGCACGGATGCCGGAGGTCCCGCTTGATGTGGACATTCGGTTCGTGAAGGTCACACCCGCGGGCCGAATTTGGGCGACCAACGCTTTGCCTCCGGCTGACACGACCATTCAGTGGTCGGTCTACGAGATGGACGGCACGCTCCGGGCACACATTTCGACTCCGCCCGCCTTCGAGCCCCAGGAGATCGGACACGACTTCATCCTCGGGCTCGCGACGGACCCGCTGGGTGTGAACTACATTCGGCAGTACGAAATCCAGAAGCCAGACGGAAGCCCTGTGGGGCGAGGGCTCGCTTCCTACACGAGTGGCATCGACGCCGTGCCCGAACAGCAGGTGATGCCGGACGAGGTGAAGTCGGTCGTGCGCTCTCTGGTCAGGTTCATGGCGAGTGCCCAAGAGATACACTATTCGCAGAATTTTTCTTATTCGTCGGACATTTCAGAGCTGGCGATCGAGGTTCCTGAGGAGGTGCGAGTCACGTTCGTTCAGGCCGGACGCAGTGGCTGGACAGGCTTCTTCCGTCACATCGAGACGGGCAGCTCGTGTGTCCTGACCTATGGTGCGGGCGCCCCGATCGGATGGGTGGCGGGCGTCGTCATCTGCCCCTGAGGATCGGCGAAACGAAGTCAAGCTGCGCGTTACCCACTGGCGCGGAATCGACTTACCAGCGCATTCTGTTCAGGATACTAGGCGGCGTGAATACTCTCAGGAGCACGCTATGATTGGTCAGGATGGTTTCCCATTACGCCCGCTGCTCCTCGCCTGCCTCATCCTCGCTGGCTGCTCGGACGCCAGCGAGAGCCGAGACCCGATCATGCGCACGGACAGCGCGGGCATCGAAATCGTCTTCAACGATCTGGGCCGCCTGGAGGCCCAGTGTGAGATCGCCTCTACGCCTCGAGTGACCATAGGTCAGGTCGAGGGCGACGAGCCCTATCAGCTGCATCGAGTTTTCGGGGCGACCGTCCTGAGTGACGGAAGAATCGCGCTGGTCAACCAAGGCAGCCAGGAACTCCGTGTATACGATCCAGAAGGTCAGTTCCTCTTTGCCGCCGGGGGTGAAGGTGATGGGCCCGGGGAGTTCCGAAACGCCAACTCTCTTTGGAGTCTCCCGGGTGATACGGTTTGGGTAGGAGACTACCGTCCATGGGAATTCGAGGTCTTCGGTCCGGGTGGTGAGTGGGTTCGACAGGTGCGGCCCGATCCCGTTTATCCGAATCCGCCTAGGGGAAGGCACCTCCTTTCCGACGGGCGCGCTATCCTTGGGCGTCGGGTCACCAACCGGAGAACGTCGTCGTTTGAACTCGGCTTCCTACACGTATTACTACATGACCCCGACGGGGCTCTCACAGACACGCTGCTGGTTCTGCCGGACGGACGGTTGGGGCAAGTTGATGACGATCCCAACTCCCTCTGGCTGTACCCCTTCTTCGAATCCTATGGCGAGTATGCGGCTCGAGACGATCTCTTCATCTCGGGTCACGGAGCAGAACCCGAACTACACGTCTACGTATTCGAACCCGATCTCCGGCTCGAGCGCATCTTACGTTGGTCCGGAGTGAATCGAACCGTCCGGGCCTCCGACGTCGAAGCTGCACGGCAGGCGATCAGGGATCAGTATGCGGAGATAGACGGGCCCACACGTGCAAGGTTGATAGCGCCTCTAATCGACGAGGACCGGCCCGTGGCCGACGCGCTTCCGGCATTTGTAGACGTGCAAATCGGCAGGGATGGCGCGATCTGGGTAGAGGAGTATCCAGAGCCAGGCGGCGATGGACCGGCTAGGTGGATCCGCTTCGAGCAAAATGGTCGTTTTTCATGCCGCACCGACATCCCTGTTGGTATCGAGGTCTACGAGTTCGGACGTGACTATGTGCTGGGCGAGCAACGGGGCGTTCTGGATACTGAACAGGTCGTATTGTACGAGCTCACAGCGCCCGGCGCGTAGTGGGCAATGACGCCATCTATCCGGCCTTTGCCCACAACCGTCCAATCTGTCGCCTGGATCGTCGCCTCGATCCTCGCGTTGTCCGCCTGTGAGCGTGATTCCGCCGCGACGGTTACGGTCACCGACAGCGCGGGGATACGCCTGACTCTCAGTCCGGACGTTCCGACCACATTCGCCGAGATCGACCCGGAGCCGGTTCTCAGTCTTGGTGGCCCCAATGCTGAGGGGCCGACACAGTTCTACCAGATCCAGCACGTTCTCATCGATGCACAGGACCGCCTGTGGGTCGCGGACGGGCAGTCCGGCGAGCTACGGATCTTCGAGCCGGACGGGTCCCACTGGAAAACGAGAGGCGGACGGGGCGAAGGGCCTGGAGAATTCGTGCGTATCCGCCTGCTCGGGTCGTTCCGGGGTGACAGTGTGGCCGTGTGGGATGATGCGAACGGACGGCTCACGTTGTTCGACGGTGAAGGTGAGTTCGTTCGAACGGAGAGGACTGCGCCCAGCGACGATCCTCGACCTAGTGCCTTCGACGTGTTCGCTGACGGGTCCTTTCTGGGCCGGGTCCGACGTATTCTCGGGGAGGGTTCCGTCGAAGCCGGCCAGATCCTCGGCGATCCGGTGCGGTTGGTGCGGGTCGACCTCGAGAATTCCACCCAACGTCCACAGGGCGGTGCGCTGGGGCCCCTGTGGTTGTGGACCGGGCGGAGTCAGATCCCGATCCCCTTCACGATCACCGCGGGCTTTGACATTTCTGGCGAGTCCGTTCACCTCGTGTCGGGCCCGGATTTTCGAGTCCGAGTCTTCGAGGATGGACGCCTTTCCGAGATCTACGGTGTGGCGCGGGACGCGCGGGAGGTATCCGAGGCCGACATCATGGCCTATCGAGAGTTCATCGAGGAGTATTACCCCGAGTCGCAGCAAGACGACTACCTGTCCACGCTGGCTCACCCGAGTCGTCCGACTGTCCTGCCGGCGTACTCTCGTTTGTTGTCCGCCGCCGATGGCCACGTGTGGGCGCAGATCTACTCCCCCGACTTCTCCGCGCCCGTTACTTGGGACGTATACAACGAAGCGCGGGAGTGGGTAGGCCAGGTGCAGACCCCCGGCGGTTTCATGACGATGACCATCACGGGGGCCGTTGTGGCCGGGGTGTGGCGCGACGAGCTGGGAGTGGAGTACGTTCGGGTCTATCGAATTCTGCGGCGCTGAGGGGCCACGTACCGAAGCCTTGGTGCTGCCAGGCAACCCCATGGCTAGCCCCGGGCCTCTAACGCTAGAATCATAGGGACCGGCCGGCCCAGAATCATGGAAACCGCTCCGGCTCCACGATGGACCAAGCGATCAGGTCAGTCACAACCTGGAGGAAGGATGTCCCAACGAGCTTCGTCACTCGGCAGGCTGCTCACCACCGCGTTCGTAACCGCATCCGTAGCGGCATTTTCCGCATTGGTTACGGCCCCCAGTGTCAGCGCTCAGCTCACCGCAGACTTGGAAGTGGAGTTTCCGGAAGGGTTCGGCCTCCTCAGCAACGTGCGCGAGCTGCCGGACGGACGGGTGTTGGTGGCCGATCCCCTCGGGCAGATACTCGCCGCCTTGGACATGGACGCCGGCACGATGGACATGTGGGGCCGAGAGGGTGGGGGGCCCCGCGAGTACCGGCAACCCGACGCGGTCTACGCTCTGCCGGGTGACTCGACCCTTCTCGTGGACCTCGGCAACGGGCGGCTCATGGTGATCGCTCCGGATGGATCCTTCGTCCGATCGAGACCGATCGCGGTTGGTGGGGGGGCCACCCCCGGGAACCCCGGGGGGATGCAGATCGCCATTCCGCGGGTCGTGGACGGTGAGGGACGTATCTACTTTCCGTTGAGGGCTTTCGGGGGCTCCGAGGACTCGACCGCGATCGCTCGGGTGGGTTGGGCCTCGGACGTGGTGGAGACCGTGGCCCGGTACAAGCCCCGCGAGGTTCAGCAGTCGGGGAGCGGGGGCCGAATAAGCATCCAGGCCCTGCCCATGAGCCCCGAGGACGACTGGGCCGTCGGATTGGACGGCACCATCGCTCTGGTGCGTGCCGCTGACTACCACGTCGACGTCATTCACCCGGATGGGCGTGTGTCCAAGGGACCCGAGGTCGACCATACCCGGATCCGACCTCGCGACGCGGAGAAGCAGGCCTGGCTCGATGATGCTGCCTCCTCCGGCCTGAGCATCAGGATGAGCTTCGGCGGCGGACAACAGGAAGTGCAGTTCAGTCGAGGCGGGCCAGGTGGTAATCGCTCCATCGACGACCTCGACTGGCCGGACCGCATGCCGTCCTTCCGGAGCGGGTCCACCCGGATCGACCCGGAGGGGCGTATCTGGGTCGGCCGGAGCACACGTGCCGGGGAACCGAGCCTGTTCGACATCTTCGACGGTGAGGGCCGGCCCATCGCACAGGTGACCCTCGACCCTAACTCATCGATCGTGGGTTTCGGCGCGGACGGTGCGCTCTACACCACGCGGACCGACTTCGTCGGCTTGCAGTGGCTGCAGAGGCGGCGGGTGAGGTGATTCGCGACTTACGGGTCGGGGTTCCCAGCGTACTGTTTCTTCTCATGCTCGGCGCCTGTGACCCAGGCTCCATCCCCTCCGTAGCCTCGGTTCGAGACAGCGCAGGTGTCACCCTGGTCGAGAATCACCCGGGCGAGGGTCCGCTCGCCTATATCGCCCGCCTCGATTCCTCGTACCTCCGGATCGGAGTACTGGAGGGAGATCCCGCGTACATCTTCTCGTCGGTCGTGGGACTTCGGGGGCTCGACGGTGGAGGGGTGTTGGTGGCTGAGTCGCAAGCTAGGGAGCTACGTGTGTACGATGCATCCGGCTCGCATGTCCGCACCTTCGGCGGTAGGGGTGACGGGCCCGGAGAGTTTGCTTCCCTCTCTGGCCTGGTCGGTCTCTCCGGGGACACCGTTTGGGCCTGGGACTCTCGGAGCCGGCGGCTCACTTCCTATCTGACGAGTGGCGAACTGATCGGGACGGTCACGAGTGCGGGCGATCCGGGCGGGCGCATCCGGGAGCTCCACCGCCTCAGTGATGGAACCTATGTCGCGCTGTCTCGCTGGGGCTCGGGCCTCACGAGTAGCAGGGAATCACAGGATCTCGCCGTTGTGCGAGACACGATCGTTCTCCGGCGCCTCGACGCCACCCTCCAAGAATTGGATACGATCGCGGTCCTGCCGTCCTCGGAGTCGCTGCGCGAAAGTCAGATTACGAGCAGGAATCAGACGGCGGCGAATGGGGAGATACGGACGGTCATGAGTGGCTCGATACGGCAGACCGAACGACCCTTCGGGCGTACCAGCTACTACCATCCACGACTGCCGGGTGTGGTGACGGCGACCAACGATTCGTACGAGTGGATCGTGCGAGCGCTCGATGGCAGCGTCCGACTGATTTCCAGAGTCCCGGATTTCAACCGGCCGATCTCCACGGGGCGGGTCACCGAGTTGCGTGACTGGTTTCTATCCAACGGTACGTCTCCAGAGAGAATGCGAGAGGCCTTTGAGGACTTTCCTCTGCCGGACCTGGCTCCCGCTTTCGGTCCCATTCGAGTCGACCCACGCGGTCGCGTCTGGCTCGCCGAGTACAAGGCAGTACCGAATACGGCGTCTATCTGGATCGTGTTCTCCCCGGACGGGCAACTTCTTGGCCAGGTCGAAGTTCCTCCCGGGCTCGAGGTTCATGAGATCGGCGACGACTACTTGCTCGGGGTCCAGCGCGACGAATTCGACGTGCCCTACGTCCTGAGGTTCCGGTTAGTGGAAATCTGATTTGGGCTCAGCTGCGCCCCGGGCCACTCGATCTACCGTCTGTCATATAAAAAGTCCTTTTCGTCACCCATCCTTGATGACTCAGACGACTGAAGGCCAGCCACACACCGACAGTGGCTCCTTGAGAGAACGGCTCGAGCGACATCACTTCGACGCGTCGGGATGGTCCCTCGCCTGCTGCAACCACGACGAGGACCTTGCTCACGACGTGCTCCACGAAGCGTACTTGCGCGTCTTGGACGGCCGTGCTCGCTACCGGGCGAAGTCGAGCTTCAAGACTTGGCTCTTTGGCGTGATCCGCCTTGTGGCGCTGGAGACCCGGCGTCGCGACGAGCGACGAGGCCTGGAGAGAGGCGTGGAGAATAGTGCGGACCAGGCCGTGGTCCCGCCCATGGACCTGGCCTCGGGATCACTCGAGCAAGTCGAGCTTGTGGCCAGGCTCAACGAAGCCCTGGCCGGGCTCAGCTGTCGGCAGCGCGAGGTGATGCACTTGGTCTTCTATCAGAGTCTCACGGTCGCAGAGGCGGCACGTGTCATGGAGGTGGGAGTGGGCGCGGCGCGGACGCACTACCACCGCGCCAAGACCCGGTTGCGGAAGGTACTCAGCCAGGAGTCCATACGATGAGCGATCGATTCGATTTTGAGTTGCGCACGGCTTTCCAGACGTTGCGGCGCATGGAGCTCGAGTGGGCTGAGGACTTCGAGGAAGTGCTCGGTGACGAAGCCGAGACCTACCGTTCGCCCCTCCCGAGCGGGCGGCGGCGATATCGAGTCGCCCTTCCCGCTACCCTCGCTGCCGCTGCGGTGGTGGTGGCGCTTGTCCTCCGTCCGACCCAGGAGGAGCGTTTCGAGGCCGTGCTCGCCGAGGCCGTCGAGCAGCTCGGGTCCGGTTGGGTCGCTCCGTCCGATTTCTTGATGTCCTATCCGGGACGGGAATTCTACAGCCGGATTCCTTCGATTGGCCCACTTCCCGCAATGGGTGTGGGAGACGGCACTACCAACCCAGGCAATTCTGACGAGGAGAACCGATGAACACGACGACGAATTGGGCGTGCACCGTGTTGATGGCGGCCGCTCTCTTGGCCCCGCCGATCCTTGAGGGCCAGTTCCGATCCACGCCACGCCAGAGCGAAGATTTCTCGCGAGGCCTGTTCACTCCAGAGCTGATCATGAGGCATTACCGCGAGATCGGCCTTTCCACAGAGCAGCGCGCCACGATCACGGAGGCGATTCGGATCCTGCAGTCTGGTGTTGTGGACCCGGAGTGGCGTCTCATGGAGGTTTCCCAGAACCTCACGGAGCTTCTCGAAACCACACCTATAGACGAGGCGCGGGCGCTCTCGGTCATCGATCAGGTGCACGAGGCCGAGGCCGAGATCAAGCGAGCGAATCTTTCGGCCTTGATCCGCATCAAGAACGCGCTCACCCAAGAGCAGCGGGACAAGCTCATGGAGCTTCGCCGGCCTAGGTTCGGTCTCTCGTCGATGCTCCAAGAAGCATCTCATCTGCTCCAAGAAGCATCTCATCCCTGAGATCGCGTCCCAGCGGGAGTGGCCATCCGAGGGGAGATTTGACATGAGAAAGTGGACCACGCTGGCAGTCTTCGGGCATGTGCGCGTCTTGCCTCCTGGCCCATAAACGCTAACGGATCAAAAACACATCTCTGCTGGTAGAACAGCTTCGATCAGACGCAGGAGGGGCTCATGTGGCGTGATCTGGAACGTGTCGAATCAGGGTGTCATACCTCCCCCTCACCGCGCCTCGGCGGTAGTCGATCTCTAGATCCTGGGCACCCACGCCCAGCCTTCCCGCTGCTGCTCACTGTCGGATTCGTCCTAGTCGGCGGCCTTCTGGCATCCTGTGGCCCCGATGCAGAGACGGACCCGGGCGAACCCGCAGACAGCGGTGTCACATACGACATCGTGGAGGAGCTGCGGATCGATGGATACGAACACAATCTCGTGCCGATCGATACGACGATCCGGGTCGCCGTGGCGGAGAACGGGATGATCGCGATCGCGCAGCTCCAGACGTCCAACGTGCTGTTCTTCAGCGAGACGGGTGAATCGCTGGGCAGCATCGGGCGTGATGGTGAAGGACCGGGGGAGTTCCGAAAAGCGTGGCGCCTCGGATGGATAGCGGACACCCTCTATGTATACGACTTCAGTCTTCGACGGTTCACGCTCATCGACCCGGACCTTCAGTACGTCCGGTACATCTACGTCCCGAATGGAGCCCGGCCGGGCCCGGAAATGGCGGGGCGATTGCCGGAGTTCGGAATCGTGTACGGTGGGGCGCTTTATGCGGACGGATCCGTTTACGGCCAGTTCGCGGGAACGCGAAATGCGGTCGCCAACGCCGACTTCGATCCACAGAAGACGACGTACGGTCGAGTGAGGGAGGACGGGACGATCGTCAGCTACTTCCAGTTCTCCAGTGGGGGAGGAGAACCGATCCGGGTCCGGCTCGACCAGGGCACTGTTCTCATGAACAGCAGCCTCCTTCCAAGTCCCGAGCGACCCATCCTCAGACTCTCCTCCGATGGGATTCGTATGGCCCACCTGAGTGTGGCCATGGAGGGGCCGGACGCGGGGACGTTCGAGATCAAGATGGAGGATGTCTTTACCGGTGTCCTCTATGTGCGCCGGTATCCTTTCGACCCGGTCCCAATCACGCAGGCTGTCCGGGATAGCATCCTCGAAGTAAGGCTTGAGGACATGCCCCCGGAGATGGCCCGAGCGCTCCGGGGTGGCGCCACCTTCCCTCCGATGCTCCCGCCGGTCGTGGGGATGGTGGGCGGCAGAGACAACACGCTCTGGATCCGCATGCGCGATACGGCGGAGGGGCGACCGTACCGGATCTTGGATCCCTCCGGAGAGCCGGTGGGCACACTCACCCTTCCTCTCAACTCGCGAATCGCCGCGGCGGATCTACACCAGATCTGGGTCATCGAGATCGACGAGTTGGATGTGGAGAGCGTCGTCCGCTACCGGCTCCAGATCGCGTCGAAGGATGCGACGTAGGGCCCGAAGAGCGGCAACCTAGACGAGACGACCCCTAGTCTCTCTCACGGGAGTTAGTGGAACGTTGTGGAGACGTTCTGCGTATTCGATGAGTCTCTCGAAGGGCGTAAGGTCCGGAACCGCTCGTTTTTGATGTTGGCAAGATAGAACCCACGGAGTTCCGCACATGGCTTTCTCGACCAAGACCTTGAGCATCGTAACCGTCGTCCTCGTGTTAGCGGTGGCCGGCGGCGGAATCTATCTTCGCGTCAGGCCGGAGCCGGAGAACAGCGATGACACCGCGTCGGCTGCGGCGGAAACGAGCGAGGTCGTAAGCACTTCGGCAAGCGAGCAGTTCGCCATCGCGCCTACGCCCGTGAGTGGTATCGCGGCAGTTCGGGATACGCTGTGGGTGGAGGTGACGGCGGAGGGGCGGGCCGAGGCGTCCCGCGAGGCGGTGCTTACCGCGCAGGTGGAGGGCCAGGTGCTCGAGGTCTGGGTGCAGGAGAACTCGAGTGTCACTTCCGGCCGCGCGCTCATTCAGATCGACACGACCGAGTACGCTCTGGAGCTCGCGACGGCTCAAAGCGAACTGGAGAAGGCCGAGGTCGAGTACCAGAGGTCGATCCTTTTCGATCAGGAGATCGAGGATTCGGTGGTCCGCGCTCAGCGGGCCCGCATTTCGCGGGTCCAGAGCGGCTTGCCCGGCGCTGAGGTCGGCGTACGGCAGGCTCAGATCAACCTGGATCGCACGACCGTCGTCTCTCCCTTCGGGGGACGGGTGGCGGATCTCGAAGTGGTACTGGGGCAGTGGGTCTCCTCTGGAGCGGACCTTCTGACCGTGGTGGACCTGAACTCCATCAAGGTCCAGGTTCACGTGCTCGAGGCCGAGCTCCCGCTCCTGGCCGAGGGGCGGCTCGCCCGTGTGACCTTCACAGCTTTCCCGGGAGAGACGTTCCAGGGCCGGATCGCCACGATCAACCCACGTGTCGACCCCGACAACGGAACGGGCCGCGTGACCGTGCGGCTCGACAACCGAGACGGCCGGATCAAGCCCGGTATGTATGCCCGGGTGACGATCGACGCCCAGGCGTTTCCCGACCGTGTGCTGATCCCACGGGCGGCAGTCCTGCCCCGGGACGGGAGGTTGATCGTCTTCATCTACAATCCGGATGGGCCGAACGGCAGAGCCGAATGGCGCTATGTGACGACCGGGCGCGAGAACGAGAAGCTGGTCGAGTTGACACACGGGGACGAGGGTTTCGTCGAGCCGGGAGAGATCGTGCTGACCGACGGCCACCACTACCTGGCGCATGACGCGACGGTACGCCTGGTGGACGACCCGGCGGCCGAAGGGGGGAGGCCCGGCCGATGAGGCCGATGAGTGTGGTTGCGGCGACGCTCTTCGCGGCTGTTCTCTCGATGGACTCCCTCCACGCCCAGGTCTCTCCGCCCGACACGCTCACGCTGACTCTGGAAGAGGCGTACCGCATCGCGGCGGGCAGTAATCCCGCGTACCGGCAGGTCGTGAACACGACGACGCTCAATGGGCCTGAGTCGAGGGCGAATTTGTTCGGCCAGATTTTGCCGTCCGTGAGCCTGAATCTCCTCTCGACGGGGTACAGCGGGCGCCTCACACAACAGGCCAACGACTTCTTCGGCAATCCCATCCTGAATCCGACGCAAAGCTTCACGTACAGCTCGAACACGTCGCAGAGCGTCTCACTGGACTGGACCATCCAGGGAGCCAGCCTGTTCAACGACCGGACGCGTCAGAGGCTTACCAACCGGGACCGCGGTCTTGCGGAGTCCTCGGAGATGGCGGGGTTGAGGGCAAGCGTGCGCCGGCAGTTCTATTTGGTCCTGCGGGAGCGGGATCTGCTCGAGCTCGAGCGCTCGCTCGTCGAGCCGAGACGAGTCGATCTCGACGTGGCCCAGCAGCTATTCCGGCTCGCGCAGATCACCAGAGTCGACGTCTTGAACGCGGAGTTGGCCATCGAACAGCAGAATATCGCTGTCAACGTTCAGGACCGGCGCTACGAACAGGTACTTCTCTTCCTGCGTACCCTCCTGGGCGACGACGGGCTACCGCCGCTGCGCCTCCAAACCGAGGACCATGCCGTCTTCGATCCGTCGGGCCTCGATCTGGACGTATTAGTGGACCGCGCCATGGATACCAACCCTGCGGTGCGTCAGCAAGGGGCGTCCGTCGAGTCCGCGTCGCATGGACTCAAAGAGAGTCGCAATACCTGGTGGCCACGCTTGCAGGCGCGCTTCACCTATGGGCGGCTCGCTCAGACGCCGGGTACGTCGGGGATCTTCGATTTTCAGCCCAATAACGACACACAGAGCAGCTTCAGCCTCGGTCTGAGCGTGCCCTTCTTCGGTGACTACTTCCAGAACCAGGCGGGCATCGCCCGGGCGACCGTTGACCTGGACAACGCCGACGAGCAATTGCGGAGCACCCGCCTGGCCACAGCCGAGCAGGTTCGATCCGCTGCCTTGACCCTGCGTAACGGGTACGAGAGCCATGTACTGGCTCAGCGCTCGCTGGACATCGCTCAAGAGGCGTTACGCTTGGCCCGGGAGGAGTACCGCTTGGGCACGCGGACCTTCGAGCAACTCCGGGACAGCATCAACCAAGAAGCCTTGGCCCGCCGTCAGGTGGTCGAAGCGGACTACAGCTTCACGGACGGCCTCGTGACGCTGGAAGAGGCAGTGGGGACCACGATCGACGGCTCGACCACCGGGGGCGGAGCGGAGTAGGGCGGTGTCGATCCCGGCCATCTCGACGCGCCGGCCCGTGGCGGTGGCGATGCTCTTCCTGGCCATCGTCCTGCTCGGGGGGATCTCTTTCGTACGGCTCCCGATCGACCTCCTTCCGGACATAGGTTATCCGCGGCTGGTGGTCTACACCTCCTATCCGGATGTGGCCCCGGAGCAGGTCGAGCGGGAGATCACGGAACGTATCGAGACCCGTGTCGCGGCGGTGCCGGGCGTCGAGCGCGTGTCATCGGTGTCGCGGGACGGCCTGAGCCTGGTGACCATCCACTTCGCGTGGGGCACCGACATGGACTTCGCCATGCTCAACACGCGCGAGCAGCTCGACATTCTTCGTGACGGCCTGCCGGAGACCGCCGATCGCCCACAGATACTTCGTGTCGACCCCGACTCGGAGCCCATCATGGTTCTGGCCATGACCGGGGGATCCGACCTGTGGCAGACCAAGGAGATGGCGGAGACGGTCTTCCGGCGGCGGCTGGAGCAACTCGACGGCGTGGCGCAGGCCCAGGTGGTGGGTGGGTTGGATCGTGAAATCCATGTCGAGGTGAATCCGCTCCTGCTGGAGTCGTACGGGCTCCGGCTCGAGCAGATTTCGACGGCGCTCGCCCAGGCGAACGTGAGCGCGCCAGGCGGGACGATTCTCCAGGGGCGCTTCCGCTACCCCCTGCGCACGCTGGGTGAGTTCCAGACCGTGGAGGAGATCAGCGACGTGGTGGTCGACCGGCAAGCGCGAGGTGCCGGCGGTGGCGCTGGGGGGCAGGGGAGCTCGGGTTCGGGGGACGCGAATTCCTCCAGCTTTCGCCTCATACGGCTCAGCGACGTGGCTGAAGTGACCGACGGCTTCAAAGAGCGCGAGACGATCACCCGTTACGGCGGGGTGGAGTCGGTCGGAATTCTGGTCTTCAAGGAGTCCGGCTCGAACACGGTCGAGGTCTCGGAGTTGGTGCGGGAGACTCTGGCGCAGCTCAAGGAGCAATACCCCGGCTTCCAGGTCGACGTGGCCACCGACCAAGCCGGATTCATCGCGGATTCGATCAACAACGTGGTCACCTCTTTGATCTTCGGGGGAGTGCTGGCTTTCCTGGTCCTCTTCCTCTTCCTGCGGGATCCTCGTTATCCGGTTGCCATTGCGTTGGCCATCCCCATCTCGGTGGTCGGCACTTTCGCGTTGTTGGATGTGGCCGGCGTCTCCATGAACATCATGAGCCTGGGCGGCTTGGCACTCGGCGTAGGAATGCTCGTCGACAATTCGATCGTGGTCCTGGAAAACATCTTCCGGCACCGGGAGCAGGGTGTTCCCCCTCTGGAGGCCGCGATCCGGGGCACCGAGGAAGTTCAGGGCGCCATCACGGCGTCTACCTTGACCACGGTGAGCGTCTTCGGCCCGATCATCTACGTCGAGGGCGTGGCGGGAGAGCTCTTCCGGGACCTGTCTCTGGCGGTGACGTTTTCGCTTCTGGTCAGCCTGCTCGTGGCGCTGACACTGTTACCTACGATGGCGGCCCGTTTCTCCGAGGGACACAAGACGGAAACGGAAGACGAAGAGGTGGAGATCGCAGCGCGAGCGCCCGTCGTGGTTCGGGGACTCTGGGGCAGGATCAAATGGTTGGTAGTCGGCACGCTCCTGCTTCCGTTCCGCGCGCTCCGTTTTCTGGCCACCCTGGCGCGGGACCTCGTCGTGTTCTGGGGCGCATCGATCGGCCGGTTTCTTTCGAGGGCATTCGGCCCACTGCTGAACGCCTTCGATCGTTCGTTCGACCGGTTCGCCGCTCGGTACCACACGGTGCTTGAATGGTCGCTCGATCACCGCGCGCGGGTCCTCGGGATGGCGGGAACGGCTCTGGCCGTGTCTCTGGGTTTGACGACGGTGCTGGATCGTGACCTTCTCCCGAGCGTCGATCAGGGCGCTTTCGACGTACGCCTGGCGCTCGCCGAGGGCACGGGTCTGTCGGCCACGATGACCGTGGCGGAGGGTATAGAAGCGGTGCTCCTGGAGGATCCGGCGGTCGACGCGGTCTTCAGCCGTGTTGGACGGAACGTGAGCTCGTACGCGCAGAACGATGAGGTCTCGGGCCTGAACACGGCAGAGTTCCAGGTACGGCTCGAACCGGGCGGTGTGACGCGCGACGCCGTGGAGCGGCTTCGGGGGCTCGCCGAGAGGGTCCCCGACGGAGATCTGACCTTCGTGACGGGCCAGGCGAGCGCTTTGGGACAGATCCTGGGAGGTAGCGACGCGGACGTGGCCGTTCGAATTCGTGCACAGGATCTGGACGAGGCCTTCGCCCGCGCAGAGGTTGTGCGAACTCGACTCGAAGAAATTCCCGGACTGACCAACGTTCGGGTGGGCATGGAGCGCGGCCAGCCTGAGATCCAGGTGAACATCGACCGCGAGGCCGCCGCGCGCTACGGCATCGAGCCCCGTCTGATCGCGGAAGAAGTGAACCGCGCCATGCGGGGCGATCCGGCCACCCAGTTCGTGGATTTCGACCGCCGCATCGACGTGGTCGTACGCTACCCGGACGACCTCCGGTATTCGATCGAGACACTCGACCGGATCCGCATTCGGGGGGTTCCCCTCAGGGAACTGATCGAGATCCGGGAGGTGCTGGCGGCCTCCGAGATCCAGCGCGAGGATCAAGGCAGAGTGGTGCCTGTATACGCCGACGTGACCTCGGGCGGCTTGGACCGTGCCATCACTACCATCGAAGCCTCACTGGCCGATCTCATACCCACGAGTACGTTGCGTATGGACATCGGCGGGGAGAACGAAGAGATGCGGAGAAGCTTCCGGGATCTCGCTTTCGCTTTCGCGCTGGCGCTCATGCTGGTCTACATGATTCTGGCCGCCCAGTTCGAGTCTTTCGTACATCCCTTTACGGTGATCATGGCCGTGCCGCTCGCTCTCGTGGGTGCGGTGTGGGCCCTGGTCGTGACCGGGGAGGGGATCAACACGATGAGCCTGATCGGGGTTGTCATTCTGGTGGGGATCGTGGTGAACGATTCGATCGTCAAGGTCGACTTCATCAACCAGGCGCGCAGAGCCGGCATGGAATTGCGGGCGGCGATCCTCGAAGCCGGGCGCGTACGCCTCCGGCCCATCATCATGACCACCGTGACGACGGTCCTCGGACTGATGCCGATGGCGCTGGGCCTGGGTCGTGGCGCGGACCTCCGGGCGCCGTTGGCCATCGCGGTGATCGGGGGACTCAGCATCGCCACCGTCCTCACGTTGATCATCGTGCCGGTCGTCTACTCGGTGGTCGAGAGTGGGAGGGCCACATGATCCGACTGAGCATCCGCCGCCCCGTGGCTGTCGCGATGGCCTACATGTGTGTCGCCCTCTTGGGCGCTTTCTCCTGGCGGAACATCCCCATCGAGAATCTTCCAAACGTCCAGCTCCCTCGGCTCACCGTGAGGGCGCAGTGGCCGGGCGCGTCCCCGGAGACTGTCGAGGCGTTTCTGACGTCGCCCCTGGAATCGACCATACAGCAGATTCGGGGGGTCGAGAATATCATCTCCACCTCGTACGCGGAATCGGGAGCGGGCGTCAGCACCATCGAGATCGAGTTCAAGCGCGACGTGGACATGGACTTCGCACGGCTCGACCTGTCCGAACGTTTGGCGCAGCTGGAAGAGGAGCTCCCGGAGGGTGTCGGGACCATCCAACTACAGCCGTACGTCCCCCGGGAATTTCAGAACCAGGGGGGGCTGAGCGACCGGATCCTCGTCTACCAGATCACGGGGCCGTACACCCTCGAGGCCCTACGCGCCCATGTGGACGAAGTCGTGAAACCCAGCCTCGAGCAGATCAACGGGGTGGGACAGGTGGTGGTGAGCGGTGGACGCCAGCGCCTTTTGAGCATCGAGTTGGACGAGGGGCAGATCCTCGCTTTGGGTTTGACGCCCGACGTGATCCGGTCCAGCATCATGGGGCTGGATCTGGTGCGGGAGGCCGGGGCGATCCGTGAGGGTGGACGCGAATGGCCGCTCACGATCGCCGATCGGGCTCAGAACGTGGACGACATACTGAACGCCATCGTGACCACCCGAGGCGGCAGGTCCGTGCGGGTCGCCGACCTGGCCCGCGTAACTGAAACGTTCGAGGAAGCTCGCTCGCTCAACCGGATCAACGGCAGTCCCGCCGTGACGTTCTCCGTCGAGAAGGAGAGCAGGGTCAACACGGTAAGGGTGGCCGAAGCCGTAAAGGAGCGGATGGCGGAGCTCGAGCGTCTGCATCCATACGGATCGCGGGTCATCGAGCTGAGTGACGCCTCGGTGCGCATCAAGAGCCAGCTCACCGATCTGCGCTACCGGGCGCTCATCGCAGGGGCCGTGATCTTCGTGGTCCTGTTGCTCTTCCTCCGTTCCTTCCGCGCGGCGGGTATGATCTTCGCCACGATCGTCTTCTCGGTGCTCATCTCGTTGAATCTCATCTACTTCGGCGGTCTGACGCTGAATGTGCTGACCCTGATGGGGTTGGCGATGGGTTTCGGCCTCATCGTGGACAACTCGATCGTGGTGCTGGAAAACGTCTACCGGAAGTGGCAGGGTGGGGAGGCCCCGGCCGCCGCCGCGGAGAAGGGAGCCAAGGAAGTCGTGCTTCCGATCCTTGCCGGCACGGCCACGACGCTCATCGTCTTCGTGCCGTTCGTCTACCTCCAGGGGGAGCTCCGCGTCTTCTACGTGCCACTCGCGATCGTCGTGGGGCTGACCCTCATGGCGTCGCTTTTCGTCGCCTTCACGTTCATCCCGTCGCTCGCGGCCAAGCTACTGGCCGCGGGCGGTGGAACGATGGGCCTCAGTGCGGCGGGCCACGGTGCGATGGGTGGCGGTCCGGTGGGCGGCGGTGCGATGGGCGATGGTGTGCCGGTGGCCACACGTATGCCGCTCTACGTGCGTTTCTACCGGGCGCTCGTCGGACTTACGCTGCGTTACCCATGGGTTGTCGTCTCCGTGGCCGTCGTCTGCTTCGGAGGGTCGTACTACCTGTTCGACACGCACGTTACCCGGGGGACCATCTTTGGAGGGCGCTTCGGCGCCCAGGAGACGTACGTCGACGTCAGGATCACCCTCCCGCGGGGCTCCGACCTCGCCCGGGTTGACGCACTGACGCAGTTCTTCGAGGAGAAGATCGCGGCCATGCCGGAGGTCGATCAGTACGAGACGAACGTCAATGGCGAGAGCGCCCGTATCCATATCACGTTCCCGGATTCGCTGGAGCTGACCATGGCGCCCGTCGCGATCAAGGAGCAGATGGTGAGCTACAGCCTCGGCTTCACCGGTGCTCAGGTGCGGGTCTACGGGGTCGGACCCTCCTTCGGGTACGGAGGCGGTGGGAGCGCGCCCAACTATCGGATCACGGTCCTCGGATACAACTACCTCCAGGTCCGTGACATTGCTGAGGATCTGGGCTCCCGCCTCCAGCGAATGTCACGCATTCAGGACGTGGACACGAATGCCTCGGGGTCCTTCACGCGCGATAGGGCCTCGGAGTTCATGGTGGAAGTGGACCGAGCTACGCTCGCGCGCTACAACATGACGGTCCAGGAACTCGCGGGAGGGCTGACGGCGGCGATCGCGGGCGCCCGGCCGCAGCAGTCCACCATCCAGATGGGTGGGGACGAGCTTCAGTTCGAGGTCAAGATCGAGGGCGCCAAAATGATGGATGTCTACGATCTACGGGAGACCGTGATCACGGGACCGGACGGCACGGGCATCCGCCTCGGCGACGTCGTAAGCATCTACGAGCGGCAGGTGCTCGCTCGCATACGTCGTGAGAATCAGCAATACGAACGGACCGTGGCGTACGAGTTCCGCGGCCCCCGCAGGTTGGGCGACCTCATCCGCGATCAAGTGCTCGAGTCGACGGTCGTTCCCGAGGGGTACACGGTCGAAGCTTCGGGAGGATTTCGTTGGAGCACGGAGGAGCGGAACCAGATCTACATGGTCCTCGCCATCTCGGTGCTCCTCATTTTTATGGTGACCGCCGCGCTCTTCGAGTCCCTACTTCAGCCGTTGTGCGTGCTTCTTACGGTCCCGATGGCGCTCATCGGTGTGTTCATGATCTTCTTCTACGTCAACGCCAACTTCTCGCGCGAGGCGTACATCGGCGTGATCATGATGGGGGGGATCGTGGTCAACAACGCCATCCTGCTCGTGGACCATATCAACCGGGTGCGGAAACGAGGAGGACGGTCTCTGAATGAGGCCATTCTGGAGGGGACCCTCGAGCGAGTTCGACCCATTCTCATGACCACAGCCACGACAGTTCTGGGGTTGTTGCCGTTGGTGCTTGCCAGCGAAGCCGCGGACGCCAACATCTGGAACGCGCTGGGTTATGCACTCATTGGTGGGATGCTTTCATCCACTTTCTTCGTTCTGACTACGACGCCGGCGCTGTATCTGCTGTTCGAGAGAGGGGGGGAGGGCCGCCGGGAGTCCTCTGCTAGGGCCCTTCCAGCACTTCACGGCCCAGCGCTTCAGGGTTCATCGATTTCCTGACCACCTACGATGCCTCGAAACCGTGCCGGCGGCTGGGATCACCTTCTGGCCGTATTGGCTTTATGCGCGGGCGGATGTGTCCCGGGCGAAGGTGGGCGTAGGGCCAATGACGATCCCGAGGCTCCTCGTTCGCTACGCGCTGAGGACATGCCCGAATGGTCCGCCGAGCTCGAGTTACGCATTGGCAGCCTAGACGACCCGGATTATTCGCTCACCTACATGAGGAGCCTGGAGGTGTCTGCTGACGGCACCATGTACACGCTCCACACGCAGGAGCAGGTGGTGCGCATGTTCGCGGCCGACGGATCGTTCAAGGCCCTGATCGGTGGGAGAGGGAGTGGGCCGGGCGAGTTCGAGAACGTGGCTGTGATGGGTTGGGTAGCCGACACGCTGTGGGTCCTGGACTTTCGGGGATATCGCTTTAGTCAGTTCACTCCGACCGGCGAGTTCATCGGTTCGTTTTCCGTGCCGTACAGGTCGATCGAAGGTCTATCTGCGATCCAACCGCCTCGAGCGGGCGGCCTCCTCTTCGACGGCACTGTCCATGGCGAGCCGCCGGCTTTCTCTCATCTGGTGGCCGATGGGACGCTGACCCATCGGGTCCCGATGCTGATGACACGTGACGGGACAGTGACCGACACACTGCCCTCCATTCCGATCGGTCGAAACGAGTGGGCGATCTCCGACCCGGACGATCCGGGTCGAGGAGGGCTCTACACGCGGCAGCCGTTCGGTGACGGGCCGCTGTGGTCGTTCGTGCCAGGTGAAAGGGCCTTGATCATATTGGATCGTACGGCCCCGCTGAGCCGTGATGACGCCATCTTGCATGTATCAAAGTTGACGTTCTCGGGCGATACCGTGTTCTCGCGCACGTACCGCTTCGAACCGACGCCCGTGAGTTCGGAGGAGGTCGACAGCCTCCTCGACGAGAGGGCTTCGATGATGGCCGAGCGAGGCATCTTCGGCGTCACCGCGGCGCGAGGCCGGGAGTGGGCGGCGCTGACTCTTTATCAGCCAGAGTTCAAGCCGGGCGTAGTGGGCATGGTCTTCGGACGCGACGGCAGCATCTGGCTCTCACGGGGGCCGGACGGAACTGGTCAGGATGACTGGGTGGTCTTGGACTCGGCTGGCGAGCCCATCGGTCACCTGAAGCTTCCTACAGGTTTGCAGATCTTCGTGGTGGACCCACCACTGCTTTGGGCGTCCGAGAGGGACGAGCTCGATGTGCCCTATGTGGTGAGGTTTCGGATCGGCCCGTCGTGATGGTTTTCGCGCGAGTCACCGGGCTCTACGTGCTGCTCCTCGCCGCTCAGGCCTGCAGCCCTTCAGAGCGAAGCGACCAAAACCTCGACGTCGTGATCGACACCGTTGGCGACACGGTCTCAGTCTTCACCAACGGTCCCGGGGCCTGGACTGGCCCCGCGACGTTGACTCCGACTCTCTCGATAGGTGAGCTCGAGGGACAAGCCGAGTTCCTTTTCGGAAATGTCCAATCGATC
>JADFMD010000244.1 GCA_022564055.1 Gemmatimonadota bacterium
GCGGAGGGCGGACCGCGGTGTGGGGTGCGGGGCGAAGTGGGGTGCGGGATGGGGAGCAGGGTGAGGTGGCGGAGTGGGAGAAGGCGCTGAGATCCGAGGGGCTCGATGTGCTCGCGTCCGAGGAGAACGCGGTGGTGGTCGAGCGGACGACATCGTAGGGGCGTCGTTGCGCCGAATTTCTGGGCCTTCTAACTTCGACCAGGACCGATACCTGTGTTTCGGGACCGGAAAATGTCCCGTTTCGCCGCCCTATTACTCGTGGTCGAGCTTCCTCTCCATGGCGTGGTGGAACAAGCTTTTCGGTGACTCCGGTGAGGCCGGACAGATCGCCTACTACGACGAGGGCCTCGCGCTTGTCGCCCAGGAAAAGGTCCATGAGGCCCTCACGTCTTTTCGTCTGGCGCTGAAGGCGTCCCCTGGTGACGTCGTGGTGCTTCAGCAAATCGCGATGGCCTACACACGAATCGGGATGACGGAGGAGGCCGAAAAGACGTATCGGCACGTTCTCCAAAAAGAGCCGCAAGCGGCGGGAGCCCATTATGGAGTGGCGTTCCTGCTCGTGCGGAGTGGCCGTGAATCCGAGGCGGTTCCGCATTTGCGTGCGTTCCTGGAAAACGCCCCGGCCGGGAAAGAAGCCGCTGAGCATGTTTCGCATGCACGCGAAACCCTTGCGGGTCTGACGGGGGAAGCGGGGAAGGGCGGGAAGGCGCCGGAGCCCGAGAGCCTCGACCTGGGGCAGGATGAGCTCCTCTAGGGCCGGATGAGTTCCCCGAAGGAGGGGGTGCTCCGCTGGACTGGAGAGGGTCTGGCGTTTTCCGGCCGGGTCGGGTCCGGACCCGAGGTGACGATCGACGGTGATGGGAAGCTCGGCCCCTCGTCCACCGAGTCCCTCCTCCTGGGTCTCATGGGATGTATGAGCATCGATGTGCTGACGATCCTTCAGAAGGGACGGGTGACGGTGAACGCCCTCGAAACCCGAGTTGAGGCCGAGCGGGCCCCCGAGGCCCCGAAGCACTTCACGCGAGTTCGTCTCACCTTCGTACTGGACGGTCCGTCGCCTGAGGAACGCTCGAAGGTGGACCGGGCCATCGAACTTTCACGCGAGAAGTACTGCAGCGTTCTCCACTCCCTTCGTTCCGATCTCGAATTTGAAACCGCGGTCGAGGGCGTCTGAGCGGATGAGTACGCTCGATCACGCTTCCAACCCGGCGGAATTGCCTTCCGGAACTCTGACGGAGCTCTTTGTCACGGCCGTCGAGAAACACGGGAGCCGCCTGGCCTACCGGTATTTCCCCGACGAGGGGAGCGCGCTGGCGGGCGTCACCTTCGACGAAGTCGACGAGCTGGTGCGCGCCGCTGCCGCAGGCCTCCAGGCGTTGGGTCTGACTCGTGGAAAGCGGGTGGCGATTCTATCCGAGAACTGCCTGGAGTGGGCGCTCGCGGATTTTGCCTGCTTGTGTACGGGCGTTCTGGATGTGCCGATCTACAGTACGCTGACGACTCCCCAGGTCGCCTACATTCTGGAAAACTCTCAGGCGGAGTTGGTCTTCGTCTCGGATTCCGCGCAGGCGGAGAAGGCCCTGGAGGCGTGCCGGCAGATCGGGCGCGACCTCAGGGTGGTGATGTTCGACCCCACCGGCCCACCGCAGGCGGGCGTGCTGGTGTGGCGAGACTTCCTTGAACATGGACGCAACGTCGCGGCGGAGGGTGATCAAAGCTTTCGGGCAACCGCGCTGGAGGCCGGGCCGGAGGATATGGCGACCATCCTCTATACGTCCGGGACCACCGGCAAGCCCAAGGGAGTGATCCTGACGCACCAAAACCTCTCGAGTAACGTGCACGCCGTGCAACGGGTTCTGCCACCCGAATCGAATGAGACGTCCCTGGTTTTTCTCCCCCTGTCGCACGTGCTTCAGAGGATGGTCTCCCTCCTGCACTTCTCCGACGGTGTGACGCAGGCCTTCGCTCATTCGATGGAGACGGTGGCCGAGGACCTCAGGATCGTGCGCCCAAACGTGGCCGTCTCGGTGCCACGCCTGTACGAGAAGATGTTCAACGCGGTCATGGAGACCCAGGGGTTCAAGAAGAAGCTCGTGCGGTGGGCTCGGGAGGTCGGCGGAGCGTGGGCCGACCAGAAGCTGGCGGGGCGGGAGCCGAGCCTGGTGCTCAGGTTGGTGTACGCACTCGCGGACGTGTTGGTGTTCCGGAAGATCCGATCGGCGATGGGTGGCCGCGTTCGGTACTTCGTAAGCGGAGGCGCCCCCCTCTCGCCAGCGATCAACCGGTTCTTCTACCCGGCCGGA
>JADFMD010000245.1 GCA_022564055.1 Gemmatimonadota bacterium
CAGCCCCGAACTACGCGGCCAGCTCCCGGAAACCTTGGCCGGCGTCACCCTTCTCGACACCCGAGAAGGGCTTGAGGAGCTCCTGTCTCAGGGCTCGGACGACGAGGTGTCCACCGACGGGTTCCACGAGGATGAGACCATCTCGATCAACTACACGTCCGGGACCACGGGTCGACCGAAGGGCGTCATGTTCCATCATCGCGGCGCGTACCTGAACGCTCTGGCAATGGTCCTCGACCAGGGCCTCAACGCCGACAGCGTGTATCTCTGGACGCTGCCCATGTTTCACTGCAACGGGTGGACGTTCGCATGGGGGGTCGCGGCCGTCGGAGCGAAGAGCATCTGCATTCCGCGGATCGATCCGGCGGATGTGTGGCGACGATTCGATGAGGGTGTCACCCACTTCTGCGCCGCACCCACGGTGCTCACCATGCTGGTCAACGATCCCGCCGCACACCGACTCGAGCCCCCGGTGCGGCTGTTCACGGCCGGTGCGCCACCCTCACCCACGCTCATCGCACAGATGGCCGACCTCAATTTCGAGCTCGAGCATACGTATGGCCTGACGGAGACTTACGGTCCGTGTACGATCAACATCGCGCCACCGAGTCTGGCGGAGCTTTCACCGGACGAGCGGTCGCGCCACAAGGCGCGACAGGGGTTCTTGAACGTGTGCGGTGGAGAAATGGGCGTGGTCGATGCTGAGATGCAGCCTGTACCGGCCGATGGCGAGACCATGGGGGAGGTCGTCATGCGCGGGAATCTCGTCATGAAGGGCTACTTCGACGACGTGGAGGCGACGGAGAAGGCGTTCGCCGGCGGGTGGTTCCACAGCGGCGACATCGCGGTGCTCCATCCCGACGGTTCCATCGAACTCCGCGACCGGATGAAGGACATCATCATCTCGGGGGGAGAGAACATCAGTACGGTCGAAGTCGAGCAGGCGGTAGTGTCGCATCCCGCGGTGATGGAGTGTGCGGTCATTCCCATTCCGCACGAAAAATGGGGGGAGGTACCCAAGGCCTTCGTCACCCTCAAGCCGAAGGAAACGGCCTCGGAGTCCGAGATCATCGAGCACTGCCGGGGGAAGCTCGCGGGGTTCAAGGTCCCCAAGGCCGTCGAGTTCGGTGAACTGCCCAAGACGTCGACCGGGAAGATTCAGAAGTTCCTGCTGCGCAATCGTGAGTGGGAGGGGCACGGGGGGCGGATCAACTGAAGGCAGAGGGCCTCGAGGCCGTCGGATCCGTTGAATAAGAGGCGCTAGCCAGACGTACTGAAAATAGTGGGGCTCGCCATGAATGCGAGGAGATTCGAGATGAAAGCGAGGTTCCGCTCGGCTACCTCTGGTGTGCGCCGGTCGCACGAGAAGGGAGCGTGATCGCGATGCCTCGTGACCCGAACTTCCTCAACGAAGAAGAGGCGGCCCGTTTGTGGCAGCGGGCGGCTCAGCTTCAGGCCGAGGCAGCCCAAAAGGCTGAGGCGCTGGCCGAGGAGTCGGAGAGCGAGAAGGCCGATGGGGATCCTCCTGAGGGATATGCGCTCACGCACGTGCGTTCGGCGGCCTTGGAGGTTGGCATAGGCGGCGAGTTCGTGGACGCTGCGCTGGCCGACCTTCGGGCGGAGCGGGCACTCCGGGAAGGGAAGAGGGGGTGGCGCCTGGCGCGGCGGATCCTCCATCACTCCCCCGATACGATTAAGGTGCGGCGTATAATTGAGGCGCCAGCGGCGGATGTGCTCTCCGCGATGTGGGATGTCTTTCCACGGGAACCCTACCGCCTGGCGATGACAGATCAAACGGCTGATCCGCTCGAAGGAGGAGTTCTGGTCTTCGATATTCAGGGACTGAACTCCCCGTTTCCGGAGGGTTTGGCCCTGGAGGCCAGACATGCGGGCATTCGGCAGGTATTCCTCTCCCTCCGACCGATCGATGGAGCCACGCCCTCGTGCGAGGTGACCCTCCGCGGTCCCGTGAATTTTTCCCACAACATCGGCATCGGGTTGGTGTCGGCCGGGGGAGCCGCCGCCGGTGTGTTAGGCCTGTCGATGGTGCTCGGTCCGGTTGGGCTGGTCCTGGGTGCTGTCCTCACGGTAGGGGGGGTCGTGGTCGGAGGCGGCCTCGGTGTGAAGGGTTATCGAGCGCTGTACGGTTACGGAATCCGCAGGGGGCGGAGGGCGCTCGAGGGGCTCCTCGGTGCGGTCGCCGGCCGGGCTCAGGGCGGCTGGGGGGTCCCTCTTCGCAAGGCAGCGAGCCGCCAACGGGCCTCCCTGGCTCTTCCAACCCGACCGGGTAATAGGGG
>JADFMD010000246.1 GCA_022564055.1 Gemmatimonadota bacterium
CCTCCACCGACACCTACGCTCTGGGGTCCGTTCTTTACGAGATGCTGGTGGGTGAGCCGCCGTTTGCTGGTAGTACCGCCCAAGCGGTGCTGGGCAAGATCATCGCAGGCAAATCGGTATCAGCGATGGAGGAGCGTCCATCGGTTCCGCCCAACGTGGATGCCGCGATCAGGAAGGCGCTGGAGAAATTGCCAGCCGACCGCTTCACGGGGGCGCAAGACTTCGCGAGGGCATTAACCGATGCGGGCTTCAGGCACGGGGAGGAGGCTGCGCGGCTCATGGCTGACGCGGGTCCTGGGAAGTTGTTGGGCATCGCCGCGATTGCCCTCCTCCTCGGCCTGTCCTTGGGTTACGGCCTCCGCTCGGGCTCGGAGGATCCGTTTCCCTCTCCCGTGGCGGCTCATCTTCAGATCGTCTTACCTCCAGGCGTTTCCCTTCCCCTGGACTCGGACTACCCGGTATTGGCCGTGTCGCCCGACGGGTCGCGGATCGTGTTCGTAGGCGAGAGCGACGGAGGTCGGCAGCTGTACTCGCGGCTCCTTATCGACTCTGTCTCCAGACCGATTCCGAATACGGACGGCGCCCTGCAACCCTTCTTCTCTCCTGATGGTGAGTGGATCGCGTTTTCTTCAGGCTCGCTCACAGGCGGGATGCTCTACAAGGTGGCTTCGGCAGGTGGAGCGCCCGTGCCGATGCATACCGTCACGGGACCAGGCGTAGACCGGGGAGCGGCATGGGTCTCGGATACAAGTCTCGTGAATGTTGGGAGCCCCAATTCCGGCTTGCAGGTCGGAGTCACCCGGAACGGGTCGGTGGGCCGCCCTTCTGACTGGGATTCACTGACGACCGCGTCGATGCCAGCTGCGTGGCCAGCCCGGGTCTCGGGGACGGCGGACGTGATCTTCGCGCGGAGCTCGACCGACGGGCCTGAGTCCGATATCGCGCTCGTCTCGCTGGAATCTGGAGAGGAGCGAACCCTGATCAACGGTGCCATTAGCCCCGGATTCTCTCCCACAGGCCACCTGCTCTTCGCCAGGGGGAGCGTCCTCAGCGCGATCGAATACGATGCGGAGAGCGGAGAGACGACCGGACCGGAGCAGGTGGTCATGAGGGGTGTGGCAATGGCCGGTTTTGACGTCTCCCATTACGCGGTGGGAGGCAGCGTCTTGGCCTACGTTGCGGGAGAAGAGATCTCTCGGCAGTCGCAATTGGTGTGGGTCGATCGGAACGGAGAGGTGGTCGGGATTCTGCATGAGGGTCGTCGATACTCCGATCCTCGCCTCTCGCCCGACGGGGAGAGAGTGGCCGTCACGATCATGGAGGGGCCGGGCGACGTGTGGCTGCTCGACCTGTCCCGGAACAACTTGCTGCAGCCCCTCACGCGACACCCTGGGGAGGACGGGGGACCCGTATGGAGCCCTGACGGCTCCTCGATTGCACTCGCGTCGGAAGTCGGGGAGGACCAGGGTGAAATGGGGCCAGTGCTCGCCTGGATTCCCGAGCTGGGCGGACCCACCGTGCAGCTTCTCTTCACCCCCGACTTTGGTGCGGTAGAATTGCCGACTTCCTGGGTGCCTGATGGTTTGTCAATTGTCGTGACCGTGAGACGGCCCGAGGGGGACCGGGCCAGTATTGCCCTTTTTTCACTGGAAGGGGAGCGGCAGCTGGTGCCACTCGTCGTCGACAGGCCTGGTAACGAAGTGGGAGGGAGGATATCGCCCAACGGAAGGTGGCTGGCGTACGTCTCCGACGAGTCCGGCCAGGCCGACGTCTGGATTCGCCCCTTTTCGCGGCCAGGCACATCGACGCAACTTTCCATTGAAGGCGGTACCGAACCCGTATGGTCGTGGGATTCGAGCGAGATCTTCTACCGATCCGGTCTCGATATGATGGTGGTCGAGATCCCTGACGCTCTGGAGTCCGTCTTTAGCGCACCCAGGTGGCTCTTCACAGGATACTTCGAGCGACACCTCTTCGGGGGAGGGGCCGCCAACTACGATGTGTCGCGCGACGGGACCCGCTTCTTGATGGTACGACGACGGGAGAGAGTGCGGCCCACGGTCATCAATGTCGTGCTGAACTGGCCGTCGATTCTCCTCCCTGGTCAGTCGGGGACCCCGTGACTCCTCAAACTGGTTTCTCGGGACCTAAACACCGGGTGCCCAATTGACCCGTCAGATCCCCTGGCTTCGCGTCTTCGTGGAAGGCGTGGTGATCGTCGGCTCTATCCTGCTGCCACTCGCGGGCGGTGGTTGGTGGGGGTGAGCGGACAACGTGAGCAAGTCT
>JADFMD010000108.1 GCA_022564055.1 Gemmatimonadota bacterium
AGGCGTACACTCGCTGCGTCTTCCCGTTGGCGGAGAGCGTCCAGACCACCTGGCGGGTTTCCGGGCCGCCAAACTCCTCGCGTCCCGGCACCGTGATGGTGAAGAGGAAGGGATTGCGACGGGGAAAGAAATGGGTCGGCTGTCCTTGGTCGGCGTCTTCGGGATCGTAGGATACCTCGTACGCTCCATCCAGCTGTAGCTCCGGGTGGTCCGCCATCTCGAGGATTACGAAATGATTGTCGGGGCCGAGGGGGAGGTCGAACTCCTGCTCCCAGTTCTCATTGAAGTAGCCGAACCAGAGCTTGATCGACCCGTCCTCCTGCTGCTCCCATCCGTCGAAGGCCGGAAACAACCTCTCGCCCTGCAAGTGCATGGTCTGGGCGGCCACTCCGTCGAAGAGGAACAGCACAGCCAGCGGTACAGCAATCAGCAGCAGGTGCTTCCTCGTCGTGCTCACGGAGTGCCGTCGTCTTCGGCCGCCGGTGGCTCGAACGTCTCTTCCTCGAAGGCCCAACAGAGCGGACATCCGATGTCGAAGTCATTCCTGTCCTTCATCTTGGCTCGCCGCTCCGCCATCTCGGCCTTGAACTCCTCGTCCGTCAAGCGGACCACCCAACCCAGCTCGAGGAACATATTCGCCTGTGAGCGCCGGCCGCTTCCCTGCCAGTTTCGATTGTCGGCCATGTTCTCGTTGTCATCCGTGGTGTCGAGATAGGCGACGTAGCGCACCACGGTGCCTTTCGGCAGCAGCGGTTCGGAACCCGGGGCGTACAGATACTGCTTCACCCAATTGTGGTCGTAGCCCGCGCAGTTGAGGGTGTGCACGATGGGGCCCCAGATCGCTTCGATGCACGCCCGCATTCCCGGTGCATGGAGGTGCGGCTCCCAGACGTAGAACTTCGTGTGCTGATCCAGCACCGTGAAGGTCTCGAACCGCTGGTTCGCTTCCCCCGGCTTTGCGTAGACGTCGATACCATTTCCCATGGCCAAGCTGCCTTGGCGCCGGTATTGCGGCTCGTAACCTATGGGATGGAAGTAGAAGCCGAACTCGAGGTGTGCCGTGGTCTCTCGAACCTGGTTCGGTCGAAAATGCCCGTTATTCAGATGTATGACCGAGTTCGCCGGCAAAGAATAGCCGACCTCCTCCGGGAAGATGTCCGCGTTCCGTCCTACCTCGTGAATGGGATAGCTGATCCTGTCGCCTGTAACATTCCCATCCTCGTCCAGCACGCGAATCCCATAGCTCATGTGGTGCCAGACCCAGCGTCCTCCTACCGTGTTTTCGAGGGCCGGGTCGTCGAAGGAGAGATCGCTGACCTCTCGGACTTGCACGGCCTTCACATAGCGGTCTTCCGTGAGCCCTGTCGGGAGCATACCGAAGTCGCCCCACTGGTCTGGGCCGACTATCGGCACCGTCACCGGGTCCATCAGAATCACCAGGTCCGGCTCCCCGAGCTCCCATGGTACGGCACCCGACGATTCGTAGGCTGGTGCCTCGTGCGACTCACCGAGGGCGAGGGCCGGGGCTCTGGCCGGCGCGTCGGCAGGATCGCCCTCGGGAGCTCCGTGGTCCACCCAGGCCTGGATCTTCGCCAGCTCTTCGTCCCTCAGGTACTCGGCATCGCGGAATTCCTGGATCCCGATGTTCCTTTCCACGAAGAACGGCGGCATCGCCCCTCTCCGGTCCCGGATGGCGGTCCGATCCTTGATCCGCCCCGCCCACCTCCGCACTTCCCGATACGTCGTCAGCGCCATCGGCGCCATGCCTTCGGTCGTGTGGCACTTCACGCAGTTCTCGCGGAGAATCGGGGCGATGTCCTTGTGGTAGGTCACCCCCGCTGGATCGATCCCGAAATCTTCCGCGGCGTAGAGATACGGCTCGACGTTGGCGAGGCTGTTATCCCGCACCGGGGCGGAAATCTGACCGGTCAGCGATGGTGCGCTGAGTCCTCCGATCACAGCGATCAACGAAAGATTCAAGAGCGCCAAGCACCAAACGCTACGACGTGAGGGGTTCATCGCGACTTTCCTCCTCTGTGGGACCTGTCCCGCGGGACCGACGTCGGATTCGCGGACAGGCCTTGTCTCTCCGGATCAGGGCGTCGCTGCCGGCCTTCGCAGTCGCTCACCCAAAGCCCAGATCCTCAAGAAGCATAGTGCGGCTCCTGGCTTCAAGGGGCAAGCGTTGGGTCGCGCATCACCCTGTACGCGAACGCCTGCCACAGGGTATCAGGGATTTCTAGCACACACGGCCAGAGGTGCCCATGTCCGACCCCGTCACTCGCCTGAACGCCGTAAGGTCAGCCGGGGACTTCCACGTCCCCAAAGAGGGAGACCCGGTTTTTCCCGAGGTCTTTTGCGCGGTACATGGCGCTGTCCGCCTCACGGATGAGAGCCGCTTTCATTTCCATCAGCTCTTTCCCCTCCCCTTTCTCCAAGGTGCCGATCCCCACACTGCAGGTGATCACCCCTTCGATATTCAGGGGCGGTTCTCCCGGAGAGGGTCGTTCCCTGACAAAAATGTTCTTTGCGATGGCCTCCCGCAGCGTCTCACCATAGTCGCTACTCTGTTCGAGTGAGTATCCTGGCAGAAGGATCACGAATTCATCCCCGCCGTACCTGGCCGCCGCCGCGCCCGACCCGAGAAACACCTCGTCTACGATGAGGGCCACCTCCTTGAGCACCCGGCTTCCTACGAGGTGCCCGTGCGTATCGTTCACTTCCTTGAAGTGATCGAGGTCGAAAAATATCAACGAGAGGTCGCTGCCCTCATCGATCGCTTTTCGCGTTTCCAGGTCCAGTCTTTCATAGAAATACCGATCGTTATAGAGGCCCGTCAGGTTGTCCCTTTTGGACAGGTCCTCAAAACGCCTCGCGTCGAGCGCATTCTTGATGAGTGTGGAAGTATAGCTCGCAAAAATTTCGAGGATGGAGAGATCCCTGTCGTCAAAATTGACCTTCTCCTTTCTGTTGATCAGCTCGATGACGCCGATGACCGAGTCGTAGATCTTGATCGGCATGGCGAGAATCGACTTCGATTCGTATTGGGTCTTCTTGTCGATTCCGGCGTAGAATTTGTCGTCTCTCGAGATGTCTTTGCTGAGATAAGGCAAACCGGTTTGATAGGTGGCTCCCACGATTCCCAGCTCGTCAGGGAGGTGAGTGCCCACGAGCCCGGCCGAGCCGACCCCGAAGCAGGCCATGAAATAGAGCTTCCCCTGATGCCCTGTGTCCCCTTTGAGGAGGGGGTCGTCGAGGAGAATGGAGCCGGAATCGGAGGGGACGAATTCGTTCGCCCTCAGCAGGATTTCCCTGAGAACCTCTCTTAAGTCGACCTGCTGAGCGGGATGGGTCTTCTTGGTTTTCCTCTGGAGGATGCGGTCGATAATCCTATCGTCCGCAATAAAGGTTTCCAGCTCTTTAACCGGGCTCTCTGAAGATGCGTCAGCCATTTGGCACAACCCGGGCTCGCAGGCTCTCTGTGGAAGGGCCGTTCCTCGGGTAGGAACGAGAAAACTTTCCTTATCAAGGGATAGGCATTTGGGAGGGGGTTGTGCAAGCTCGGCGAGAACTTCTTCGAGCTACTGAGGGAGCGGCTCGAGAGCCAATCGCTGCACCCACCCACCCAAGCGAAAACGACTTCGCACTATCGGGTGACCGTGACCTCCACGTAACCGTTTGTCCAGCAACACTGGTTGTCGTACCCGCCGCCGAGCACCTGCACGAGCAGCACGTACTCGCCGGGTTCCCGGAACATCGCGGTCGTCTCGGCGAGTCCTTCCCCCGGCTCGACGTCGAACTCGTTCTCGCTGAAGGTCACGATTCCGAGGATGTCGGGAGGTCCCGAGTACTTCTGCCAAGTCACCTCGAAGCTCTTCGGCTCACCTGTGTAGGGCGCGACCTCGGGGTAGTCCTCCGGGCTCGGCTGCCTCACGGCCAGGGTCAGAGTCAGCGGCTCGCCGACCTTGGCCATGATGGGCCCGACCCTCTTCCCGCCAAGAATGCCCTTGCCGATTCCCTCCGGGCCCGCCGGCTCGACGAACCGGACGAGGGGCGCCATGGATCCGCCCCGATCGGCTCGATCCGTGGGGAAGAATATGTCGTTCACGCGGAAATGCTCGGCTCCCGAGTGGGCGGGAGCCGAGTAGTCCTTGTAGTCACGTCCGAGGTGCCAGACGATGCGCTCAGTGTCCCCCTGGAGCACGTTGAAGGTGAGGACGCAATAGTGTCGCTGCTTGTTGCGGGCACGCATCGGCACGGGATTGAAATACGTGGGTTGAATTCCGTCGAAGCGGGCCGGCTCGATGTAGTTGTTCGGTCCGAGCGGAATTTCCAGAGCCTCGTCGAAATTCAGGTTGAAGTATCCGAGGCACAGGGTCGCCGTGCCGTCCTCTTCGAGCACCCAGCCGTCGAAAATGGGGATCACGGGCTGCCCCGCGGGGCGCAGCATCCGCACGTTCCACTCACCCACATTGCCCGGAATCTTTTCGTCCCACTGCTGCGCTTCGAGGGATGTCGAGCCGAGCACGAACATCCCAGCGAGCAGGACTCCTGTCGGGGAAAGCTGTGGCGATCTCATCGGCAACGTCTTCCTTGATTCGGCGTGGGGGTCCTCCTATGGCTGGGCCGCGGGTCTGGTGTCCAGAAGGCGCTCCCGTGCCTCGACCATCTTCTGGAAGTCCTCCTCGTTCTCGAAGTAAGTGAGGCCCAGGCGAATATGACCCATCTCGTCGACGCTCCGGTCTCCGCCGGTGATCCACTGATCCGGGTCCTGGTTGTGCGGGTTGTCGGCCGTGTTGTCGAAAGTCGAGCTCATGAGGAGCACCGTCCCCTTCGGGAACAAGGGCGCCACGTGATCCTCGTACAGGAAAAGCGTGTGCCAGCTGTGGTCCCAATTGAGCTTACTGATTATTTCCCACCTGCCGTCGGGATAGATCGCTTCCAGCACCTGATACTTCCCGAGCAAGTGCATATGCCCCCGGATGCTGTGCATCATGGCGGGCCGGTCCAGCACGTGGACCCCCCTCAGGGTGGTGACGCTGTTCGGGGGAATGAGGATGTCGGAGTGATCGTGGAGTCGACCGCTACTGTCCCGCGTTCCGGTTCGTGGATTGAACTCACCGGTGTAGGAGGTCATGCTGGTCTGCATCTGGACGTCGCCCATGCTGTAGAACTCCGGCTCATACCCCACGGGGTAGTACCAGACGGCGACTTGTAGCGCGGCCTCGATGTCGTGAGAGTACGGGAAGTAGTGCATGGCCCAGCTAACGCTCGATCCCGGCCGAATCATCCGGCCCTGGTTGTCGGGAAAGATGCGGCCCGTGGTCCCGACCGCCGAATCGATGAACTTGACCCTCCCCGACTGCGGCTCCATCGGATCGACGATCTCACCGGGCATGATGAGGGCGGGGTTGGCGTGGTGGAAGACATACCGGGCCTCGACACTGTGCGGTCGGACCTCGACGGCCTTGATCCACCGGTCCTGCGTGAGAGGCGCTCCTTCGATCTGCACATCTTCGAGCGGCGTGATCGGAGTGGGCCACTGGTCCATCCCGTTGGCCACCACGTTGTACATGGGCGACTGGAGCACCATATCCGGCGGCCCCAGCTCGGCCTTGAACGTCCACTCTATTCCATCGGGCCACACCATCGGCTCGGGCAGGTTCGCCGGATCGCCGAGCGGCGCGCCCGCATCGATCCAATCCACGATCGTCCTGATCTCCTCGTCACTCAGGGAGGGGTCGTTCTTGAACTCCGTGATCCCGACGGTTCTGTCGATGGGCCAGGGCGGCATCTGCCGCCTGATCACGCGGTCGCGGATCCGCGTCGCGTATCGCCTGACCTGCTGGTAGGTCTGGAGCACCATCGGAGAGACGTTTCCGGGCCGATGGCAGTTCTCGCAGTTCTGCTGGATGATCGGCGCCACATCCCTTGCGAACGTGAGGTCGGTCCTCGGGTTGGGGATGAGCGTCACCCTCACCGGATAGTTCGCCACCGGATCCGCCTGGACTTGTGGGCTCGTGGCCCACGCCAAGAGCGAGGCGGGGTTGAGAGACATCAGGCCGACCGCAGCCAACATCGAAAACACCCTGACACGGCCTTTGAGCAAGGCTCCGAGCCCGGTCTCGACACTATGATTTCCGCCCATGATGCTGTTTCCTCCTACTCGCCTACCCGTTTACAGGTGAGCCACAATTCCACCCACATATTATCGCGACCCGGCGGAGTTTGCGAGGGTCCATGGGCATCTGCTTGCGCCTACTGGCCCGCTCTCGGATGTTGACGAATGATCACCGAGCAACGAGGACGAGCCCGGATCGTGATCGCCGTCCTCGCAGTCGCGGGGCTGCCGGCCGCGGGCCTCGTGTACGTACGCGGTGTAGCGGAACCTCCCACGGCGGCGGACCCCCCTTTGGCGTATGCTGTGGCTCCGCTTCCGGCCGACCTCGACTCCCTCACGAGCCTCGAGGACGCCGCCAGGCGATTCGAAGAGTGCTCCGACGGCTGCTCGGGGATCGTCTACTTTTGGTCTCGGCGCATGCCGCTATCGCGTGCGGGAATTGCGGAGATCTCCGAGGCGGCCCGCAGGCTGGGGATGCGGCTCACCTTGGTCGGCACCGAAGAGATGCACGCCTACGCCGATGCCGATCCGGCCCTCGGAGCCGGTGCGATTCCCATAGCCGACGCCATGCTCGGCGCTGGGGCTCTGGCCCACGCACCGGCGGTCGTCGTGCATGACGACGGACAGGTGGTCGGGCACGCAATCCTGGGCTACAAGACCGCGGAGACGTACGAGGAGATGATCGGGCGGCGGGTCACCGGGACCACGGACAGCCGCCGCAGCCATTTCTTGCTGACGCGATCCACTACGTTTGCCTCCGCCCCAACTTCCCCGGCCGCACTTGCGACCGCGACGTTTCCCGCCGCCACGTTTCGTGTGGCATCGGAAGGCGGCAGTCTTCTTGTGGAGTACGAGGCGGTCGGGCGTCCAAGTGACTACTTCCGGTGGGTCCCGGGAAGACAGGCCCTCGCCTACGAGTCGCGAGGGCGGATCTACCTCCTGGACCTGGTGGACGGGCGGAGCCGTCTCGCGTCCGGGTACGTCGACTTCGTCCCGACGCCGGACGGCCGGTACTTCGTGACCCCCAGTCCGAACCGAGGCGGCCTCCGCTTCTTCGAAGCGGACGAAGTGTTCGAGGCGGCGCGAGCCAACAGGCCTGCATCGGCGGCGCCGTTCTTTGCGGATCCACGGATGCGGGACCAGTACCCGTCCGTGGGCATCCTCGAGCAGGACGAGTCCCGGACCGTGTACCGCGTGCTCACGAGCTGGTTCGCCGGTATTGTCTACCGCGATTACGAGATCCAGGTGGACCCCCGGACGGGTGTTCCCCGGGTCCGGCCGATCGGTGAGCCGGTGACGCCGTGTAGGGACATGGACCTTTCCACCCCGATCATGTCGCAGGACGGCCTCGAGTTTGCCGCTCGCGACGAGGCGACCGGCACGACGAAGATCTTCAGAATTCTTGGGGCCGGACGCTGTAACGAGGTCCTCGACCTCGGCATCCAGACCCGCAAGGTGGCGTGGCACCGAACGGGTCGGCTGCTGGCGTTCGCCAGGCCACGCCTGCGGCGCCGAGACGGAGGAATCGACGAAAGTACGTGGGGCATCTTCGTGTTCGACCGGGACCGGCGGCGCCTCACGAGGCTCAGCGACAGCGAGGATGCCGCCCCGCTCGCTTTCCCGGACTTCATCGGGGATGATTCCGTCGTGTTCCTCGTTCCCGGCCGGTCGCGACGGGAGGCGAGCGTCTTCCGTGTGGTCGACGGAATCCGCTGAAACCCGGGGGGCCGGACCGTGGCGCTTCGGGTGCCGCAGGATAGGTTCGTTGCAATGCCGCTCGAGGAGAGAACATGACTGAACGGGAAAAAAAGTCGCTCACGAGAACCAAGCTCGGTGTGATCGTCGCGACCGTCGCTGCAAGTCTGTTGGTCACGGCCTTCTTGGGGTGGTCGATCACCTGCCCCTGCGAGCGGACCCCTGGCGGGTTGTTGTTTGGTGATCAGGCCGACGAAGAGATCGCCGACTGGTCTTTCGCCAACGATGTCCCGCTCTGTCAGATTCAGGTCAGCGCCGGCCTGTTGCCCTATTCGATCAACCTCAACTGTATGGCAACGAGCGCAGGAGAGCTCTATCTCAGCTGTAGCGGGTGCGATGCCAAGCGTTGGGCCGGCATCGTGGTCGGCAACAGCAGGGCCAAAATGCGACTGGACGGTGCGGTGTACCCGGTAACCGCGACCCGGATCATGGACCCGGATGAGCTGGATCGTGCCTGGGCCGCTAGGGTCGACAAGCTGCAGGTTCACAGTTCGCCGTTAAACCCGGCCGTACCCGTGGGCACACCCCGTCCGGATCGTTGGTGGTCGTTCCGCGTGGTTTCCCGGTAGAATCGACCCACGAGGTATCAGACAATGATGAACCGGCGTCAGTTCGTCTCCGCAACCGCCGTGGGCGTCGTGACATTCGGCCGTGGCTCGGAGCTGTTCGCGGCCGACTATGACCTGATCGTCAGGGGCGGGCGCGTCATCGATCCCTCACTGCGGGTCGACGCGATCCGCGACGTGGCGATCACGGGCGGCCGGATCGCGGCGATCGAGGCCGACATCGAGGGCGATGCCGCGGAGGTCATCGATGCGACGGGGAAGATCGTCGTTCCGGGCCTGCTCGACATCCATACGCACTATGCCCGAGAAGAAGAGGGCCCCCTGGTGGGCCTGGCCGGCGGTGTGACCGGATGGGTCGATGCCGGATCCGGGGGCGCGGATCAGATTGACGACCTGGCGGTCATTGCGAGGTCGGCGCCGCAGCCAGCGCGCGTGCTCATCAACATCGGGCGCGCCGGTATCCTTCCCGAAGGCGACACGATGGACCTGCGCCTCGCGGATGTCGAGGCGGCAAAGGAGGCCATTGCGCGCAACCGTGATGTGGTCGTGGGCGTCA
>JADFMD010000109.1 GCA_022564055.1 Gemmatimonadota bacterium
CCGATGACGGACCCACGGTACGGCAGGCACCCCCGCAGCTCCATCCTGTCGGGCGTGTCGGGAATAATCCTGGTGCTGATTCTTTCTACGCGAGCACCCTCCGTCTATGCATTGCGCGGGCGTAAAGAAACAGGGCCACCGCGGCCAGGAAGATTGCGGCTGTGAAAACGAGGGTGAAGGTGTCCCCTATGATCTCGAATCCGTCGGACAGGACGTAATTTTGGATCGTCGTGATCACCATCGCGGCGAGGGAGACGAGAAAGAGTTGAACCGCGAAACGCTTTCTCAAAAGCAACAGCACCGAACCGATTACACCGCCCCAAATCGCGACGGCCCAGGCCGCGACCACCCAGGCGGGAAAGCCGTAAAAGAACTCCAGCTGTTCGGGTGTAAAGCTGCTCATGTACGCTTCGTTCTTGGTCTGCGTCATGACGAAATCCAAGGCACCCACAGCATTCCATAAGAGTGCGATGACGCCTACCACCCACAGGTGCCGGGGAGTGGCATGAACGCTTGCATCCAGCGTTTCAGACATGACGTCCTCCACAATTCGCTGTGCGGGGCCGAGCTGACCGTCGAGTGATTTCAACGTAGGGCCAGCGTAATCGCCGAGCGAGGGAGCCGTAAGGCCACTGGGTATCTAGACGGCGTACGTATGTTTGATATCGAATTATACGTATACGACGAAGGTCTCCCTCCCCCGGAATCTCGAGTCATTCCCAGAGTCTTTCGTGAGGTGCCGCCTACCATATCCCGACCGTAGGTGAGATCTTCGATGCGCCGCATGGCTGGCGATTGTAGCATCTCAACTCTCCATCCCGAGCGCACCGGACCGCCACTTACCCTGAGAACCGACCCGAGTCGAATACGATGATCATCATGAAGTTCGGTGGGACCTCACTGGGAACCGCCGAATCCATTCAGAACGTATTCCGCATCGTTCGCGACCGCGTTGACCAAGATCCCGTGCTCGTGGTCTCGGCGCACGCGGGTGTGACGAACTCCCTCGTTGAGATCGCTCGAACCGCGCCCGGGGGTGACGCCGACGTCTCCGAGATCGAGGATCTCCACCACCGGCTCCTCCAGGATCTCGATCTGCCGGTCGCTCTCCTCGATGAACAGCTCGGCGAGATGGCCGACCTGGTGCAAGGGATGAAGCTCGTGTCCGAGGCCAGTCCCCGGGTCCGGGATCTCCTCCTGAGCTTTGGCGAGCGGTGTTCGGCGCGGGTCGTCGCGGCCTACTTCAACCAGCAGGGGCTGCCCGCCCAGGCCGTCGACGCGTTCGAGGTCGGTTTGCGCACCGACAGCAACTTCGGTCGTGCGCGCCCGGTTGCGGACGACGGCCGGATCGCCAAGAACATGAGCAAGCTCGAGGGTATCCCGATCCTGACGGGCTTCCTCGGCCAGGACGCCGACGGCAACATCACCACTCTGGGCCGAAACGGTTCCGATTTTTCGGCGGCCCTGTTCGGCAACGCGCTCGATGCTGCGGAGATCCAGATCTGGACCGACGTCGATGGTGTGATGACCGCGGATCCGCGCTTGGTCGAGGGTGCCCGCCCGATACCGTTCATGAGCTTCGGCGAAGCGAGCGAGCTCGCCTACTACGGTGGCAAGGTGCTCCACCCGGCCACGATTCTGCCGGCGATCGAGAAGTCCATCCCTGTGCGGGTTCTGAACACCCACAACCCCGACAACCCCGGGACGGTCATCCTGCCGGTGTACGACGAGTCCAGTTCCCCCGTCCGGGCCGTGGTGCACAAGAAGGATATTCACCTGATCACCCTGGTGTCCCCACCGATGCTGCAACAGCACGGGTTCCTCGCCAAGGTGTTCCGGATCGCCGAGGCCCATGAGGTCGACGTCGACCTGGTCGCCACCTCCGAGGTGTCGATCACCATGACCGCGGATCGAGCCGACCATCTGCCGGCGTTCTGCGAGGAGCTCGGCGAGTTGGGTGAGGTTTCGGTCGAGCCCGACCATGCGCTGATCTGTGTTGTGGGCCAGGGGATCGCGCACACCCATGGCATAGCGGCCCAGGTGCTTGGTACGCTCTTTGAGGCGGGCGTACATGTTCGAGTGATCAGTCAGGGGGCGATCAAGGTCAACATCGGGCTCGTGATCCAACAGGTCGACCTGAAGAAGGCCGTCACCGCCTTGCACTCCCACTTCTTCTAGCTGGCCCTTCCGGCCCTGGCTAGCGTAACAAGCCCTCGACCCACCCTCCTTGCGATCGACGGGTCCTCTGCTTGCCCATTTGCCCTGCCCCTTCTCATCTTGACGTGACCGCCGGAGCGATCGTCGTACAGTCTATGAGGTGACCACATGAAAATTTCGCGTCGGGAGATGCTCAGGATCAGCGCGGGGACCGGGGCAGCATTGCTCCTGAATGAGGTGCCCGCCTTTACCCAGCAGCAAGCACTCCTCATGCGTTCGATCCCCTCCTCGGGGGAGCAGATTCCCGCGGTGGGTCTCGGCAGCGCGCGCACGTTCAATGTGGGCCCGCCGAGCCCAGAGTGGGTGGAGTTGAGTGACGTGCTCGAGCTCTTCCACGAGATGGGGGGTCGCTTCTTCGATACGTCTCCGTCATACGGGACCTCGGAGAAGGTAGCCGGCCAGATGGTTCAGGAGATCGGAATCCAAGATGACCTCTTCTTTGCGACCAAGATCTCGACCGGGGGAGGGCGGCAGGCCGGGCTCGATCAGCAGGCGGGGTCGCACGAGAGCTGGGGGCGCGACACGATCGACCTCAACCAGGTGCACAACTTGCGGGATGTCGACATCCACCTGAGGACGATCCGGGAGGCGAAGGAGGAGGGTCGAACGCGGTACGTGGGCGTGACTACCTCTTTCGCACGACAGTACCAGCAGATGGAGCAGGTGCTCCGGACCGAGGAGCTCGACTTCTTCCAGGTCAACTACTCGCTCGGGGAACGCGAGGCCGCCGAGCGTCTCCTTCCCCTGGCGCAGGATCGAGGAATGGCGGTAATTGTGAACGAGCCGTTCAACGTCGGCCGACTTTTTGGCGCCGTGAGGGGTCGGGAGCTTCCGGACTGGGCCGCCGAGTTCGATTGCCAGAGCTGGGGACAGTTCTTCCTCAAGTACATCCTCGCGCATCCGGCGGTGACGGTCGTAATTCCCGCAACCTCGGATCCGGACCACCTCGTCGACAACATGGGCGCCGGCGTGGGGCGGCTGCCCGACGAGCGCACCCGGAGGCGCATGGAAGAGCTGTTCGACGAGTTATAGTCGTCTGCAATGACCATCCACGACTGAAGTGTCACGGGAGCTTGTCATGCCAACCATGAAGACCGCCATCGCACCCTCGTCGTACGGATCGCGCACACAGGCGCTCAGGCTGGCTTTGGGCGCAAGTGTCGAGTTCTTGCTCTGCGCTGGTCTCTTGCTGTGCGTCGGGCTGACCTCCGCCGGGGCGCAGGAGCTGCCCGTAGAGCTACCCCCACGCGTGCCGGCGCAGTTCATGAGCTACCAGGGAGCCGGCTGGCTAGAGCGCCCCGAGCGTGTCGCCGAAGAGATGCCCGACGAGATGCTAGCGGTGATGGGCCTCGAGGACGGCGACATCGTCGCGGACATCGGGGTCGGCTCCGGGTTCTTCACGCGGAGGATGGCCAGGCTCGTGGCGCCCTCGGGCACCGTCTACGCCGTCGACATTCAGCCCGAGATGCTGGAGATCCTACAAGGTTATGTCGAAGAGGAGGGCCTTACGGGCATCGTTCCCGTCCTGAGCGAATTCGACGACCCGAAGCTGCCTGAGGGCGAGATCGACTGGATCCTGCTTGTCGACGTGTATCACGAGTTCGGGAACCCGGGGGCCATGCTCGCCAAGATGCGGGAGGCGCTGAAGCGCGACGGAAGGGTGGCTCTGCTCGAGTATAGGGTCGAGGACGGCACGGGGGACCACATCAAGGGCGACCACCGGATGTCGGTCCGCCAGGTCCTCAGCGAATGGGGCCCGGCGGGGTTCGAGCTCATCGAGCTGCACGAGTTCCTGCCGAGCCAACACCTGTTCATCTTTCAGACCGCCGCCCAGGAGGGCACGGCTGGGACCGAGCCCCGGCCGGTCATCGCGAGCTACGACGTTCTCGAGGCGATCAGCGAGGGCCTTATCGAGGTGAGCGCCGCGGGTCTTGGAGGGGAGACCGTCACCATGACGATCAGGAGAACCCGGCCCGAACCTATGGTGATCACACTTCCCGTCGGAACTTACTTCGAGACCCAGGGACGAGCGATCGACATGATCGCGCGCAGAGACGGGGCCATCGTTCTCTTCGAGGACGGCCCCCAGACTTGGCAGGTGCTGGCCCGCAGCATGCCTCCGACTCCCTCGGCCTCCGAGCCGCGGGACCGATTCGAAATCCGGTCGGCCGACGATAACATCGCGATGCGTAATGTCATGTGGCTGTTTCAGGGGCTGAACCTTCACCCCTTGGTGGCTCCGGTCGTCCAGCAACTCGCACTATGGATCGCCTCGGAGGACGCTGGTTACGATGATCTCGCCGAGCACGCGTCGGGTGCCCCGATCCCAACCGAGGAAGTCGTGGCGCTTGCCGTGGCCTACCTGGACTCGAGTGGGACCGATGTCACGCAGATGCGAATCTGGGCCGAGCGCGAGAGGTTCGTCCCCGCCCTCACCGACCGGGGTCTGAGGAGCTTCTTCGAGACCCGCGATCAGAGATGATGCTAGTCGAGAGTCTCCGCGAGCCGGCGCTCCGCGATCGCTTGGAACCGGGGGTCTGGCGGCTCCAGAATCGGCAGCTCCAAAACTCTTTCAAGGTGGCTTCGCGCCTCATCCTTCCGGTCCCGATTCAGATACATTCTCCCGAGGTCCAGATGGAAAAGGATGTACTCGGGCCTCAGCTCCACGGCGCGTAGGAGGTACCGCTCGGCGTCCTCCCAACTGGTCGAGTTCATGACGTCGGCGCCGAGGAAATTCCTCGCCACAAAACGCTGGATCCAGGAGAGTCTCCGCACCCTGTAGTTGAGAACACCGAGGGCGTGGTAGGCGCCGGCATGGAGGGAATCCATTTCCAACACCTGGTGCGCCAGATCGTAGACCTCCCCGCCGAGGGCCGACGCCTCTCTGCCCCCCGACTGGGCGGCTCGGAGACCCTTCGCGGTCAACAGCCAGTACAGCCCTACGATATTCTCCGGCTCGACCTCGGTGGCGCGACGAGCGTAGGACTCCCCGATCTTGTACCACTGATTCTGTATCTCTCTGCCACGGGAGAGAAGTCCCAGGGCGATGGCAGAGCGGGCTGCGTCCCGCAGCCCTTGATAGCTCTCGGGCTCTAGGTCGAGTATGCCCTCGAGCACCTCAAGGGATTCAGCGACGAGGTGCTCCCCATAGAGCATGTCCGCCTCGGTGACCCTCGGATTGTTCCTCGAAAATGCATCGTCTACCGCGGCCCCGGCGTGGGGAGCCGGGGCGGAAGCCACGTTCCCGGCGGGCGGAGCCTGTGTCACAGCGGGCGTGGCGACCGCCGTGAGGGGTGTGGCACCGGCCAAGGCGAGTGCAGAGCAGAGCGTCAAGAAACGGAAAAATTTGATGGACATCGTCAATCGTTCATGGCATCCCTGTTTATTCAGTCCGTTGCTTTCGGAGTCTCGCTGAACCCGAACCTGAATGCAACAAATGGCAGCGAGATTCGACTTCCCTCCTACCTTGTCCTGGGCAGGAACCTTTCCTACCGTGGCGTGCAACCTCGGTAGTCTGTCGGGTTGCCACGCGAGGGTGCTCAAACCCAGTGATAAGATGACTAAGGAGGACGGCTCACCCGTGACTCGCGTCGTGCATCTTTCCTCGAGCCGGCGCCGGCCTGGCGCGACACCGGCGGCGCAGCGTGGGTAACCGCTTCCGCCGCGGCGTGGCTCTCGGGGCCTACGGGCTCAGTGCCGCGCTCAGCCGGTTCGATCCCGAAACGTACGACGACGTGGAGGTCTTTTGCGCATTCCTCGGGTACTCGAGGAGCGGTCACTCCTTCATCGCTTCGATGCTGGATGCGCACCCGAATATGGCGATCGCGATGGAGGTGGACGCTCTTCGGATGGTCGAGCTGGGCGCTGACCGCCGCACCTTGTTCAAGGCGCTCACCATGCGCTCGGCATTCATGGCGAGGGTCCGGCGGAACCGATGGTCCGGGTACGACTACGCGGTGCCGGGAGGGCATCAGGGTCGTTGGGAACGGCTCCGCGTAATAGGGGACAAGCAAGGGCGGCGGACTCTAACGCGCATCCATGAGAAACCCCAGCTGTTGGATCGGCTCCGCGACACGATACAGTGCGAGCTGAGGCTGCTCCATGTGATTCGAAACCCATTCGACTCGATCGCAACTATGCATAATCGCCACCACTCGGTCACGAAGGCGTCGAGCCGGGCAGGGACCGAAGGCGTAGTCTTGCCGGATCTTCTCGACAAGAAGATCGCCGCCTACTTCTTGCAGTGCCGACGGATGGAGGAGGTCCGAACCACGTGCAAGTTAGAGATCCTGGACATTCACCAGGAGGCGTACCTCGCGGAGCCGATCTCCGGCCTAGCGATGATCATCGAATTCCTTGGCCTGGGCGCCTCCGACGAATATGTGCAGCGGTGCGCCTCCGTGACCTTGAGCGAGCCCCGGCGGTCGAGATTCTCGATCGAGTGGCCTCCTGGCTCCATCGCTTCCGTGCGCTCGCACATGAGGGATTTCGAGACGCTCTTTCGCTACGACTTCCACACCTGACGGGTGCTGGACGTCGCTCAACCCTCCGTGAACGTGAAGCCGAACTCCTCGATGTGACGTCGATAGGCTCGGGCTACCCGCTCTCGCGTTTCGTCGGAGTAGTAGGCCGAGTAGGGCCCGTGGGCGGTTCGAGTCTTCGACTTGAGCGAGGGAAGGCCGGTACCGGGCAGGCCAAGCCGTTCACACAGGGCCATGTAATCCGACTCGAGGTGCTCGAACCGGATCACGAAGTCCAGTGCCAGCGCCCCGGATCGATGGAAGTACTGGTCACCGTTGTCACCGTAGTACCGCAGCAGTCGGGTGGCGAAGAAGTCGAAGGAGACAGGCTCCGATCCGTACACGAACCGAGCCGCGTTCGCCACAACCGTGTGGACGTTGCTCCGAATACGCGTCGGCTCCCGCCAGAACCTGCTGAGGGTGTTCCAGGCGCCCCGCCCGATCGCGCCCTCGCGCGTTGCCCAGTGGTACTGCGAAACTACCAGGTCCCAGGGGTTCCGGACGATGGAGAATTTCAGGTACTGGTTCCATAACTCGTCTCCGAGCCTCGATCGGACCTGTTCGACGGTGGCGTGGCGACGGTATCCCGTCCGTAGCCGTCCGAGATCCGCCCATGCGTCGTGGTCCCACCTCGCCTGATGTCGACCGATCGGAGTGATGATGTCGTCGTCGCCGCATTGCCGGCTCATCGCGACCTCGACGCTCGTGCCAGCCACCTTGCGAGGCCTCAGAAAAATGAATTCGTGCCGGTGGGAAACGATCACGTGCGGTGCGACCTACTCAGGAGGAGGTGGTTGGTTGAAAGTCTCCGCAAGACGGCGCTCCGCGATCAGCTGAAACTGGACGTCCGGCGGCTCTACGAACGGGATCTCCAACGCTTCCTCAAAGTGACTGCGGGCATCAGGAGTTTCGCTGCCGCCGGGTTTGCACGCAACAACCGCTGACAGGCCCGACCCTGTGCCCTCCGCTTCCGCCGGGCTATCATTTTGGTCGTCTGCAGCACTCCGAGGCCTTACTGACCCCATGCGCATCTCCCACCGACATCGATTCGTGTTCTTCGCGAGTCCGAAAACGGGTTCGAGGTCGGTCCGTAGGCTTCTCGACGCCTACTCCGAGATCCACGGCCGGCCCGCCCACGAGGTCACCGCGGACTTCCCGTTTTACAATCACATGCGTCCGGTAGAGTTGCGTGATGTGTTCGCCGCCCGGGGTTGGGACTTTGACGGTTACTTCAAGTTCGTCATGGTGAGGAATCCGTGGAGCCGCTTGGTGTCGCTTTATGAGATGTTCGCCTTCCGTGAGGGCGGCCAGCTCTCACGGCTGAGGAGGCGATCCACACGACATCAGGGCTTCCGGGCCTGAGTTCGAACCCTCGATCCCGAGCGTCGACGTGGTGCTGCGGCCGGGGTGGAGAGGGGAGTGATTCCTTTCGGTGCTCTTTCCTATATCGGCTTTGCCGGGGATGAGGCCGGCCACCCGCTCGTGGACAAGGTCATCAAGCTCGAGGAGATCGAGAGCCATCTACCGCCGGTGCTCGAACGGTTGGGTGTGCCACTTCCGCGGCGGATACCACGGACCGGCCGCGGCCGGTATCGCGGCAGATATCGGGCGTACTATGACGACGACACGCGTGAGCTCGTCGGGTCCCTCTATGAGGAAAGATATCGAGCGATTCAGCTACGCCTTCTTTCGGGAGGGAACCATGAGCCTGGGCACAGACCAAGGATTCCTCATGTCCCCGGAACTTCTGAGGGTAGCGGAGCGAGCGAAGCACGACCCGGAACCCGGAGGCCGACATCCCGGCGATCTTACTCCGGATCCGGATCAGGGCGTGGTCCTCAGAGGGCGATTGGCCCCGGCGGCCGGTGACGGTGCCTCCGCCACTTGGCGCTTTAAGAGGGTCCACGACGCGCTTGTCAGACGGCTATTGCGTTCTGACCCGAAAGCGGCCCCAAAGGCCCTCGGGCACCGTGAGACTGCTTCAACGGAGGAGCCGAGTGGTGGAAATCTCCTTGCTCGGATCTGAGGGGGCTCGGGCGGGCAACCGCCCGGGCTACCCGACGTGCGCCAGGCATGGCGCGGCCCGCCGTATGGCGGGCGAATAACCGTGCGGCGAAAGCCAAGCGGGAAGTGACTTGGGGGTGAAAGTCCCCTGGGGGCCCCGGTGGCTGGGAACCCCTAGCTGAACGGCAAGCGTGGTCCTGTGAGGGGCTGCGGGGAGGAAGCTGAAGGCAAAACTCTGGC
>JADFMD010000247.1 GCA_022564055.1 Gemmatimonadota bacterium
ATCTCCTCGACTTCGGCCCACGTGAACACCGGGCCCCTACCCTCCTCCCGCTCGAACGGAGTGAGCGTCATGTTCGTCCAGTTCCCCTGGAGGTCCGGATGGCCGTCCGGTGTCCTGGGGACTTCCCACGTTCCGGGGTCGGAGGCTGGAGCCTGGGCCGACGCGGTCGAGACGAACCCGGGCGTTGAGGTGACACAGAGAACGACGAGAAGTAGAGCGGAGCCACGCACCATCACTCGAATGCTCATTTCAGCCTCCTTTCCGGCGCAATCCACGACCGTGAGCGTCCACGTATTGGCGCTCAATTGGGTCGGTACAAGCGTCAGTTGCCCACCCGCTCCCTCAACTCTTCGAAGAAATTCTCGACAAGGATCAACTGCCTGTCGTCCTCTCCCCCCACGGCCATCAACATCATCGTTCGCTGGTCATCGGGGCCGATATCGTATCCCGCCCACCCGTTCCCGACCAAGTAGGGGGTCAAGGAAAACAGGACTCGCTGCTGCCCCACGGCGAACGACGGATCTACGATGATTTCGGCAACCATCTGTTCGCCCGGGTTCGGCCCACCCTGATAGAACAACTCTCGACCATTGTGTGCCCACCTGGGCTCATCACCCCTGACCGTCGATATCTGCCACAGACCCGCATTGACGTCGGGGAAAGGACGCACCCACACCTGACCCTCTTGGTTATAGGCAAGCCAGCGACCGTCGGGTGAAAGCGACATCTCCCCGAGGAAGCCCCCCCCGCCCGTGATCAATGAAGTCGCTACACTGTCCACCCCAGGGCGTATCGCGAAGATGTCGCCGTTGGCGATCCGCCCATCCGATTCCACGAAGACGAGCCAGGTACGATCGGGCGTGTAGGCGAACTCCTGGATCGGCCGTTCCCTGTCCAGCACGAGCTCGGCCTGGCCGCTCCCGTCCGCTCTCTTTCTCCAGAGATCCCGTTGTCCCGCACGATTCGACACGAACGTCACGAACTGTCCGTCTTGCGACCACACGGCCCTGAGGTTCTCCGTTCCGTCGAACGTGAGTCGGAACAAAGGGCCGGTGTCCAGTTGTTTGACCCAAAGGTCCGTGGTTCCGTCCGAGTCTGTTATCGACGTGGCGAGCCGGGTGCCGTCGGGGGAAACGGCAAGACTGGAAAGGTCTGGGTCGCCGGGAAACTCCCATCCGGCATCCACCTCTCGGAAGTTTCCGTCACGATCCACCCATACAGGGGTGTGAACGCCGCCGCCACTACCGGTCCGGTAAACGAGCCTGCCACTCTGGGAGAGAGCGTAGAACTGGTAGCCAAGTGCGTGCTGTTGCAGCCCCTCGACCACGGGAACCGCGGTGCCCGTGAGCTCCAGCGTTTCCAGGTCGAAGGGGGCTGCCAACAGGCTGCTCCCATCGGCTTCCACGAAGAGAAGATGTCCCGTGGGGCTGTAACGCGGATAGGTGCCAGCCGTGAGATCCTTGATCTCTCCCGTTTCCAGATCCACCGCTTTTATTCTCGAACCCTCTGAGCCTTGGGCGGTGTAGAGCGCCGCCCGGCCACCAGGCAAGGGGTCGACAAATGGGTGCATGACCTCTCCATCCGCGTCGTTCACTCGTGTGACAACCTCGGGCGAGCCACCATCCGAGGGCACCCGGTTCAGTCCCCGGGCTTGGCCGAGGTAGTAGACCCAGGCAGCATCGGGACTCCATCTCACGCAGCAAAACACATCGTCGGTGAGCGTCCGCGAAACGCCACCATCGAGCGGAACCACGCGAATAGAGCCCCCGACGTCGAAAGCCACCTCTCGACCATCCGGGGAAATCGCCGGCTGATTCGCCCCATCCGTACCGGGGATCGGTGCAGCACCCAGCGCATCCCACCGTCTCAGCCAGAGCTGAGGTGTCCCTTGGACGCTGTTCCCTCGATAGACCATGAATGATCCGTCGCGCGACAGGTCGAATGTCTCCGCGCTGGCCCGAAAGGCTTGCTCCTCCGGGACCACCACGGCGACCCGGATAACCGGCCCCGGAGGCTCGGTACGGAGGAGCGACCAACCGAGGGTGAGCGCGAGCAACGCTGCGAGCGTCGTCATGGCCAAGGTCAGCCGATTCCACGGACCGACCGCATCACCTGCGCCCACCGTGGCCAGCTCCCCATACCGGAAGTGTTCGTCCCCAAGCGCCCTCACGAAGTCCTGGGCCGAAGTGAAACGATCCGCCGGCAGCTTCTCCAGGGCACACCGGAGAGCGGCGTCCACGTTCGCCGGAACCGACGCGCGCTCCTTC